>NZ_JRGK01000047.1 GCF_000764645.1 Aeromonas finlandensis
GGCCCTGCCCCGCGCCCGCTTCAATACCAGCGTGATGGATCTGCTGCCCAAAGAGGAGCACCAGCAGTGGCATCCGGAAATCCGGGCCGGACTACTCGCCAACCTCGACCGGCAACTGGTGTGGCTGGTGAGCCTGCCCGTAGGCGAAAATGGCGAAGCTGCCGCGACCGCGTGGAGCAAGCAGCTGGCAGCCATCGACTCACTGGAACATCTGAAGGCGGCGCAGCCGACCCTCGCCGGCGCCTGGCAGAGCTACATGCGGCAGATGGCGTGGCAACACCTCACGCCGAGCGCACGGGCACGGCTGGCCAGTGGCCCGGAGGGGTGGAGTCAGTGGGTGCTGGGGCAGATCTACTCCCCCTTCGGCGGCGTCTCGCGCGCCGAGTGGCAGGCCGATCCCCTGCTGCTGACCCGCGCCGCAGTGCTGGAGCAGAAGAGTCCGATACAGCTGGATGACGATGGCTGGCTCAGCAGCACGGGGCCGGATGGCCGCCGCTGGTATATGGTGCGGGCCGAGCTCAACCTCTCCGCTTTCGACATGGCGCGCAACCGCCAGCTGCTCAGCGAGCTGGCAACCGCCGAGCAGCAGTTGCGCCAGCACTATCCGGGCGTCGAACTGCTGCGCCGCGGCACCCTCTTCTACAGCCAGCACGCCAGCTCGCTCGCCGAGCAGGATATCTCGACCATCGGACTGGGCTCCCTTGTCGGGGTCATCGTGCTCATCTGGCTGGCGTTTCGCTCGGTGCGCGCCCTGCTGCTCTCCCTGCTGCCGCTGACGATGGGGATGTTGTGGGGGCTCGGCGCCGTACTGCTGGTATTTGGCGAGATCCACGTCTTCACCCTGGTGATCAGCTCAAGCCTCATCGGCATCTCCATCGACTATGCCATCCACTTCCTGAGCGAGCGGCGCCTGCATGGCCACGAGACACCGGCGCAGACCCGCGCCCACCTGCTGCCGGGGCTGAGTCTGGCGCTGCTCACCACCCTGATCGGCTATGCCCTGCTCTGGCTCGCCCCCTTCCCGGGGCTGCAGCAGCTCGCCATCTGCGCGCTGGCAGGCTTGCTGGCCGCCTTCCTGACCGTGCTGCTGGTGTTCCCCTACTGGCTGGGCGACCTGCCGCAGGGTGCCTTGCCCATCCGCCACTGGCAGGGGTGCTGGATTGAAGCCTGGCTGCGCCCGGGCGGCCTGCGCCGCTGGCTGCCGCTACTGGTGCTGGTGATCAGCGCCATCGGCATCAGCCGCCTCGCGGTGGATGACGATATCCAGAAGCTGCAACCCCTGCCCCACGAGCTGCAGGCGCAGGAGCGCCAGATCCAGCAACTCACCGGCCAGCAGGGCGGCATGACCGGCTATCTGGTGGTGGGCAGCGATGGCGAGCAGGCCCTCACCCGCCTCGAGACGCTGGCGGACCAGCTTGAGTTGGCCCGCCAGCACAAGGTGCTCGACCAGTTTGTGGCCATCAGCCAGTGGCTCCCCTCGAGGGCCCGCCAGCAGGCGGATCATCAGGCTATCATGGCGCTGCAACCGGGCGTCATTTCCGCCCTCAAGGCGGCCGGTGTACCGGTGGAGGCCAGCGCTCGCCCCCTGGATCTGCTGACCCCCGAAGCGTGGCTAACCAGCCCGGTCAGCGAGGGGAGCCGTCTGCTCTGGTACGCCCTGCCCGATGGCCGGGTCGGGATCTGGGTGCCGCTGGCCGGCATTCACGATGCCGCCGCACTGGCCCGTCTGGCCGACGAGCATGACGGGGTGATCTGGCAGGATCAGCGCAGCCAGTGGAGCCAGCTCTTTGCCGATTACCGCCTCAAGCTCGCCGAGCTGCTGCTGGTCGCGGTGGTACTGGTGATGGGGCTGCTCTGGCATCGCATCGGCTGGCGCCTGACCCTGCGCATCCTGCTGGTCAACGGGCTGGCCATCGCCATGGGGCTGGCGCTGCTCGGCTTCAGTGGCCAGCCGCTCACCCTCTTTGGCGTGCTGGCGCTCAGCCTTATCTTCGGCATCGGCATCGATTACGGGCTCTTCTTCGCCCACTGCGGCAGCGAGCCTGCCCGCCAGCAATCGACCCTGCTCGCAATCCTGCTGGCCCACCTCACTACCTTGCTGGCCTTCGGCCTGCTGGCGCTCAGCAACACCCCGGCCATCGCCGGTTTCGGGATCGTGCTGAGCGGCGGGATCTTCACCGCGTTTCTGTTATCCCCCATGGTGCTGGCCCCGCGGCCAGCTGCGGAGTCATGATGAGATACTGGTACTTGCTGCTGGTGCTGCTGACCGGTTGCAGCAGCCAGCAGGGGATAGAGGCGTTTATCGCCCCGGGCGTCCCCCTCTCGCTGCCGGCGCCCCAGCGCGCCGAACCGCTAAACCGCCAGCAGCTGCTGATCGCCAGCGTCAAGGGCAAGCCGTATCAGCTGCTAACCGCACTGGAAGCCGGCCAGCAGGGCATCACCCTGGTCGGGCTGATGCCGACCGGTGCGCGCCTGTTCAAGGTGCAGTACGACCAGAGCGGCATTCACAGCGAGCTGCTGCTCCCCCTGCCCGGCAACGCCCTGCCCCCGCCAGCGCAGGTGCTGGCCGACGTGATGCTCTGCTACTGGCCGCTGGCCGAGTGGCAATCCCGTCTGCCGGTGGGCTGGCAGCTGGTCGATGAGGGGGATGTTCGCCGTCTCACCGACCCTGCTGGCGTGCTGGTCACCGAGATCCGCTATCAGAGCTGGCAAGGCCAGCGCGAGCCGGTCAGCCTGACCCAACACCGCTTTGGCTACCGCCTGCAACTGGAGAATCTGGCGCAATGACCCTCTACATTCACGCCTACAGCCTCATCAACGCCCTCGGCCGTGGCAAGGATGAGGTGAGTGCCGCCCTCGAGGCGTGGCGCACCCATGGCGCCAGCCCGCTTGATGGCGAGCGCTGGACGCTGGTCGATGGCCGCACTTCGCCGGTTGGCCGGGTGTGCCATCAGCTTCCCGCAGTGACAATCGCCCCCTACGACTCGCGCAACAACCGGTTGCTGCTCGCGGCACTGGCCGATATCGAAGACGACGTAAACGCCGCAATCGCCCGCGTCGGCCCGCAGCGGGTGGCGCTGGTGCTCGGCACCAGCACCTCCGGCATCGGCGAGGCCGAGGTCGCCGTTGCGGCGAGCGATCGTGGCGAGGCGCTGCCACCGCAGTTTGACTACGTACAGCAGGAGCTCGGCTCACCCTCGCTGTTTCTCGCCGCCCATCTCGGCCTTGAAGGGCCAGCGATGACCATCTCGACCGCCTGCTCCTCGAGCGCCCGCGCCTTCATTACCGCCCGCCGCCTGCTGGCCAGCGGTCAGGCCGATGTGGCGCTGGTCGGTGGTGCCGACTCGCTATGTGGCCTCACCCTCAACGGCTTTGACAGTCTGGAGTCCCTGAGCGAACAGCGCTGCCAGCCGTTTACCGCCAGGCGCGACGGCATCAACATCGGCGAAGGGGCGGCCCTGTTTCTGGTGAGCTGCGAGCCCGCCCCGCTTGCCCTGCTGGGGGATGGGGAGTCATCGGATGCCTGGCATATCTCGGCGCCGCACCCGCAAGGGGAAGGGGCTGAGCGAGCGATGCGGATGGCGCTGACCCGCGCCGGTCTTGAGGCTGAGCGGGTCGGCTACGTCAACGCCCACGGCACCGCCACCCGCCTCAACGACGAAATGGAGAGCCGCGCGCTGGCGCGCCTCTTCCCGAATCTGGTGCCGGTCAGTTCGACCAAGGTGCTGACCGGTCACACCCTAGGGGCGGCCGGTGCGACCGAAGCGGCGCTCTGCTGCCTGCTGATCGAACGCGCCCTGCCGCTGCCCCCGCAGGGTGAGGAAGCCGATCCGGCGCTGGCCCCCATCGCCCTTGTGCAGGATCAGGGGCCGGTCGACATCATCATGTCCAACTCGTTTGCCTTTGGTGGCAACAACGTCAGCCTGATTTTTGGCAAAGAGGCATCATGACTTTTCCTCCCATAGAACAACTGCTTCCCCATCGCTCCCCCATGCTGCTGCTCGAACGCGTCACGGCGCACGACGAGCAGAGTATCTGCTGCGAAACAGTGGTGGGAGCACGGCAGGCGCTGCTGCTCGATGACAATGGCGATCTGCCCGGCTGGTGCGGCATCGAACTGATGGCGCAAACCATCGCCGCCTGGGCTGGCATGCAGGCACATCAGCACCAAGAGCCGGTGCGGATCGGCATGCTGCTCGGTACCCGCAAATACCAGAGCCAGCAGCCGGTCTTTGCCGCTGGCAGCCTGCTGCGCATCGAGGCGCACTGCCTGCTGCAGGATGCCGGAATGGCCAGCTTTGAATGCAGCATCTGGCTTGGGGATCGCGAGTGCGCAAGAGCCCGCCTGAGCACCTATCAGCCCACCGAGGCGCAACTGACAGATTTACTGGAGCAGAAACAATGAACTCGACCGTATTGGTAAGCGGCGCCAGCAAGGGGATTGGCCGCGCCATCGCCCTCAAGCTGGCGGCCGACGGTTTCACTGTGGTGGTTCACTACCACAGCGACCAGCAAGGGGCGCAGGTGACCCTCGACGAGATCACCGCCCAGGGCGGCGCCGGGCGCCTCATCCAGTTCGATATCGGCGATCGCGAACTGTGCCGCGCACGTCTTGAAGCCGACATCGAGCAGCACGGCGCTTACTATGGCGTGGTCTGCAATGCGGGCATCGTGCGTGACGGCGCCTTCCCGGCGCTCACCGACGACGAGTGGGATGATGTCATCCACACCAACCTTGACGGTTTCTACAACCTGCTCAAGCCCTGCATCATGCCGATGATCGGGCTGCGCCGCGGCGGGCGCATCGTCACCCTTTCGTCGGTCTCCGGCATCATGGGCAACCGTGGGCAAGTGAACTACAGCGCCTCCAAGGCCGGTCTTATCGGCGCGACCAAGGCGTTGGCACTGGAACTCGCCAAACGGCGGATCACGGTCAACTGCGTGGCCCCCGGCCTTATCGACACCGGCATGGTCAGCCCGGAAGTGGAGGGCGAAGCGCTCAAGATGATCCCCCTCAAACGCATGGGGCAGGCAGAGGAGGTGGCCGGTCTGGTCTCCTACCTGATGTCTGACATCGCCGGCTATGTCACCCGGCAAGTAATTTCCATCAACGGAGGCCTGATATGAATCGACGGGTCGTAGTCACCGGCATGGCCGGTGTGACCGCCTTTGGCAACGACTGGGCCAGCGTCAAGCCGCGCCTGCAGGCAGGACGCAACGCCGTGGTCACCATGCACGAGTGGGGTGTCTATGACGGGCTCAACACCCGGCTGGCCGCGCCGATCAGCGACTTTGCCCTGCCGGCCCACTATCCGCGCAAGAAGATCCGCGCCATGGGACGAGTCTCCGAGATGTCGACCGTGGCCTCGGAGCTGGCGCTGGAGCAGGCGAAGTTGCTGAACGAACCGGTGCTGAGCGATGGCCGCACCGGTATCGCCTATGGCTCCTCCACCGGCAGCACGGCGCCCATCGGTGCCTTTGGCGCCATGCTCAACGACAAGACCACCGCCAACATCACCGCCACCACCTATGTGCAGATGATGCCGCACACGACGGCGGTCAACACCGGCCTCTTCTTCGGCCTGCGTGGCCGGGTCATCCCCACCTCCAGCGCCTGCACCTCGGGCAGTCAGGGGATCGGCTACGCCTACGAGGCGATCCGCCACGGCTACCAGACTGTGATGGTGGCGGGTGGCGCGGAAGAGCTCTGCCCCTCCGAGGCGGTGGTATTCGATACCCTGTTTGCCACCAGTCAGCTCAACGACACCCCCGAGCTCTCCCCGCGCCCGTTTGACCGGGATCGCGACGGGCTGGTGATCGGCGAAGGGGCCGCCACTCTGGTGCTCGAGGAGCTGGAGCACGCCCTCGCCCGCGGCGCCCACATCATCGCCGAGCTGGTCGGTTTTGCCACCAACTGCGACGCGGCTCATGTCACCCAGCCCCAGAGCCAGACCATGCAGCTCTGCATGCAGATGGCGCTGGATCAGGCCGGGCTGCGTCCCGAGCAGATTGGCTACATCAGTGCCCACGGCACCGCCACCGAGCGGGGCGATATCGCCGAGAGCCAGGCGACTGCCGCCATCTTCGGTGAGCAGACCCCCATCTCCTCGCTCAAGAGCTACTTCGGCCATACCCTCGGCGCCTGTGGCGCCATCGAAGCCTGGCTGTCGCTTGAGATGCTGCACGACGGCTGGTTTGCGCCGACCCTCAATCTGGCCAACCCGGATCCTGCCTGCGAGCCCCTCGACCACATCACGGGTCAGGGACGCCAGCTGGAGATCGAGTATCTGATGTCCAACAACTTCGCCTTCGGTGGCATCAACACCTCGCTCATCTTCCGCCGCTGGCACGGCGAAGCGCTCGGGCAAGGTTAAGTCCTCCCAGACTGAATGCGGCCCTGGCATGCTCTTGGCCTGGATAGAAGATCCACGCAAGGATTGCCGCCAGCCGGTGATCGCTCGCTGAAACCTCGCCATGTAAAAGAGGGCCTCGCGGCCCTCTTGTTGTTTCGGCTATCAGCTGCGCTGTGTCATTGCAGCACTGTGTTATTGCAGTACCAAGCGCCCATTGAGGGGCTGCACCGGCCGGTTGTTGGGGTGGTGCATCACCGCCTTGAAGGCGTCGATCTGGGCCTGACTGACCTCGACCGGCTGCTTCATCACCAGCCAACGCACCCCTTCCGAGCAGGGCGGCGTGGTGAGGGAACCGCTGAAGCGGTAGTAGTCGCGGCTCTCGGGCAGCAGTTGTTCCGCAGCGAGCGGCGCCTTGAGGGGGTGGATCTCGCCCACCTTGGCCGGTAATTCACCCCAGGCTGCCGTCAGTGCCGGATTGGCCTTGCCAGCCTCGAACATCACCGCCACCACTGCGATCTCCCCCTTGTCACTGACGTGCACCAGATGCCCTTCCAGCGGATAGGATTTACCCTCGATGAGGTTTTCACTCGGGGCGTGGAAGTGGAACTGCTTGAGCTCAAACGTGGTGCCATCGAGTAGCAAGGTGCTGCCCGGGGCATAACCGACCTGCACGGTGTGACCGTTGTTGACCACAGTGTTGCCACCCGCCTGATAGTGGAGTGCCAGCGGGGCCAGCTTGGCCTCTACCAGCCCGTTCAGGTCAACCGGCGACTGATTGCTGCCCGCGCACTGACCAAACTCGGGAGTCAGCTTGGCCCAGTGAGCAGGCCCCGCTTCGCCGCTATATTCCCAATGGGGGGTGGCAGCAAACGCGGCAGGGCACAGCAGCAGGGAGCAGGCCAACAGAGACTTTCTCATCATACATCCTTATCTTGATTGAAAAGCACGACCATCCCCTCCCCCCGATCACGGGGCATACAGGGATGGCATATCTGATATGCGGGATACAGAGTGGCAGAGCGACTTTCTAATGGTAACGAGCACGGGCTGGTCAATCGGTTTGACCGCGGCTCAATACAGAGTCGTTTGGCATGTATATGGTGAGGGATCGGCAGAGGCAGTGAAAGGGGGTGAATTAATCAGCCAGCTATCCACGAATCGTCGGCAAGTGCGGGTCAAGGTTCAGAGTGTCACGCATTCATAACAACCATCGCGGGAGTCAGGGCTCCCGCGATGGTTGCCGATAACGGCAATTAACGGTCACGATTCAACGCGATCAGACGATCAAGAATCGCTTCACCATCGGCACGCAAGCCGTTGTGCTCATACTCGTTGGTGATCCAGGCGCGGCTGCTACCGAGGCCCTGCAGGGTCTCGCGACTGTAGTCAAACTCCACGTACATATCCTCGGCATAGACGGCGCAGGCTACCGGCACCTGGTTGCGGGCCAACTGAGCCGGGTCATAGAGCGCACCCCAGTCCGCCTTGTTGGCCAGTAGATGGGCCGCCTCTTTCAGGGGCAGCAACTCGCGGAACTGCTCGAACATCCAGGGGTAAACCATCTCGCCGGTGAAGGCGAAATCCTTGCCGGGCGCCCAGTTCACCGCCGGAAACTCCCCTCTGACCCGATCTGCCGCCCAGCGAGTCGCCTCTCCTTCGGCGTAGATGGCCTCGTGCAGGATGGCGAACAGCGGGTTGGTATTGAATGGCTGCATGCTCTGTACCTGATAGAGAAACGCCGGGCTCAGCTTGTCGCCGATAAAGGCCTCCTCCAGCAGGTAATAGAGCGCTTCAAAGGCGCCCGTGGCACCGAGATCCAGCCCCTGCTGCTGGAACTGCGCCACAGTGAGCCGCTGACCGTTGGGCAGCCGCACATCGTGCTGGTGCAGATGATTGGCCAAGCGGTTGGCAATTCCCTGAGCGTGGGGGAAGCGAGCAAAGAAGGCGCGGTTCTTGTCGGCCACCCGCTGATAGGTAGCGCGGTAGACCTCCTCTGCGCTGCGGCCAATCGGCGCGATACCGCCGGTGATATAGACCTCCCGCAGGCTGTCGGGAAAGCGCGAGAGGTAGGTCAGACAGCAGAAACCGCCAAAGCTCTGGCCAAGCAGACTCCAGCGGTGTTTAGGGCTGAGCTCCTGCCGGATGAACTCGGCATCTTGTACGATGCTGTCGGCGCGAAAATGGCTGAGATAATCCGCCTGCTCGGCCGGCGTCATCTTGGCCAGGGCATGGCCGTGGATGGGGCTCGACATGCCGGTGCCACGCTGATCCAGCAGCAGCACCCTGAACTCCTGCAACGCCCGCTTGAGCCAGCCACTGTTGGCCGTCGGACGCGGCGCGCCGAAACCGGGACCACCCTGCAAAAAGAGCAGCCAGGGGAGCTTGTCATCGAGTTTGTCTTTGCGGCAGAGGGTGCGGGCAAACAGGGTAATGCTGTCACCATCCGGCTCATCATGATCGAGGGGAACGGTAAAAAAGTGCGGCTCGCAATGGATGCCGTCCAGTACATAGCGCAAGGGGCTGTTCATCTGGGCTCTCTCCGTCTGGATGGAAACATGATCCATCCCATCATAACCTTGGCCAGAAGCGGGGTCACTCCGGTTTTCCAAAATGTTAACAATGGCTTATAAGGTCGCCGAATACGGCTCGCCCCATTTCTCAATCATGCTGAATTAATTGTTATCGGGGGGAGATTGACGCCATGTAGCCATTCAACAAAGATGGCTCGCCTGCACAGGAGTGCAGCCATTCAGGCCGTCAAAATGGATAAGGGAACGTGATGAAACCGAAGTGGATCAGGGCCAGAAAAAGAGAGAAGAAGCCATGCCCGGGCAGCATGTTGCAAACCGGAATGCTGCTGTTCAGCGCCACCTGTGGGGCGACCCTGTTTTTAGCCGCTTGCAACGGGAATTAAAAGATGAAAAAAAGCCCGCTCAATTGAGCGGGCTTTTCGAATTTGGCTCCTCCTACTGGACTTGAACCAGTGACATACGGATTAACAGTCCGCCGTTCTACCGACTGAACTAAGGAGGAATTGTGGTGCCCAGAGACGGAATCGAACCGCCGACACGGGGATTTTCAATCCCCTGCTCTACCGACTGAGCTATCTGGGCAACGGCGCGCATTAAACCCTTTCCAGCGCAGAGTGTCAACCATGATGGCACGATAAAAAGCGCGTTCGCTCAACAACTGAACGCTGCGACCATTTATTATCCATTTCAGTCCCGTTTCCCTGCCTTGCCGACTTTTTCACGTCATCCTTGCGCTGCCAATCTTGTGGAAATTCGAGACTCTGTGGGTCAGCCGCATTGAGCCGAATCCACTCTGCGAGTATGCTTTGCCGCAATGATACCGCCTGGAGGCAACATGAGTCTGAATATGCAAGAGTGGCGTGATGAGACCACCGAGATCGTCAACGAACTGCTGGCCGATGGCAGCAATCCCGATGTGGATTACGACATTGAGCACCACTTCGCCTGCCAGGATTTCGACCGTCTGGAAAAAGCAGCGGTTGACCTGTTCAAGGCCGGTTTTGAAGTGACCGATGCCGAAGAGATGGAGCTGGATGACGGCGCCACCATCTTCTGCTTCGATGCCACCATCGAGTGCAAACTGAATGTCGAAGCGATCGTCGCCGATATCGCCAAGATGCTGCCCATCCTGGAAAAATATGGGGTGGATTACGATGGTTGGGGTACCTACTTCCAGGATTGATCCTGCCTCCATCGTAAAACAACAAGGCCACCTTTCGGTGGCCTTGTTGTTTCTGGCGATATCTCACACCAGATAACTGGCTGCAAATTCGTCCGGCGGCAAGGGACGGCTGAACAGATAGCCCTGTAGCCGATCACACCCCGCCTCGGTCAGCCACAACTGCTGCTCGGGCGTCTCCACCCCTTCGGCGGTGATCTGGATCCCCAACTCGTGGCCCAATCCGATCACCGAGCGCACAATAGCGGTGGTCGCGGTATTGCTGGCCAGCCCCTGGGTGAAGCTGCGATCCAGCTTGAGGGTCGCCACCTGCAAACGCGGCAGATAGGCCAGTGAACAGTAACCGGTACCGAAATCATCGATGGCCAGCTGAAAACCGGCAGCAATCAGGTTGTCGAGGTTGGTCTCAATCTCATCGGCATTCTCCATCAGCACCCCTTCGGTGATCTCCAGCTCCAGCTGACTGGCCTTGAGCCCATGGCGGACAATGCAGGCAGAGACTCGCTCACAGAGCGCCGGATCACGGAACTGCAGCGGCGAGAGGTTGATGGAGAGCACCATATCCGGCTGCGCAGTTTGCCACTGCGCCAGCTGGGCACACCCCTGCTCCAGCATCAGCTGGCCAAGCTGTCCGATGATCCCCATCTCTTCCGCCAACGGAATGAACTCGTCGGGGGAGATCATCCCAAGCTCAGGATGAGGCCAGCGGCAAAGCAGCTCGGCACCGTGCAAGCGGTGAGTGCGGGTACAGATGATCGGCTGATAAACGGCAACCAGCTGGGCAGATTTGATGGCAAGCGGCAACTGGGCGGCGATCAGCTGACGCCGCTTGAGCCGGGCATGCAGCTCGGGATCAAACAGGGTGCAGTACTGCTGCTGCCGTTTGCCCTGCGCCAGCGCAGCCTCGGCATGGCTGAGCAACCGCTCGGCATCGCTCGCCCGGCCCTGGGCCAGCCCCAGAAACACCGGGATCTGAATGCGATGCTCTTCCACCTGATAGTGTTCCATCAACTGCTGCTGCAGATGCTGGCTCCACCCCTGCAACGGCTCGTTGAATTCGGGCAGCAACAGGCTGAAGTCATCGGCAGCGACCCGACAAAGCAGGGAACGCGGCGGCACCAACTGCTGCAACCGCTTAGCCACCTGGCTGAGCAGTCGATCGGCAATCCGGATCCCGAAGCGATCGTTGATTTCGCGAAAATGGTGCAGATCGACCAGCACCAGCGTGGCGCTGCGCCCCCCCAGATGACGACTGGTCTGCAAGAAACGGGAGAGTTTGAGCAGCCCGGTCAGACTGTCGTAGTGCTGCTCCTGCTGCAACTGCGCCTGAGTGGTGCGCAGGCCGGTGATGTCACGCCCCAGCGTCAGGATCCCGAGGGAGTGGCCGTCACCATCGGGGACATCGACCCGGGTGATCTCCATGTGCCGCCCCTGCCCGCTGGCATCCAGCAGACAACATTCACCATGACCCATCCCCTGCGGCGCAGCCAAACGGTAAGAGTGCTGCTGGCCCAGCACCTCCTCCGCCTCCTGACCGATAAAGTCGAGAAACGCCTGATTGCACTCCAGCAAGACACCATTGTGGTCGTCGAAACGGATCAGATCAGGGATGGCATCGAGCAAGAACCGCTGCAGCAGTTGCTGTTGTTTGACCGTCTGTTCGAGGGATTTGCGCTGGGCGATCTCGCTGACGATCCCGAACACGGCATATGCCTCCCCTTGCGGGTTGTAGAGCGGCACTTTATGGATCTCGACCCAACAGGTGTTTCCGCCACTCTTGCAGTGCAACTGCTGATAGAGCAGGGGGACCCCGCCCGCCAGCAACTGCTCATCCTCGCCACGAAACACATCCCCCCATGGCATATCGGCATCACTCTTGCCCACCACCTCGGCAGGGGAGCCCATTTTCGCCTCGAGCACAAACACTCGATTGGCGAACAGATAGCGCCCATGCTTATCCCGACAAAAGATACTCATTGGCAATTGGTCGATGATCTGCTGCAGCAGATCCGGGGTGAGCATGTTGTTCACAAGGGCGCTTATGGAGGAATTTCGAGCAAATCTATGATAGCAAAACAGTTTTGTAAAGCACCCTGCAACCCGCCCTTGATGCACCACACAGGATGTTTGCTGACAGCGATTGTCGCTCCGGTGATAATAGGCGCCGGTTGGCCAATGGCCGGATGATATGGACGAGAGAAACAAGATGAAAAAGCTAATGGGGAGCGCATTGGCGCTGCTGCTGGTTGGTTGTGCCGGTGACAACAATGGTGGTGAAGAGTATCGCTACAACCCGCCGATAGCCAAGGCAACCAACAATACTCAGGAGATGGCAATCCCGGTTGATCTGGTGTGGGCACGCGCCGAAAAATGGTTCACCGATCACGGTCTCAACATTGAAAACAGCCAGCGCGGTTCCGGCCTGATGACCGCCAACGTCAACCACTCAGCCGATGGGCTGGAGTGGCTGGATTGCGGCACCATGGGTTCCAAAGTTGCGCTGGGCAACCCGAATCTGCAGATCAACCTGATCATCACCCAGAGCGGCAACAGCAGTGTGGCCACCGTCAACGTCAAGGGCAACACCGAGCTGTTCTTCGTTGAATCCTCAGGCGAACGCGTACCGGCCCCTTCCATCAAGCCGGTCTGTGTCTCCCGCGGTTCTCTGGAGCAGAGTCTGTTTGCCACTCTCGGCAACTGATTTCGCTTCCCTGCAAAGATAAAAAAAGCGGCAGATTGCTCTGCCGCTTTTTATTGCCCGAAACCGGGCTTATTTATCGATATCGAGCAGGTTGTTGTTCAGCATGTAATCGATCACCTGATTGGCCGTCGTCCCTGAACCACCTGTCAGACTATCGAAGGTATGGTTCATCAACACGATCTCCTGAGTGATAGGTGCTGCACTGCTCTCCTTGACCTGCAGGTGAACCCCTTCATTATCTTGGAACACCGAGAGCAGACTCTTCAGATCAGTCGTATTGTGAGAACCATCGTGATCCAGCAGATCGCTCAGATCCAGCTTGTCACCCTCAGCCTTGGAGAAGTCGACCACGTAATCCTTGGCAACACTACCCGCAGCGGTATCTCCCTGCAGCCAGGTGAAGGTATCGGCTCCGCCATCTCCCTTGAGGATGTCGTTGCCCAGACCACCGACCAGGATATCGCTGCCCAGACCGCCGCTCAGGGTGTCGTTGCCAGCGCCACCATACAGGGTATCGTTGCCGCTGCCACCGTACAGAGTATCGTTGCCGCTCTCGCCATACAGGGTGTCGTTGCCGGCACCACCAAACAGGATGTCGTTGCCAGCACCGCCGAACAGGAAGTCATCACCACCCTGACCAAACAGGATATCGTTGCCCTCCCCTCCAATCAGCACATCCGCCTTGTCATTGGTGGAGGACTGATCAAACTCGCTGGCATGGTCCGTGATGTAGTCATGAACCTGGGCATCGGTCACTGAACTTGCGCTCAATTTGCCAGCCACATACTGCTTGATGGCCGCGTAGCCTTCGCCATTAATACCGGCGAAATGAACCGCATCCCCAAACAGGATATCGTCACCGGCACCGCCATCGATCCGGTCACTGCCCGGCAGGTTGTTCACCGAGGTGCCCAAGATGGCATTGGCCAGGTCGTTGGCATTAACCCCGGTCATGATGACGCCGTCAGAGTCGTAAGACTTGAGATCGTTGTAGGAGATATTGGCGCCCAAACCAATCGCCTCTACCGTAACCCCCATCCCTGTCAACAGACCAAAACCGGCTACAGAGTTGGCAATAGTAGTGGCGGTGGTGGTGTTGCCCGTTCCTGCCAAAGTGGCGTAGACATAACGCCCTGCTCCATCTGCTCTCATATAGCCAAGCAGGTTACCGCTGTAGTCATAAACCTCACCCTTGCCGTTAACAACCGTCCGACCATTTACCGTGTAGGATTGGCCATAGGTATAGCTATTGCCGATGACAGTATTCAGGTAGACATCATTCACTGAACCATTAAGGTCACGGATCATGGGGTTATACCCCTCGTTACCCAGATAGTAGGTAGGCAGGCCATCAGTAATGAAATAGGTCAGGTTCTTCGCATTGGTGTTGTTCTGTACGGTCGAGCTGTTGAACCAGTTGGCAACCGTCTTGAACACGTCTTCATAGTTGGTCCCCCCCCCGCTGCTCATGGAGTCGATGACAGACTGCAGCTGACTCAAGGCATTGCTGTCCTTAAGGTTCACGCTAATACTGGCATTCGACAGGGCATCGAAGTCAACCAGCATGATGTTGACGGTGCCTGCTCCCTCGCTGCCTGCGCTCGCCTTGAGGCTGGCGAAAATCTGTGCCAGCTGGCTCTTGATGGTGCTCATAGCGCTGGCGCCAATACTGCCCGAGCTGTCGACCATAAAGGCGATGTTGTAGTTTTGACCCGGCAATACCACACTGCCATCCAGATCGCCCACAACGATATTGTGCTCGCTGCCGTAGACACGGTTCTGATCGCCCGGCTCCCCTTCGGTGGAGAGGAAATAGCTCATACGGATCGAATCCTGATCCGATGCGCTGCTGGCATTATCGGTCGCAACTTCCTTGGCGAAGGCCTCTACCTTGAGGTCGAACTGGCCCGCACTACTACCTGGTACCCGCAAAGTCAGGCCGGTCAGCTTGACATCCAGCGCGCTCGGGTTCCACAGGCCTGTAAGCGTCAGCTTACCATCTGCACCAACGGTCCCCAGCACGGTAGAGCCCTGAGACAAGGTAGCCCCGGATGGCATGCCGGTCAGTACCAAGCGGTCGAACTGCTCACTGCCATCCCTATCGGTAAGAGAGGCACTGATCTCGAGCGGGTAATCCACCACACTCGGCTGTACCGCCGTCAGGGTGCCATCGGTCTGATTGAACTGGTAGATGCCGTCATCAAACTGCACCTGCTCGATGTCATAGAGCGACTTGCTAATGGTGATGCCGTTCTCCTTCACCAGGAAGTTGAAGCCGCCATCACTTCTGCGCTCGATGACATAGTTGGCACGCGAACCCATCAGCACAGCCAGGTCAGTACCGGCACCGCCATACAGGGTATCGCCACCCTGTCCGGCCACCAGGATATCGTTGCCCACGCCGCCATCAAGGGTATCGCCAGAGACAGAGTTACCACCGACCAGCACGTCATTGCCAAGACCACCGATGAAGTGATCACCACCACCCTTCACGCTGACGATATAGTCATTACCATTGCCACCCTCCACAGTATCCTGACTGGTGGTGCTGTCGGTCAGGTTGCTAGCAAAGCCAAAGCTGCCCTTGTTGAAGTTGCCGCTCTGGAACGCCCCGGTGGAGATGCCGGACGACGGGTACTGGGTATAGAGCGGTACACCATTGCCGGTCAGGCTGATATCGACCACCGGCTTATCCGCCACGGCAGTGACATCGATCACCAGCTTGCCGCTATTGCTCAGGTTGGCACCATCGCTGATCTGATAACCAACAGTGGAATAATCTCCCAGCTTGTTACCAAGCTCGATGCCATTGCCATTGGTGGCAATGGAACTCGACTCATTGAGTCCCGGTACGAAGCGCAGGTGGCCACTATCGATATCCGTGTAGGAGATAAGATCACCCGCCTTCACCGCAATCCACTGACCAGCCGCGTTCAGGTACTCCAGCTTGCCGCTCAGCGGCAAGGTGTTGATCTGCACGCTCAGGTCAGAAGCCGCCTGATCATCGCTTGCGCCAAAATTAGACCACTTCAGTATTTGTGGGACATCTTCCGAGCCAGTACTGTAGCCACCCGTGGTCACAGGTGCACGATCGTTGTCGATGATGGTGCCGGTGCCGTTCTGGCCACCCACCGCCACAGCAAGGGTCTCACTCGACTCGACAAGGCGATCATCCACCGTCGGTATGGTCACGGTAAAACCAGATACCCCCGCTGGCACAGTGATCTTGCCGGTTGTGCTGTTATAAGTGACTCCGTTGTTAAATTGCAGAGTGCCCCAATCGGAGTTTGTCGCGGCATGAGCGCCACTGCCGGCGATGGAGAAGCTATATTCGGTTGCTACATTGGTCGAACCACTCAGGGTAACCAGATGTTGCAGGACTCCCCCCTCTGTCACACTGGCATTCGATACACCCATTACATCAGGGCGAACCAGCGGATTGACCGCAAAGCTGCCTTGTGAGCCATCACCGTCACGATCATAGGCCTTGAAGCTAAAATCGATATCGCCATCTACTGGACGCTGCATCTCTGCATACTGGAAGAACTCCCATTTGCCCGTGGCTGGGGTGAACTCCATCTTGAAGATCAGGCTACCATTGCTGTCCTTGCCAAGCAGGGTGTTAGCCCCATCAGCTGTGATTGCGATAGCCAGACCGGCGACGGTCTTGAGGCCAGACTCGACCGTCCCGGTGACAAGTTCAAAACGCCCCTTGCCATCAGCCCCCCACTGCGGCTCGAGCGTGCCAGAGCCATAGGCAATTGCCTGTGGAGTAGAGGAGCCCATGAACTCGATCGATTTGACGGTAAAGTCGCTATTATCACTCCAGTCGGCTGATTTGCCGTTATCGCTCGCCTTGATCACCATGGTGTCAAAACCACCCTGCTGAACCTGGAAGTTGGCCGCATAATCGCCATTGGTTGCGTCAGAACTGAATGTCTGGGTGGCAACCAGCTTGCCGTCGCGCCAAAACTCAACCACCCCGCTCTCCAGCTCACCACCGAAAATCTTGCTGAACTCGATCTTGGCACCATATGCCACAGTGCCCGCATCTAGCTTGACCACCAACTCCTCGGAAACGCTCGCCCCATTGGCAAACTTGCGGAAGTCGATCTCGTTGTCAAGGTTATGGTACGGCGCAGCAATACTCTTGACCCCGACCCCATCGCTGGATCCATTGACCAACGCATCCACCAGTTTGGCTGAAGCTGCAGATTCAAATCCGCGGGCCGTGATAGTGAATTTTCCGGCATCAATGCTGCCTTTATCTCCCGAGTAACCGACCAGACTGAACTTCCCGGTCAGCACATCCGGAATACTGGTTTTCACCAGAGTAACCGCGGCAGCATCCCCAGCGATCGGGGCATCGTCTTCTACAGTGATGGGCAGCGAACCGACGGTGGTGCTCTGGCCATCAGAAACAGAGACTCCGACGTTGAAGCTCAGCGTGTCCTCGGCACCAGTCACCGGATGATCGAGGGCTCCTTTCAGAGTAACGTCATAACCCCAATCTCCTTTGGTACTGCCTGAAGGTGCAGTCAGTTTGACATCAAGCACCGCCTTGTAGTCCGCACCACCCAAGGTACCGGTATACCCGGTCAACACCTTGCCTGATGCATCCCAGTTCCACTTCACGTCCAGCCCGCCGGACTTGAGCCCGGACGGACCAGTGAGGCTGACCATCACGCTACTGCTATCGGAATCCCCCACAGTAATAGTGCCACTGGCAACGGTCGCATTGGTGGTATCTGTATTACCTGTGGTATCAGGCAACCCGTTGGGCAGCCCCTCTTCGGACACAACCGCAGGTTTATTGATCACCACGGTAGGCGGCGCATCGTTGTCAATGATGGTTGCGGTACCGGTCGTGCCATAACCATTAGCCGTAGCCGTCAGGTTGTAGCGCTCCGAGCTTTCCTGCTGAGTGTCATCGATCGTACTGACCTTGACCGCAAA
>NZ_JRGK01000048.1 GCF_000764645.1 Aeromonas finlandensis
CACTGTGCGGGCGTCTTTACATGGTTTTTTCAGCAAGCAATAACGGGTATTTCATTTTTTCCCTTTCTCTTCTGCGCTATAACAAAACAGCAAGGAATGATGAGAGGAAGTAGATGGAACAGCTCGAAATATTCCCGCTGCAGAGCCCCTGCATCGGGGTCTGTGAAGTAAACAACAAAGGCTACTGCAAGGGGTGCCTGCGCAATCGCGAGGAGCGTTTCAACTGGCTCACCATGACCCCTGCCCAGCAACAAGAGGTGATGCGCCTGTGCCGCAACCGCAAGGCGCGGGTCGACGCTGCCCGCCGCAAGGCACAGGAAGGGGCCCCCAACGAGCCGCAAGCACAGCCCGGCTGGGATTTTTAAGCGCCTCCCATAGGGCCCCCTACTCCCCGATACCCACCCCCGCGACCCGCGCCAGTTCGCTAAACGCCACAAACAGATGATAAAACGTGCTGGCTGGCGCATGAGAGGTCAGCGGCGTCCCCTCGCTATCCACTTGGTCAATCCACTGTCCGGGCTTCGCGGGCAACAGGTAGTAGTGGAAGATCCGCGCAACCACTTCGCTGATCTGGCAGGCGGTAGCCTCATCCCCCTGCTGCTCATAGGCCGCCAGGAGCGCTTTCAAATGTTCGGTCTGGCACCAGAGCCGGCTGGTATCGCGATAGGGTTGCCCATCATCGGTCAGCTCATCGATCACCAGCCCGGTTTGCCCGTGACCGTGGCGGATGGCAAAGCGGGTCAATATCCCGATCGCCTCGTCAATCTCGGTGCTGGTTGGCCCAATTTCCCAGTTGCTGGCAAGGGTCCGGTAGCGCGCCAGCAGCCAGCACCACTCGTAGTGATGGCCGGGGTCGATGAGCCGGGAGTCGGCATGACGCGCCAGCAGCGCATCGTCGAAAAACTCGCGCAGTAACCCGGGTTCCAGAAAACGCTGACGAAACAACCGATACAGCGCGGTTGCCCGCTGCTGCCATATCACATCATCAAAGCTGTCTGCCGCCACCAGCAACGCCTCGAACAGATGCATATGGGGATTTTGGCTGCGCAGTGGGCCAGATGGCCAACTGGAGTGAAATCCGCCGTGCAGCGGGTCCGCAAAGAGTTGCTCAATGGCCTGATAGCGCGACTCGGCCTGTTGCTGCCAGCGTGGATCGCCACTGAGACGATAGAGCCAGCACTCCGCCAGCAGGGCAAATGCGTATTCATAGCTGCAGATTGATGCGTCAGCAATCGACCCATCCCGGTTAATGGAGAAAACGCCATGCCCGGCCCCATCGTCAAAATGGGCCATACCGACCCGAGCAGCTTGCTCGGCAAGGGTGTGCCCGTCATACCACCCCAGCAGGGTGGCATGGCTGAACACATAGATCTGGCGGCTCTGTACCCGAAAACGGGTCGGCTGCCACAAAGGCTGGCCAGCACTATCCAATCCCTCGGCAAACAGCCCACGCTCGGGGTCAACCCCCTGCGCACCCCACCGGGGCAGCGCCTCGGAGACCAACCAGCGATGGCAGCGCTGCGCGGCCTCAGTCACCTCGATATGCATACATTACCTCTCGCAACAGCGATAAAAAGGGAGAGCCAGGCTCTCCCATTGTTGACCAAATGGCCTTGACCCCATCAGAACAGACCGATGGCGACCCCGACAAAGGCCAGCACCAGCAGCCCGAGCATCGCCTTGACCGGCGAGACGTTGCGCTTGGCCATCAGATACCAGGTCCCCAGCACCACCACCAGCGGCATCAGTTTGGGGAAGATGCCATCCAGCATGCTCTGCACCTGGATATTGACCCCGTCCGAGGTGACAAAATCGAGTCCGGTCGAAAGGTTGACATAACTGGCCGCCACCCCGCCCATCACAAAGACCCCGAGCAGGGAGAGCGCCTCGCGCAGCTTGGCCGACTCGGAACTGACCAGAGACTCCACCGAACCGGTGCCCAGCTTGTAGCCCTTCATAAACAACATGTAGGAGCCGGTAATGGCGATCGCGTTGAAGCTGATGATGTAAAACAGTGGCCCCAACACACTCCCCCCTGCCGCCAGCGCCATACCGATACTGAGCAAAATGGGCACCAGCATACCGGGGATCATGGAATCACCGATGCCAGCGATGGGGCCCATCAAGCCGACCTTGAGGGTATTGATGGTCTCACCGTCAATCTTCTCGCCATTGGCCCGCTTCTCTTCAAGCCCGACCGCCAGCCCGTTGATAATGGCGCCGATCTGGGGCTCGGTATTGTAGAAGGAGGCGTGGCGCTTCATCGCCTCCATGCGTTCCGCTTTGCCGGGATAGAGCTTTCTCAGCGCCGGCATCATGCCGAGGCAAAATCCGAACGATTCGAGTCGCTCGAAGCTCATTGAGGAGAGGTTGTACATCATCCACGAACGCCAGCAGGCGCGCAGATCCCCAGCGGTGAGAGCAACCGGCTGCTTGGCAGCCTGCTCCCCTGATTGCAGCTCTGTGTTCATCAGAATTCATCCTCGTCATCGGCAGGCACGGCACCGCGGGCGACGACCGCTTGCTTGGGTTCGGGTTTATAGCTGTAGTGAATGAGCGCCAGCAAGGCCCCAATCATCACCAGCCCCACCATGTTGAGCTTGAGAAAAACGATGCCGACAAACCCAACCAGGAAGTAGATCAGCATGCTGTTCTGCTTGATGATCTGCTTGAGCAGAATGGCAATGCCGACCGCAGGCAGAATGCCGCCCACCACCGTCATGGTGCGGATCACCAGCTCCGGCAGGCTGTTCATGAACCCTTCGATGTACTGGTTGCCAAAGTAGACGGCAATGAAGGTCGGCACGAAACGCAGCACAAAGTTGCTGGCCTGCGGGAAGATGGCGCTGTTGAGGTAAACACCCTGTTCATCGCCCTGCTCCAGCGCCACATCGGCCCTGTGGTTCCAGTAGGAGTTGAACACCATCATGAAGTTGAAGAGGATGGTCCCGGCGATGCCGATGGTGGCAGCAATCGCCACGGCAACCGACGGCTCCTTGCCCGACATGATGCCCAGCGCAATGGCCGGAAAGGCGACGAAGTTGAGATCCGCCGGCATGGAACCGCCCGGCGTCACCATGGCGATATAGACCGCCTGCACCGCCACCCCGATCAGGATCCCGGTCTGAATATCCCCCAGAATGGCACCGACCAGCATGCCCGAAACCAGCGGGCGGGTAATGGTGTACCAGCCACCGGTCAAACCCAGCAGCCAGGGGCTGCTGAGGGCACCGAGATAACAGAGTATCCCGATGAGTGTTGCTTCAAAAAACATGATGCCCTCCTCCCCTTATTTCAGCTTTTTCTGGGCATCTGCCCAGCTGTAGTGACTGGCATCCGGCACCAGTCGAAAATCGATCTCATGGCCCAGCGTTGTCAGGTAATCAAAGGCGGCTATCTCCTGCGCGGTCACCGATTGATTGGGCCCGATGGTCGTGGTGTGCTCTCGGGCACTCATGGGGCCGACGTTGATTTTGCCATTGAGATTATCAAGGGAGATCCCGGCGGCGCAGAGGCGCTGCAGGGTGACCGGCGACTTGCCAATCACGAAGTAGCGTTTGTCACTGGCAATCACCTTGGGCAACTTGGCAATGGCGGTCGCCACATCAAACAGCCACACCTTGGTGTCCGACACGGCCCCCGTCATCACCTGAGAGAGCAGCGGATCGGCCGCCACCTCATCATCGATCGCGACGATGCCGTCACAAGGAAGCTCTCTGGCCCAGCGGGTCACCAGCTGACCGTGGATCACCCGGTCGTCAATCCGTACAAATGAAATGGCCATCATGCTCTCCTAGAAGTTGTCATCTTGCGGATTTGTCACCGCCGGTGCGGCGATCACCATGGATTCCAGTGCCTGTGCCAGTAGCTGACGAGCCGCCTCGTGCACATCCGTTGCCGCCAGCCAGTCGGCGCTCATCAGCAACATGGGGAAGTTGACGCCGGTCACAATGGCAACCGGCTGTGGCCATGCGGGGTCAAATGCGAAGCGACATGCCACGTTATAGGGAGTGCCACACTCCATGTCGCACAGCACCAATACCCCGTCAGCCCCTGCGCCATGGCGGCGCAATGTCTGTTCAAACTCGGCACGAAAGGCCTCGATACCCCCCTCTTCGGTGAGAGAGACGGTCGCCACGGCAGGCAGCTCGCCGTAGACCATATTGGCGCTGGCCAGCAGGGCCGGCGCCAGTGAACCATGGGTTGCGATAAGGATCCTCAGCATCTCGGTTACCCCCTCACAAAGGCTTTGATGGTGGCAATGGTCTGCCCTTCACTCTCGCCACTCGGGCGGATGCGGTAACGGCCCACCGACGCCGGCACGATAAAGGTCTCGGCGTAGTGCACCACGAAGGGGGCGAAGGCGTTGTCCGGGCTCTCTACCGTTGCCTCCCGACCCTCTATCAGGTTGAGCACCTGCACGGTGCCGCCGGTATCGTGCTCTACCGGCACGCTGAACCAGTGGCGACGGGTCTCGATAAATTCCCGCTCGTGCAGACCGGTGCGCTCTTCACGCCACCCTTCCCCTTCGGCGATGGGCTCAATGCAATTGACCAGATTTCGCTCGGTCCAGTCGGTATCCCGATCCCACTGGATCACCTTGCTGCCATGTTCCAGATGGATGGGGCGCGGGATACCGTCGAGCCCGACCCTGCCCCAGTCCCACAACTTGAAGGTGAAGATGTAGGGGGTGGCACTGATCTCGAGCACCATGGCCCCCGCCCCCGAGCAGTGCACAGTCCCGGCCGGGATCAAAAAGTGGTCATGCTTGCGGGCCGGGAAGCGGTTGATGAAGCGCTCGTCGTCGAAGGGCTTCTCACCGCGCTGGGCGGCCGCCAGCTCCGCCAGCATCTCTTGCGGAGCAGTGCCATTGCGAGTGCCGAGATAGACGCAGGCATCGGGAGCCGCATCGAGCATGTAGTAGCTCTCGTCCTGGGTGTAGTGCATACCGAACTCCTGCTGGATATATTCGGTCAGCGGATGCACCTGCAGACTGAGGTGCTGCCCCTCCACCGTATCGAGGAAATCGAAGCGGATGGGGAACTCGGCGCCAAAACGGGCGTGAACCCGCTCACCCAGCAGCGGCCTGGGCTCACAGAGCACCAGGTTTTGCGAAGGGATCTCGACCCGGACCGAACCAAACCGGAGATAGAGGCTGTTCTCCTCAGGCACACAGTCAAAACACCAGGCATAGTTGGCGGGTGCCGGGTCGAGATCACACACTTGCTTCATCCACTGACCGCCCCACACACCGGGGTCAAAGAAGGGAACCACTCGAAACGGTTGGCGCGCCGCCTGATGCAGTGCGGCATGCAGTGCCACGCCCGTCACCAGTGTCGGTTTGCCCTTGATATTGGTATCGAGCAAGAAGTCGATGGTCGGTAATTGCGCCACCTTGTGACGATCAAACACCCGCCACTCGATAAAGAAGGCGCGTTTGTAGCGGCGCAGAATGTCCTCTTCCGTGTTATCCGCGCCCCAGTTGCCAATCTCTTTACGGCGCAGACGCTGCTGGATCTCCCAACGGGCCAGGTCGGCATAGACCCGCACATCCCCTTTCGTCACCAGGGAGGCGCCGCTGCCCATCACCACCACCAGCCCCTTGGTGATCCCTGCGACCTGCCGTTGCAGGTGGGCTAACGCCGCCGGGTCAAAAAACTCCACCATCTTGTGGGGGGCCATCACGCCAAATACCCGATCGTCGGTGATGAAGCGTTCAAGCATCTCCAGCACGGTGGGCTCGGGCAGACGTGCCTGCTCCACATCGATAAGCGTGTGGGGGCCAAGTTCCTCCAGCAGCTGAGTGCGCAGCTCAACCTGATCCACGCCGTGGTAGCAGTCGATCACCAGCACCACTTTCGCCCTGTCCTGCCCGTTCACTTTGGCCAGCAGGTGCCGGGCAATCGCGTCCCACCCCGCACAGGCGGCATCTTCATATCCGGCAACCGCAATCTCGGGATACTTGTCGTAATTGGATACATAACTCGAATGAATCATTGGCCTGCTCTCTCGCTGATATCTGCAAGAAAGATAAATCGATTAACCCGTTAACCCCAACCTGATAAACAAGATTAACCTCAAAGAATCGACTGTTCGCTCACCACTTGGCGGGTTATTTGTGACCAATGACTCACTTTTATTAATGTCAAATCAATCAGCAAGGTTAATCGATATACCCTTGCTCTCATTACCACGACAGGAGACACCTCATGAGCAATGTGACCGTTGCCGATATTGCCCGCCATCTGGGGGTATCTACCGCGACCGTCTCCATGACCCTGCGCAACAAGGGACGGATTTCGGAACATACCCGCCAGCGGGTACTCAAGGCGATCGATGAACTCGGCTATGTCTACAACCAGACCGCCGCCAATCTGCGCAACAAGAGCAGCAATCAGGTGGGGCTGCTACTGCATGACATCACCAACCCCTTCTATGCGGAGATGACGGCGGGCCTCAGCCGGGAGATGGAGCATCACGATCTGATGCTGTTTCTTGCCAACAGCGAGGAGTCAGCAGCAAGGCAGCAACAGTTTATGGACTCGCTGCAGCGCAACAGCGCTGCAGGCATGGTGATCTGCGCCGCCCAGCCTACCCCCCACAGCTTTTTCGAGAGCCTGCAACGACGCCATATGCCCACCATTCTGGTGGTGCGGCCGGTGCCGGATGTGGCGATCGACTTCGTCGGCACCGACAACTTTCTCGGTTGCCAGCTGGCAACCGAGCATCTGATCCGCCTTGGCCACCGCCACATCGCATTTATTGGGGGGGCAACCACCTCCATCAGCCGCTCCCAGCGCCTCGGTGGCTATATGAGCAAGTTGCTCGAACACGGCATCACTGCCAAACCGGAGTGGATCATCAGCTGCGGCGCCAGCCGGGTGGAAGGCACCCTCGCGATGACAACACTGCTGGAGCAGCATCCGGAGGTCACCGCTGCCGTCTGTTATCAAGACATAGTGGCACTGGGCGCCATGCTGGCGTTGCGCAAACAGGAGCGGCGAATTGGTCAGGATTTTGCGCTGGTCGGGTTTGACGATATTCCGGAAACCGCGCTGGTAGAGCCCGCCCTGACGACGGTGTCGGTGGCGGCGCGGGAGATTGGCCGCAAGGCGGGTGAGCTGCTGCTCGAGCGGATTGCCGGCAATGACGAACCGGCCAAGAGCATCATCTTGCCCCCCTCCCTGGTGGTGCGCCAATCCTGCGGCAGCCGCTAACGGGGTCGCTCACGACCCCTGCTGGCTGATGGTTAGGTAATTGAAGCGCTCACCTCGCTGCTCATCACACTGCTCACAATACAAGGCTCCCCCTCCTTCCCTGCGACCACCCGCAGGCCAAACCCCCGCTCTGCCATCAGCCGGTAATCATGACCGGCAATGGCAGGCCAGACCGCCAGTGCAGAGAGCCGGGTCTCGCCGGTATTGATCAGCCGGTGGGCCACGTGACCCGGGATATGGTGGACACTGCCGGGGAACACCTGCTCAAGCCGACAGACGCCAGCCATATCCTGCAACAGCAGCAAGCCGGTCCCGCACAACCCGAAGTAGTACTCCGCCTGCTCGGCCCGGGCATGGATATGACCGCGGGTCATAAAAAACTCGCTCCCTATCCTGCCAGCCTCAAGATGGGTGACGCCCATGTTGAGATCCCCCTCCACGCCACTGCTGGGCAACATCGCCACACGATAGAGCACAGTTTGCGGATCAACCTCCGCTTCAGCCGCCGGATCGGCAAACAAGCCATGCAGATCAGCCAACCTTGTACTCTTTTCCACCAGTTCGGCACCGGACAAACGGCCAGTCGCAAAATCCACCATGGGCGGGATCATCAGCTTCATCATCATCTACTCCTCAGTGACGCTTTATCAGATGGCGCATCTGCGCCTCGCCAGAACAAGCTAAAAGGTTAATCCATTAACCACAAGCATCATCGCTGCTGCCCACATCACGATTTGGACAACAAAAAAGCGGCCCGAGGGCCGCCTTGTCTTCAATGGGATGTGATTGCATTACACCACTCAGGCTGTCGCCAGCTTGGCTTGCGCTTCCGCGCGCTTGAGCATGGCGTAGGAGACACCGGTCAGCAGCGAGCCTGCCGCAATCGCCACGATATACATCATGACGTTGCTGATGGCGTGCGGGATGAACAGCACGAACAGGCCGCCGTGGGGTGCCATCAGCTCACAGCCGAACAGCATGGAGAGCGCACCGGTCAGGGCGCCGCCTACCATACAGGCCGGGATGACGCGCATCGGATCCTTGGCGGCAAACGGAATGGCCCCCTCGGAGATAAAGCACAGACCCAGCACGAAGGAGGCTTTGCCCGCTTCCTGCTCCGCCTTGATGAACTTGGTGCGGGCCAGGAAGGTGGCGATACCCATCCCCAGTGCCGGTACCATACCGGCGGCCATCACCGCCGCCATCGGGGCGTAGGTTTTGGAGGCCAGCAGGCCAACACCGAAGGCGTAAGCTGCCTTGTTGACCGGGCCACCCATGTCGAAGCACATCATGGCGCCGATGATGACACCCAGCAGCACCGCGTTGGCAGAGCCCATGTTGTTAAGGAAGGTGGTCATGGCATTCATGATGCCAGCCACCGGGCCACCCACCACGTAGATCATCACCAGACCGGTAAAGAGGCTGGCCACCAACGGAATGATCAGGATGGGCTTGAGCGCTTCCAGGGTAGTCGGCAGGCGCACCTTGTCGCTCAGGTACTTGGCGCTGTAACCGGCCAGAAAACCGGCCACAATACCACCGAGGAAACCGGCGCCCAGCGAGCTTGCCAGCATACCGCCGATCATGCCGGGAGCGAGACCCGGACGGTCAGCGATGGAGTAGGCAATGTAACCGGCCAGCACCGGGATCATCAGGGCAAAGGCGGAACCACCACCGATCTTCATCAGGGCCGCAGCCAAAGTGCCTTCTACCTTGAACGCTTCAATCCCGAATACGAACGAGAGCGCGATGATGAGACCGCCCGCCACCACCATCGGCAGCATAAAAGAGACGCCAGTCAGCAGGTGCTTGTAGGGGCCTGCTTTTTCCTCTTTCTTGGGCTGGCTGGCGCCGCTGTGGCGATAGAGTGTCGCCTCACTCCATGCCTTGTCGAGCTCGGCGCGGGTTTTCTTCAGCGCCGCACCTGTGCTGGTGCGATAGACCTGCTTGCCGTCAAAGCGCGCCATGTCCACTTCGATATCAGTGGCGAGGAACACCAGATCGGCGGCGGCAATCTCCTCGGCGGTCAGGGCATTCTGGGCACCGACCGAGCCTTGGGTCTCGACGCGGATCTGATAACCCAGCTGTTTGGCCATGGTCTCCAGCGCTTCTGCCGACATAAAGGTGTGGGCCACGCCGGTCGGGCACGCTGTCACCGCGACGATGCGCTTGCCAGCGGCGGCTGGTTTAGCTGCGGCGGGCGCAGCTTGATGGTGATAGACGCAGGCACCGCTGGTTGCGGCCTCCAGCAAGGCGGCCGGATCCTGCAGGGCGAGATCCATGCTCCCCTGATAGACCCGCTTGCCGTCATAGGCGACGAGATCCACCGGGGCACTGGCGACAACCAGCACCAGATCGGCCGCGGCAATCTGCTCCTTGCTCGGCACCTGGCGGGGTTGCACGCTGGAGCCGACGTCGAGAGTGAGTTCCCAGCCTGCCAGTTTGGCCTGCTGTTCTATCCGTTTTGCAGCGAGAAAGCTGGTGGCAATGCCCGCCGGGCAAGCCGTAACCAAAATTGCTTTCATTGGGCATCTCCTGAGTTTTCCATTGAGGGGGTATTGCATTGAACCGGTGCCAGCGCATCCAGACGCTGTACGCGCACCTGTTCAAGTAAAGGATTGAGCACACTGATATCGTTAAAGCCGACCGCCACCTGACTGACCGCCAGCGCCGAGACGGCGGTGGCCAGCCGCAGGGTCTGCTCCGGCGCCCAGCCAAGGCTCAGACCATGGGCAAGACCGGCCACCAGGGAATCGCCGGCACCGACCGTGCTGACCACCTGCATCCGTGGCGGAATCGCCTGCCAGACCGCATCCGGGGCAAACCAGATGAGGCCATCGGCGCCGTTGGAGATCACCACGTTGGGGATCCCGCTGGCCTGCAGCGCGCGGGCACACTCGGCCTGCTCGCTCAGGGTCTTGATGGGGCGGCCCGCCCACTGGCTCAGCTCTTCCAGATTGGGTTTGACCAGAGTCGGCGCCGCCTTGATCCCTTCGCTTAGGGCCGCGCCGCTGCAATCGAAGATCACCTGTTTGCCCTTGGCCTTGAGCAGGCGGATCAGATGGGCGCAGTAATCGGGGGCCACCCCTTTGGGCAGGCTGCCCGCCAGCACGAACCACTCCGCCTGCGATGCAAGCTCGTCAATCGCCTGCTCCAGCGCACTCACTTCCCCTTGCTGGATGGTGAGCCCCGGCAGGTTGAGATCGGTGACCCGACCGGACTGTTCGGAGATCTTGACGTTGATGCGGGTGCTGCCAGCGACACGGACGAAGTGATCCGCCAGCGCACGCTCTTCAAACAGGGAGACAAAGCTCTGCTGGTTATCGTCGCCAAGCCAGCCGGTGACGCCCACCTCGCGGCCCAGATCTTTGAGCACCATGGCAACGTTGATCCCCTTGCCCGCCGCGCGCAAATTGGCCTCGATGACCAGATTCACTTCACCCAGGCTCATCGCCTCGAGACGGGTGGTGAGATCAAGGGCCGGGTTGAGGGTGATGGTGACAATCTTCATCAGTGTGCCCCCTCGCCCAGACCGGCGGCGATCGCCTCACCGATCCCCTTGAGGGCGGCTTCGGCATCCGCCCCTTCGGCACGAAATGCCAGACGGTGACCGCATTTGACCCCAAGGCCGATCACCTTCATCAGGCTCTTGGCGGAGACCGCCTCGCCGCTGCCATCCAGATTGGCAACCCGTATGTCGGATGCAAACTCTTTGGCCACCTTGACCAGCATGGCGCCCGGGCGAGCATGCAGACCGTGGGGGTTGATGATGGTGAAGGTTTCAGAAAGACCGCTCGCTGGCCCCGCCTGCAGCATGGCCAACCCGTCGCTGCCCGCCAGCGTCGCCAGCTGATCGGCGGCGGCCAGTTTGGCCAGATTCTCAAGTTGCGGCAGATGGCCGCTATCGGCAGCGCACAGCAGCAGCATGGCGCTGACCGGCAGCTCCCCTGCGGTGAGTGCGCTGCTTGGGGTGGCCAGCACCCAGCCGGTCTGGGCCGCTTGCGTACGGGCCAGCCAGACGCCCTCCCCCAGATAGGCAGGTTCGCTTGCCAGCAGCGCCGTCACCATGGTGGCATCGCCCCAGCCCGCAGACTTGGCGCGGGCGGCCGCCCCCAGCAACAGCTGGTCGCGATCATCGGCCGGGAAGTCAGCCAGGGTCAGGTATTGCACCTCTTTGGCGGCAGTGGCACCGGTCAGGATGTTGATGATGGTGTCGGCATCGGTGGCCTCTCTTAATTGCGCGGCCGCCTGCTCGTCACCCAGCACATGGGTGAGCTGGCGCAAAATGCCCAGATGCTCGTCAGACTTGGCGGCAATCCCGATGGCGACGTAGGCGATCTGCCCCTCATCCCACTCGATGCCATTGGGGAACTGGGCCACCATGACGCCGGTGCTCTTCACCAGATGGCGGGTATCGGTGGTGCCGTGGGGAATGGCGATGCCGCTGCCAAGATAGGTGGCATGCTGTGCCTCGCGGGCCAGCATCCCATCCACATAGCCCGCTTCCACCAGACCGGCTTCGGTCAGTTTGCCTGCCAGCAGGGCAATGGCTTCCGCCTTGGTCGCCACCGACTGTCCCAGCAAGATCTGCTGCTGCGCCAACTTCAACATAGAAACTCTCCATCAGGTTCCGGCCTGGCCGGTAGATCACAATTGAACATTCGGGTAACTCGCCAGCTTACAATAGACACGATCGCGGCTAACTGTGATCGGGGCCCGATTTTCAGGCCGCTGGGTCTCTTCGTTGCTGACAGGCTGAATCGATTCACTTACACTCAGACTGAATCGTTTCAGCGAATTGATCAAGTACCCATAAAGAGTGCTTTTCAATGATATGATCCCGCGCACACTTTTCGGCGCCCTCACCCGGCAGTGACCGTGGGCCTTGCAACTCAAACAGAGCCAATATGATGAAACTGGATGAAATCGCCGCCCTCGCCGGTGTCTCGCGCACCACGGCCAGCTATGTGATCAATGGCAAGGCCGACCAATACCGCATCAGCCAGGCGACCCGTGACAAGGTGATGGCGGTGGTCACCGCCCACAACTACCAGCCGGACAGCCGCGCCGCCTCCCTGCGTGGCGGCCAGACCAAGACCCTGGGCTTTATCCTGCCCGACCTTGAGAACGCCAGTTACGCCAAGCTGGCCAAGCGCCTCGAACAGGGGGCGCGGGCGCAGGGTTATCAGCTGCTCATCGTCTGCTCGGAAGATGATCCCGCCACCGAAAAAGAGCTGGCCCAGATGCTGGTCAGCCGCCATGTGGATGCCCTGCTGGTGGCCAGCTGCCTGCCCCCCGACGATCCCTTCTATGGCACGTTGCAGGCGCAAGGGTGCCAGATCCTCGCCATCGACCGTGCCATGGCCGCCGACCAGTTCGTCACCGTCGCCAGTGAAAACGAGAAGGCGAGCTTTGATCTCACCACCTCCCTGCTCACCCCGACCCTGCGTCATATCGCCTTGATCACCGCGCTGCCAGCACTCACGATCAGTCAGGAGCGCAAGGCCGGTTTCGAGCAGGCGGTCGCCAGTCACAGCGCGGCTCGCCACCTGTGCGAAGGGGATCACTTCTCCCGCCTTGAGGGGTATCGCCTGATCAAACATCTGCACCAGCAGCTGGGCCAGCTGCCCGAGGCGCTGATCACCACCTCCTACATCCTGATGGAGGGAGTACTCGACTACCTGTTGGAACAAGAGATCGATATGAGCCAGCTCGCCATGGCCACCTTTGGCGACGATCGGCTGCTCGACTTCCTCCCCTTTGGCATCAACTCTCTGCCCCAGCAGCACGACGCGCTGGCGAGCCAGGCGCTGGCGCTGGCACTCAAGGCGGTCAATGGCGACTACCAGAGCGGTCTGCATTACGTCAGTCGCACCCTCAAGCGGCGCCGCTAAGCCGCCTGCGGCAATTGCTCACAACCGCACAGGCTGCCTGCACAAACTGCCTGCATGGGCAGCCTGTGCGGCTGCTCTTCTCAACGCCCACCTTTGCACGCGCCATTTTGACCAGCGGAAGATCGGCCAACCGGCCGACAGGGCTTGCTACCCCTGCTCAGGGCCCGTTTATCGGCCCATCGGCTCGCTATAAATTGAATTTATGGCTTTTGGCCATATGACCCTATTTTTACTTATGCCGAGCCATCCGGACCGATAGCGCCCTGCGTTGCCCTCTGTCGCCCCTTTCCAGCGCCTGCACCAACCCCCTCCGATCCAGAGGGCGCATCAACCGGATTGGCATCAACACCTCAAGCAGCACATTTTTTCGGCGCATAGCGCTGAGTGTCACCTTTTATTTCCACTTAAATGCCTGCAACAGCACAAGATCCGCTTTTTAGGGGTTGTTTCCGCTATTTCGATCCGTTAACGTGGCAACCATCTTTTACAGCTGACAGGTTTCAGGTACAGATGTTTCCACGCCGATATTGCTAGCCTCCGGCTTTTCCCCCGGAGGCGCCTCCCGACACAGCCAACTGGCTCTCTCTTGTTTGCAACATCTCCGCTCACTTTCGGATGGATAACATGAACACCAAAACCCTGGGTTGTACCCTGTTGATTGCCGGTACCACCATAGGCGCCGGGATGCTGGCCCTGCCGCTGGCCTCCTCCTCCCTCGGCGGCCCCGCCACTCTGATGCTGATGGTCGGCCTCTGGGCCCTGATGGCCTTCACCGCCATGCTGCAGGTAGAGGCCAGCCTCCACACCGGCAAGTGGTACCTGCACCAGCTGGCGGATCAGCTGCTCGGCCCCTGGGGCAAACGCATCGCCTCCTTCTGCATCCTGATGCTGTTCTACTCGCTGGCCTCCGCTTACATCAGCGGCGGCAGCAGCCTGCTGGCACAGGCGCTGGCGGATGCAGGCATGACCCTGACTCAGGAGCAGGCCGCCTGGGCCTTTACCCTGCTGTTTGGTGGCATGGTCTGCGTCGGCACCCGCTCGGTGGATTACCTCAACCGGCTGATGTTCACCGTGAAACTGGTGATCATGGTGGTGGTGCTGGCGCTGCTGCTGCCCCGCGCCGAAGGGCAGCACTTGCTCTCGATGCCGCTGGGTCAGGGCTTGTTGCTGGCGGGCCTGCCGGTGATCTTCACCTCGTTCGGCTTTCACGGCTCCATTCCGAGCGTGATGCTCTACCTTGGCGACTGCCCCAAGCAGCTGCGCCGGGTCTTTGTCTGGGGCTCTGCCCTGCCGCTGATCCTCTACGTGCTGTGGCAGGTGGCCATCCTCGGTCTGCTCGGCCAGCAAGCTCTGCTGCAAACCGGCGGGGCGCTGGACAGCCTGTTGGCCAATATCGGTCAACTGGTGAGCTGGCCCGCGTTTAATCAGGCAATGCATCTGTTTGCCGATCTGGCGCTCGCCACCTCCTTCCTCGGGGTGACGCTGGGGCTGTTCGACTTTATGGCCAAGGTGACCCGCCGCAAGGACAACTGGCAGGGCCGCAGCCAGACCGGCCTTATCACCTTCGTGCCGCCCCTGCTGTTTGCCCTCTACTTCCCGCAGGGCTTTATCATGGCGCTGGGCTACGCCGCCATTGCGCTGGCAATCCTCGCGGTACTGCTGCCGGTGGCGCTGGTGTGGCAGAGCCGCAAGCAGGCTCCTGCCCACCACTACCGCGCCCCGGGTGGCGTAGTGGCGCTGGGTCTTGCCGCCGCCATGGGGGTGCTGATCGTCGGTGTACAGGTCAGCGTCAGCCTTGGCATGCTG
>NZ_JRGK01000049.1 GCF_000764645.1 Aeromonas finlandensis
GCGACCCGCGGGTCGCCCTGATAATCAGTGTCAGGCGCTGGCTTGGGCCAACTTGCCAGCTGCTTGCTGGCGCTGGTAGACCAGCAGGGTCAGCGCCAGCGGCACCACGATGGCAACCAGCATGGCAACGGCGTAAACGGCCCAGTATTGCGGCTGGATGGAGAGGATGCCCGGCAGCCCCCCGACCCCGATGCCGTTGGCCATCACCCCGGCGAAGCCGCAGATAAGGGCCGCGAGGCTCGAGCCCACCATGGCGCACAGCATGGGGAACTTGTACTTGAGGTTGATGCCGTACATGGCCGGTTCGGTCACCCCAAGGTAGGCGGAGATGGCGGCTGGCACCGAGATCTCCCGCTCGTTCTCCTTGCGGCTAATCAGAATGATGCCGACGACCGCAGATGCTTGAGCGATGTTGGAGAGCGCGATCAGCGGCCAGATTGGCGTGCCACCCATGCTCTGCATCAGCTGCAGATCCACCGCGTTGGTAGTGTGGTGAATGCCGGTGATGACCAGCGGTGCATAGAAAAAGCCGAACAGGGCGGCACCGATGGGAGCAAAGGAGCCGGTCATGGCGGCCTTGGCGGCAAAGCCGACACCATCACCCAGCCAGCGACCGAACGGGCCGATAAAGGCGTGGGCCACGATCACTGCCAGCAGCAGCGAGACAAACGGCACGATCACCAGATAGAGATAGGCCGGAATGATCCGCTTGAGGTGGGTCTCCACCCAGGCCAGGAATACCCCCGCCAGCAGGGCCGGAATGACCTGCGCCTGATAACCCACCTTCTGGATCACGAACAGACCGAAGTCCCACACCTCCGGGGTCTGCTGACCGATGCCGTAGGCGTTCATCAGCTGCGGCGACACCAGCGTGATGCCCAGCACGATACCGAGGATCTCGGAGCCGCCCATCTTCTTCACCGCCGACCAGCAGACGCCCACCGGCAGGAAGTGGAAGATGGCCTCACCCAGCAACCAGAGGAAGGCGTGCACCTGAGCCCAGAACTGGCTGATCTCGGTGAGGGTGTGCGTGCCATCGTCGAACATCTTGATGTCGCCGATGACGTTGCGAAAGCCCAGGATCAGACCGCCGGTGATGATGGCGGGCAGCAGCGGCACGAAGATCTCCGCCAGATGGGAGATGCCCCGCTCCAGCGGGTTCATGTTCTGGCGCGCCGCCTGCTTGGCGGCCTCCTTGCTGCCACCGCTGACACCGAGCTGTTCGGTCAGCGCCTTGTACCACTGATCCACCTCGTTGCCGATCACCACCTGGAACTGACCGGCGTTGGTGAAGCAGCCCTTCACCGCCGGGATGGTCTCGATGGCCTTGCTGTCGGCTTTGGCCGGATCGTTCAGGACGAAGCGCAACCGGGTCAGGCAGTGGCTGACGGTGGCGATGTTCTCCTTGCCGCCAATCTTGTCGATCAGGGTGGCAAGCTGTTGTGCGTTGATCTTGGACATGGGTCTTCCCTCTGTGACGCCATTGAATCGTGGTCTGCATCGCCCTTTTGAACCAGTCTATCGGCCGGAGCGCTTTTGGTATCGTTCCCATTTAGCATGCCGACAATCTTGCCAGATCAGAATGGGAACGTTCCCAATTCGTGGCCAGCGTCACAAAAAGCCTGTTTTTTGTTCAGCCTGAAGTGATGGGGCTCACAGGGTTTGGCAGGGGGCTATGGTCGCCAGCGGAGGCTGCTCCAGCTCGATCTGGCCGAGCAGCTGGCGCGCCGCCTGCTCCCCCGCCCCCTTGTAGCCCAGATCGAGACTGAGGGCGTTGGGGAAGAGGAAGCTGAGCATGGGGTTGTTGCCAAGGCCGGTCACCAGCACCTCGCTACGCCCTTGTTCTTGCAGGTATTTTGCCGCACCGATGGCGAGGGTGTCACTGGCGCAGACCAGCGCCTGGGTGGTGGGGGTAAGCAGCTCGGCAGCCAGCCGGTAGCCGCTCTGCAGGCTGAGATCGCCGAGGGCGCTGTGCGGGTTCACCCCCTGCTCTGCACAGTAGCCGAGATAGGCGTCGAGGCGGCGCTGGCCGGTGGTGAGATCCGAGGCATCCACCCCCAGATAGGCGATGTCGCGGATGCCGCGAGCGGCAAGCTGGCCCAGCATGGTGCGCACCGCACCGGCGTCGTCGAAGCAGACCGAGGAGAAACCGGGGTATTCGCGGGCGACCAGCACCAGCTTATCTTTCAGCTGGGCCATGGCGGCATAGTCCAACTCGTTGAAGGCAAACAGGATAATGCCATCCACCCCGCGCCGCTCCAGCACCGCCAGATGCTCCTGCACCTTGGCGGGGGAGAACTTGCTCTCCATCAGTACGGCGTCGTAGCCGCGCTGGTAGAGGGTCTCCAGCATGCCGCGCACCGCCTGATTCTCCGAGCTGGAGTCGAGCCGCGAGACAATGATCCCCACCACCTGCTGGCTCTGGCTGCGCATCGCCCGCGCCGACTTGCTCGGCACAAAGCCGTGTTCGGCGATGATCTGCTCCACCCGCTCGCGGGTCTCCTGCTTCACCTTGGGATCCTGATTGAGCACCCGGGAGACGGTCGACTTGCCGACGCCACTCAGTCGGGCGATATCGAGGATGGTCAGTTTCTTGTCCATGAATTGGCTCACAGGAGGCTAGGCGGTGGAATTGCACATTGTTGTGATTAACCCCTGTGAATACAAGCCCATGGCGTTAGAATGCCCTTTTTGCCCCGCCGTCAGGGTGTGTGGGCACAGCACAGGATGCCCATCATGGATCTGCTGGCCAGTCTGCTCTTCTCCCTCTCCATCACAGGCCCTATCTGCGTGGTGCTGCTGCTCGGCATCTTGCTCAAGCGGCTGGGGCTGCTGCCGGACCCCTTTACCGAGTCCGCCTCGCGACTGGTGTTTCAGGTCACTCTGCCCGCCCTGCTCTTTCTCAGCATTCTGGGCACCAACTTCGCCACCATGCCGAGCCTCTGGTTTATCGGCTATGGCCTGCTCGCCACCGTCATCAGCTATCTGGTGCTGGAGCTGCTGGCGGGCCGCTTTATCGGCGAGCAGCGACTGCGCGGCATCTTCGTGCAGGGGAGTTTTCGCGGCAACAGCGCCATCATCGGGCTCGCCTATGTGCAGAACGCCTATGGCCACGAGGGGCTGGGAGCGGCAGCACTCTATGTTGGCGCGGTGACCGTGCTCTACAACATCCTCGCGGTGATCACCCTCACCCGCAGCCTCGGCGGGGCAACCGGCATTCGCCCCATCCTGCTCGGCATTATCAAGAATCCGCTGATCATCGCCATCGTGGCGGCGCTGCCGTTCAGCCTGCTCGGCATCAAGATGCCACAACTGCTGCTCACCACCGGCAGCTACTTCGCCAACATGACGTTGCCGCTGGCGCTGCTCTGCACCGGCGCCTCCCTCAGTCTTGGCGCCCTGCGTGGCGGGGCAGCGCTGACCGGCTGGGCCAGCGTGATGCGCCTCTGCCTGATCCCGGCAGCTTTTACTCTGGGGGCTGCCCTGCTCGGCTTCAGCCATCTGGAGCTCGGCATCCTGTTTCTCATCAGCGCCACCCCGACTGCCGCCGCCAGCTATGTGATGACCCGCGCCATGGGGGGCGACAGCGTGCTGGCCGCGAACATCATCGCCACCACCACCCTCGGCTCGCTGGTTACCACCAGTCTGGGAGCGACCCTGATGAATTACCTCGGTTTGATGTACTGACCCTGCCAGAGGAGACTGCCAACCTCATCGCCACCACGAACCTTGGCTCGCATCTCACCCACACACCGGCTGGGAGCAACCCTGATGAACTCTCTGGGCTTGATGTACTGACGGCTTGACCTTGCCGGAGGCGGCAGCTTTACCCTTGTGACATATCAACCGAGGAGAACATTTATGACCATCGAACTCACCGTCTCCGGCATGTCCTGTGGTGGCTGCGCCGCCAGCCTGCAAAAAGCCCTGCTGGCCCAGCCTGCGGTCACCACCGCGACCGTCGATTTCGGCAGCAGCAAGGCCGTCATCGAGAGCGGGCTGAGCAAGGCCGAGCTGATCGCCCTGATCGAAGCCAAGGGCTTTCAGGCAGGTTAATTTATCTCTATAGAGGTATAAAACAGGTTAAAAATCTGTACTCACCTGTCTTTTGGTGAGTTTTATCACAGACACCGGTGGTTAAGTAGGCAAACTTGCTGCGATTATTCCAACCATAAGGATTTGCAGCATGACCCTACCGATCCGCAAGACCCTGCTCGCCGCCGTTGTCGGCCTGACCCTCTCCCCGATGGCCATGGCCCTGCCCAACGTGCACATTCTGGCGACCGGCGGCACCATCGCCGGGGCAGGCCAGTCGGCTACCCAGTCCAACTACGAGGCCGGCAAGGTAGCTATCGAGACCCTGATCGCTGCAGTTCCCGAGATGAAGAACGTGGCCGATGTGCAGGGTGAGCAGGTGGTCAAGATCGGCTCCCAGGACATGAACGACGAGGTGTGGCTCAAGCTGGCCAAGCGGGTCAACGAGCTGCTGGCCAAGGATGACGTGGATGGCATCGTCATCACCCACGGCACCGACACCATGGAAGAGACCGCCTACTTCCTCAACCTGACCGTCAAGAGCGACAAGCCGGTGGTGCTGGTCGGCGCCATGCGCCCCTCCACCGCCATGAGTGCCGATGGCCCGCTCAACCTCTACAACGCCGTGGTGACCGCCTCTGACCCGAGCTCCAAGGGCCGTGGCGTGATGGTGGCGATGAACGACACCGTGCTGGATGCCCGCGACGTCACCAAGACCAACACCACCGGGGTGCAGACCTTCGCCTCCCCCAACTTCGGCCCGCTGGGTTACATCCACAACGGCAAGATCGACTATCAGCGCACCCCGGCCCGCCTGCACACCAGCAAAACGCCGTTTGACGTGAGCAAGCTCGACAAGCTGCCGCAAGTGGGCATCGTCTACAACTATGCCAACGCCACCGATCTGCCAGCCAAGGCGATGGTGGATGCCAAGTTCGACGGTATCGTCAGTGCCGGTGTCGGTAACGGCAACCTCTACCACACCCTGTTCGATACCCTGGCCAAGGCAAGCAAGGATGGTATTCGCGTGGTGCGCTCCGCCCGCGTACCGACCGGCGCCACCACCCTGGATGCCGAGATCGATGATGCCAAATATGGCTTCGTGGCCTCCGGCACCCTCAACCCGCAAAAATCCCGCATCCTGCTGATGCTCTCCCTGACCCAGAGCAAGGATCCGGCCCAGATCCAACGCTGGTTCCAGCAGTTCTGATAAGGCTTGTCTGAACAGTGATGAGCAAGGGCGGGACTTCCCGCCCTTTTCCATCCCGCGACGCCCGCCTCGCCCGAGGCTCCACTTGGCGGGCGCCCCCCATCCCTTTTTTCCACCATCATTTTCAGCCATCACGGGCAGCTGTCATCAAATTAGCGAGCCGGATCACCCGCTTTCACAAGCGCATCGCCGCCAAATTCATTACACTGCCAGCGATCTTATCTACTCAAGAGGTGCTGTTGCTGTATGGAAATATTGATCCTGCTGGGATTGATTTTGCTTAATGGCGTCTTCGCCATGTCAGAAATCGCCATCGTCACTGCACGCAAGGCGCGCCTCGGCAAACTTGCCAATGAAGGCAACCGCTCCGCCGCCATCGCCCTCAAACTGGGTGAAGACCCGACCCATTTTCTCTCCGCCGTCCAAATCGGCATTACCAGCATCGGTCTGCTCAACGGTATCTACGGCGAATCCCTGCTGGCCCAACCCTTCTCCCTCTGGTTGCAGGAGTGGGGACTCCCGGCCAAGAGCAGTGGCCTGATCGCCACCGTCATCGTGGTGGTGGTGGTCACTTACCTCTCCATCGTGGTGGGGGAGCTGGTGCCCAAACGGCTTGGCCAGCTCAATGCCGAGCGCATCGCCTGTCTGGTGGCCCGCCCCATGCACTGGCTCGCCACCCTGACCCGCCCCTTCGTCTGGCTGCTATCAGCCTCCACCAATGCGTCCCTGCGACTGCTGCGGGTCAACCAGAATGGCAACGCCAACGTCACCGAGGAGGAGATCCACGCCATGCTGGTGGAGGGATCGGAAGCCGGGGTGATCGAGGATCATGAACACACCATGCTGCGCAACGTCTTCCGTCTCGACGAGCGCAGCCTCTCCTCCCTGATGGTGCCGCGCAGCGATATCCGCTATCTGGATCTGGCGCTGCCGCTGGAGACCAACCTGCAGCGGCTGGTGGAGTATCGCCACAGCTATTTTCCGGTCTGCGACGGCAACCTGTCAGAATTGGTGGGTATCATCAATGTCAGCAAGGTGCTGCACGCCTATATCAAGGGGGAGCCCATCGAGCTGGCTGCCCTGACCCAGGAGGGCAGCCTGCTGCCCGAGACCCTCAACGGCGTCGAGCTGCTCAACCACTTCCGCACCCACAGTGAACAGATGGCGCTGGTGGTGGACGAGTATGGCGAGTTGCAGGGGCTGGTTACCCAGCAGGATCTGCTGGAGGCACTGGCAGGGGATTTCCAGCAGGAGGATGGCACCGACAACTGGGCATTCCTGCGCGCCGATGGCAGCTGGTTGCTCGATGGTCTGATCCCGCTGCCGGAGTTGAAGGACTGTCTGGAGCTGGTTCGTCTGCCAGAAGAAGAAAAACATCACTATCACACCCTCGGAGGGCTTATCATGCTGCTCCTTGGTCGTGTTCCAAAAACCGGAGATCTGGTGACACTGGAACAGTGGCAACTGGAAATTGTTGACATGGATGGCCTGCGCATCGACAAGGTGCTCGCCATGCCCTTGACCGATCAACCCAGCTAACCTGCGGAGTTTGCAAGTATGGAGCAGTTTTACCAACTGGCTCACGCCTTTATGAATCACGATCTGAACACACTGTCCGATCCCAAGATGGCCTTCATGATCTGTGGTGTGATTTTGACGTTTCTGGTACTGGAAAACGGATTCATCCCTACCGCCTTTCTGCCCGGTGACAGCCTGCTGCTGCTGACCGGCGTACTTATCTATCAGGACGTGCTTTCCATCGGGGTGGTTCCGCTGCTGATCATGGCCACCTTTGTCGGCACCTGGCTCGGTTACATGCAAGGGCGCTTTCTCGGTCATACCCAGCTCTACCACCGGCTGATGTCCCATGTGGAAGAGAGGCACCAGCAGAAGGTCTACCACCTGCTGGACAAGTACGGGATCATCACCCTGATCACCGCTCGCTATATCGCCTTCGTCCGCACCGCCTATCCCTATATCGTCGGTGCCACCGAGCTGCCCCAGGGACGCTTTCTCATCGTCAATCTGATCAGCTCCATCATGTGGATCTGCCCGCTGGTCGGCATCGGCTACTACCTGAGCCACACCAAGCTGGCAGCCGAATACCAGACCCAGTTCTTCAACATCATCATCTATCTGCCGGTGGTCCTGCTGGTGGGTGGCATGGTAGCGCTGGTCTGGCGCTGGATCAGCAAGCGCAAGGCCGCACAGCCGCGGGACTGACCCCTCGCGCAACGCCTTGCCAGAAAGCCCTCGCCAGAGGGCTTTTTTGATCGTCTTTTTGCGCAAATAGCAGAAATAGTCCCTGTCGGATCTTGTAAAGCAGGAGTAAAAATGAGTGAATCTAGCGCCTTTTTTGGATGGGAATGGAGTCGGTAGTATGCGGTGTCGGATTCGCGCAGTTGCGCTGCTTTTTGGATTGATTGGAATGCTGGGATTGCCTGCGGTCAGCGCAGCGCCCAACCCCGCAAAACTGGAGATCCGCTCCGGCAGCGCTCTGGTCGTGGATGTAAAAACGGGCAAGACGCTCTATCAGAAGAATGCCACCAAGGTACGTCCCATCGCCTCCCTCACCAAGCTGATGACAGCGCTGGTGGTACTGGATGCCAGACAGAATCTCGACCAGACCATCACCGTCGACAAGGATGATATCGATCGGGTCAAGCACACTCATTCACGCATCCGTATGGGTACCAAAGTGAGCCGTCGCGACGCCCTGCACCTGGCACTGATGTCTTCAGAAAACCGGATGGCCTCAGCCCTGTCACGCCACTACCCGGGCGGACGTACAGCCTTCGTGCGCGCCATGAACAACAAGGCCAGAGCGCTCGGGATGCGCAATACCCACTTCTACGACTCCACCGGTCTCTCGACCCGCAACGTCTCCACCGCCCAGGATCTCGGCAAGCTGGCGACCGCCGCCTATCGTCAGCCGCTGATCCGCCAGTTCACTCAGGATGAGAACCGGGAGATGCGGTTCAGCGCCCCTGCCTACAGCCTGATGTTCAACAACACCAATCCGCTGGTGAAGAACCCGGATTGGGACGTGCGCCTCTCCAAGACCGGCTTTACCGATGAAGCGGGACGCTGTCTGGTGATGCGTGCCAAACCGGATAGCCAGGAGCTCGCCATCGTGCTGCTCAACTCGGTGGGCAAACGCACCCCCATCGGCGATGCCAACCGCATTCGCAAATGGCTGAAAAGCTGAGTGGATCTCTTCACACAAAAGGATGCTGCGGCATCCTTTTTTATTGCCCGCAAAACGCCTCTGCGGGCCGTAGAGGATGTCGGCTGCCACAGCCTGCTTGATGAGCTACGCGTCCTCTCCCGTGGCAGCAACAGGCATACAGAGCACCTGCAGATGAAGCAATGAGTGGCAAGGCGTGGTACCGGTCAGAAGAGCTCGACGCAATGGCAAAAAGGGGGAATGGAGGATGGTAAGCGAAGAGAGGCGGGAGGGCGATCCGGCCGCCACAGCGAATGGGGAGCCACACCACAGCGCTAACTGTCGCCCATAAAAAAACAGCCCCGACCGAAGTCGAGGCTGTCTGTATGGTGCGCCCGAGAGGATTCGAACCTCTGACCACCTGGTTCGTAGCCAGGTACTCTATCCAGCTGAGCTACGGGCGCTCATAAACTTTTGGTACTGCTTGAAATATGGTGCGCCCGAGAGGATTCGAACCTCTGACCACCTGGTTCGTAGCCAGGTACTCTATCCAGCTGAGCTACGGGCGCTCACAAACTTTTGGTACTGCTTGAAAAATGGTGCGCCCGAGAGGATTCGAACCTCTGACCACCTGGTTCGTAGCCAGGTACTCTATCCAGCTGAGCTACGGGCGCTCATAAATCGTTGTGTTGTTTTAAATGGTGCGCCCGAGAGGATTCGAACCTCTGACCACCTGGTTCGTAGCCAGGTACTCTATCCAGCTGAGCTACGGGCGCCCTGATTTAAAACGATAAAAAAAGCTTACTTATCAGTAAGCCTTTTCCAAAGTGTCGACTTGCTGATGGTCAACACATGACTCTTGCTTGAGTCGTAATATGGTGCGCCCGAGAGGATTCGAACCTCTGACCACCTGGTTCGTAGCCAGGTACTCTATCCAGCTGAGCTACGGGCGCAAATGGCGGAGAAGGGGGGATTCGAACCCCCGATGCGGGTATAAGCCGCATACTCCCTTAGCAGGGGAGCGCCTTCAGCCTCTCGGCCACCTCTCCGTTTGCGGGGCTGATAATACTTCACAGGGATTTTTAGTCAAACACTTTTTTGGAGAAAAAAGTGCGTTCGCTCAGCATTTGGCCAAAGCGTGGAATATTCAAACAATATCGGTACTTATCCCGCAGTTTCGCGCCTTGCAGGGCGATTTTGCGGACCATAAAAAACAAAAGGCGACACATAAGGTGTCGCCTTGTCACAGCCATGCAGACAGCTTAGAAACCCGGTTGGCCCGGAACTTTCTCAGCCTGGATGCGCTGGTAGATCTCTTCGCGGTGCACAGAGACCTCTTTCGGTGCGTTGACACCGATACGGACCTGATTACCTTTAACGCCCAGTACGGTGACAGTCACTTCATCACCAATCATCAGGGTTTCCCCAACACGACGAGTCAAAATAAGCATTCGCTTGCTCCTGTATCCTGTTTTGTTTTTATATCGATATGCGACATTATCTTACAAAGATACCGATATGGTAAATGGTTGAAACTAAATCAATCAGAGATCGTTAGCCCAAGGGCTGCTCCTGCGGGGCCTGATCCAACCCGAAAGCCGCGTGCAGGGCTCGCACCGCCAGCTCCAGATACTTCTCGTCAATCACCACAGAGATTTTGATTTCAGAGGTCGAGATCAACTGCATGTTAATCCCCTCCTCGCCCAATACCTTGAACATGGTGCGCGCAACACCGGGATGGTTCCACATGCCGACACCGACAATGGAGACCTTGGCAATCTCGCCATTTCCCTGTACGCAGGAGGCGCCCAGCGCAGTGGCGGTCTCCTCCAGCAGTGCCCGGGCGCGGCGGTAGTCGTCACGATTCACCGTGAAGGTGAAGTCGGCAGTGCCATCGCCCAGGGTGTTCTGCACAATCATGTCGACATCGATGTTGGCGTCGCTGATCGGATTCAGGATCTGCGCAGCAACGGTTGGCCTGTCGGGCACACCCAGAATAGTCAGGCTGGCCTCGTTGCGGTTAAAAGCGATCCCGGATACCAGGGGAGCTTCCATCCTCTCACCTCCATATGTGATTAAGGTTCCCTCTCCATCGATAAAGCTCGACAGCACCCGCAGCGGGACGCGGTACTTGCCCGCAAACTCCACCGAGCGGATCTGCAGCACCTTGGCACCAAGACTGGCCATCTCCAGCATCTCCTCGAAGGTGATGGTGTCGAGACGACGCGCCTTGGGCTCGATGCGCGGATCCGTGGTGTATACCCCATCCACATCGGTAAAGATTTGGCACTCATCAGCCTTGATGGCCGCCGCCACGGCAACCGCCGTGGTGTCCGAGCCACCGCGGCCCAGCGTCGTGATGGCGTTATGCTCGTCACGGCCCTGAAAACCGGCGATCACCACCACCTTGCCCGCCCCCAGTTCAGCCTGAACCAGTGCGGTGTCGATGTGGGTGATGCGCGCCTTGCCATAAGCGGAATCGGTATGAATGCGCACCTGATCACCGGTCATTGAGACCGCAGGACAACCGCGTTTGTTCAACGCGATCGCCAGCAGCGCTATGGTGACCTGCTCACCGGTGGAGACCAGCACATCCATCTCGCGCCGGTTGGCATCAGGATCCAGCTGCTGGGCCATGCCCAGCAACCGGTTGGTTTCGCCCGACATGGCGGAGACAACCACCACCACGTCGTGTCCCTGGGCGCGGGTCTGCTCGACCCGCTCAGCTACCGCCTCGATCCGCTCCAGTGTGCCGACCGAGGTGCCGCCGTACTTCTGTACATAGAGTGCCACAGATCACCTCGCCCGCTTACAGGCGCTCTTCCAGCCAGGAGTGAACAGATTGCAGCGCCGCAGGCACAGCTTCCGGCTGGGTACCACCCGCCTGAGCCATGTCCGGACGACCACCGCCCTTGCCACCCACCTGCTGGGCAACCAGATTGACCAGCTCGCCAGCCTTGACCTTACCGGTCAGGTCGTTGGTGACACCGGCGATCAGGTTGACCTTGCCATCGGCACAGGTTGCCAGCAGCACGACACCGGACTTCATCTGATTCTTCAGCTCGTCCAGCATGCCGCGCAGGGATTTCGGATCGGCCCCTTCCAGCGCTGCAACCAGCACCTTCTGACCGTTGATCTCGATCACCTGACCCAGCAGGTCGTTACCGGCCTGAGCGGCCAGCTTGGCCTTGAGCTGCTCCAGCTCGCGCTCCATCATTTTGGCTTTGTCCAGCATCTGGCGAACCTTGTCGGCGATGCAGAACTGGTCACCTTTCACCAGTGCGGCAGCCTCTTCGATCTGCTCGCCAACCTGATGCATGAAGTCGATGGCAGCCTTACCGGTCACCGCTTCGATACGGCGCACACCAGCAGCGATACCGCTCTCGGCGATGATCTTGAAGAAGCCGATATCACCGGTGCGCTTGGCGTGAGTACCGCCGCACAGCTCGGTGGAGTAGTCGCCCATGCGCACCACGCGCACGTCGTCTTCATATTTCTCACCAAACAGCGCCATGGCACCGGCAGCCTTGGCCGCTTCCAGATCCATCACCTGGGTGTTGATTTCGTGGTTGGCGCGGATCTGGTTGTTGACCAGCTCCTCGACCCGGCGAATGGTCGCCATGGTCAGCCCCTCGAAGTGGGAGAAGTCAAAGCGCATGCGCTCGGCCCCCACCAGAGAACCTTTCTGGGTGACGTGATCGCCCAGTGCCTGACGCAGGGCGGCGTGCAGCAGGTGAGTCACCGAGTGGTTCAGAGCAACGGCCTGACGACGATCGCCATCAACCACAGCTTCCACTTCGGCGCCCTTCTCCAGGGTGCCCAGCTCCATGTAGCCCTTGTGGATGATCGCCTTGCCCGCTTTCAGGGTGTCGGTCACGGCAAAGATGCCGTCGTCCACTTTCAGAGTACCGCTGTCGCCAATCTGGCCGCCGGACTCGGCGTAGAAGGGGGTCTCTTCCAGCACGATGACAGCTTCGTCACCGGCGATGAGACCGCTCACCTCTTCCACACCCTTGTAGATGCCGACCACGCGAGTGCGCTCGCTCAGGGTCTTGTAACCGGTGAAGGGGGTCTCGAAGTCGAGCTTGAGCATCTCGTTGTAGTTCACGCCGAAGCTGGACGCTTCCTTGGCACGAGCACGCTGCTTCTCCATCTCGGCCTTGAAGCCCTCTTCGTCGATGCCGATCTCGCGCTCGCGCACCACGTCGGCAGTCAGGTCGGCCGGGAAGCCGTAAGTGTCATAGAGCTTGAACACCACTTCGCCCGGAATAACCTTGGCATCGCCCAGGTTGGCCAGAGCGTCTTCCAGCAGCAACAGACCGCGATCCAGAGTGCGGACGAACTGCTCCTCTTCGATGCGCAGCACACGCTCGACCAGCGGCAGCTGGGCGATCAGCTCGGCAGCGACATCCTTCATCTGCACCGCCAGCTCGGCAGCCAGTTTGTAGAAGAAGACGTCGGTGGCACCCAGCTTGCGACCATGACGCACGGCGCGGCGGATGATGCGGCGCAGCACATAGCCACGACCTTCGTTGGACGGCATCACGCCATCTGCCACCAGGAAGGCGCAGGAGCGGATGTGGTCAGCGATGACGCGCAGGGACTGGTTGCTCAGATCGGTAGTGCCGACAATCTCGGCCGCTTTCTTGATCAGCGCCTGGAAGATGTCGATTTCGTAGTTGGAGTGCACGCCCTGCATGATGGCGGAGATCCGCTCCAGACCCATGCCGGTATCCACGGACGGACGCGGCAGCGGCTCCATGGTGCCGTCAGCCTGACGGTTGAACTGCATGAACACCACGTTCCAGATCTCGATGAAACGGTCGCCATCCTCTTCCGGTGAGCCGGGACGGCCACCCCAGATGTGATCGCCGTGGTCATAGAAGATCTCGGTGCAGGGACCGCACGGGCCGGTATCGCCCATCGCCCAGAAGTTGTCGGAAGCGTAAGGGGCACCCTTGTTGTCACCGATGCGCACGATGCGATCGGCCGGGACACCGACCTCTTTTTCCCAGATATCGAAAGCTTCATCGTCAGTCGCGTAGACGGTCACCAGCAGGCGATCTTTCGGCAGCTGCAGCACCTCGGTCAGGAAGCCCCATGCAAACTTGATGGCATCCTGTTTGAAGTAGTCACCGAAGCTGAAGTTGCCCAGCATTTCGAAGAAGGTGTGGTGACGGGCGGTATAGCCGACGTTTTCCAGGTCATTGTGTTTACCACCGGCACGGACACAACGCTGGGACGTGGTGGCGCGGTTGTAGGCACGCTTCTCGGCGCCAAGGAACACATCCTTGAACTGGTTCATACCCGCGTTGGTAAACAACAGGGTCGGGTCGTTATGCGGTACCAGCGAGCTGGAGGAGACAACCTGGTGTCCCTGGGAACGGAAATACTCGAGAAACGCAGCGCGTATCTCTGACGTGGACATATACATGGAAAATCCTGCTTGATTCGAATACGGACTTTTAACCGCATTAATGTAAGTTTTCTGCGGGGTAAAGTAAAACGTACAGGCCCGTCACGGGCGAAAAAGCGCGCATAAATGGATACGAAGAGAAAAGGGAGGCAAACCGGCGCTTTTTGAGCCGGTGATCAGGCCAAAAGCAGCGGAAAATAGGCAGGTAACGCGGCAGAACCGGCCTTTCATCACACCCGGCCCCCAAGCCACTGAATGGGCAGGGAAAATCCTATAAAGGCGAGATAAGGGGTATCACCGCGTGGTACCAGAAAAAGGAAAGAACGCTGCCGGAAGGCCGTAACAGTGACGAGCGGCACGGCCTGCGGCACTCCATCTGCGTGAGCCGAAAAAGAGGCTCCGTCGTGTGATCGATATGTCTAACAATAGGGTGGGCACCACGTCGTCGCACGACCTTGCATCACGCGACAAGGCACCACCGCCGACTACTCTGCGGCCGCCTCTTGCAGGGCTGAGATAGCATAACGCGCCTGCTCCTGGGTAAAACCACGCCCCAGCAGGTACTTGAGCCACTTCATCCGCAGCTTGAAATCCGCCAGATCGGCCAACCGGGCGCGCCGTTCGAGCAGGGCAAATGCCAGCTCGAACCAGTCCAGCTCCGGTTGATCGAATGCAGCATCAATCTGCATATCGTCGAGCCCCTTGCGGCGCAGATCGAAGCGGATCTTGATAGGGCCATGCCCCTTGGCGGCACCGGCCCGCACCGCCATGCCGCCGTAACGTTCATCGTTGACCCAGTTGTAACCGCGGCAGTAGTCGACTACCGCCTCGATCACCTCTTCATTGAAACCCTGCTGGCGCAGCCGGTTGGCCAGCTCCGACTCGGCGCTCTCGCGACGGGCCAGACTGCGCATGGCAAAGGCGCGGGCAGCAGCAAACAACTCTTCAAAGGAGAGTTCAACGGGTTCAGGGAGAGATTCATCGACCATAAATGACAAGGCCGGGTATCAACCCGGCCTCCTTTACCTTATTCGAACTCTTGTTCGCTTTCGTCTTCAAACTCTTCAGCGGCAGCAGCCACAGGCTTTTCTGCCGGTACGGCACCGGAGAGCAGCAGCTCGCGCAGGCGGGCTTCCACTTCGCCAGCCATCACCTTGTTCTCGGCGAACAGCTTCATGACGTTGGCCTTGCCCTGACCGATCTTCTCGCCGTTGTAGCTGTACCAGGCACCCGCCTTGTCGATCAGCTTGTGCTTGACGCCCAGATCCACCAGCTCGCCCTCTTTGGAGATGCCAGCACCGTAGAAGATCTGGAATTCAGCCTGCTTGAAGGGCGGGGCCACCTTGTTCTTGACCACTTTGACGCGGGTCTCGTTACCGACCACTTCGTCGCCTTCCTTGATGGCGCCGATACGACGGATATCCAGACGCACGGAGGCGTAGAACTTGAGCGCGTTACCACCGGTAGTGGTCTCCGGGCTACCGAACATGACGCCGATCTTCATCCGGATCTGGTTGATGAAGATGCACAGGCAGTTGGCGTTCTTGATGTTGGCTGTCAGCTTGCGCAGCGCCTGGGACATCAAACGGGCCTGCAGGCCAACGTGGGAGTCACCCATCTCCCCTTCGATTTCCGCTTTCGGGGTCAGGGCCGCCACGGAGTCGACGATGATGACGTCAACCGCATTGGAGCGCACCAGCATGTCGCAGATTTCCAGCGCCTGTTCACCGGTATCCGGCTGGGAGATCAGCAGGTCGTCAACGTTGACGCCCAGCTTGGCAGCATAGATAGGGTCGAGTGCGTGTTCCGCATCGACGAAGGCACAGGTTTTGCCTTTCTTCTGGGCTTCCGCGATCACCTGCAGGGTGAGGGTAGTTTTACCGGAAGATTCCGGGCCGTAGATCTCGACGATACGGCCACACGGCAGACCGCCGATGCCCAGCGCCACGTCCAGCGAGAGGGAACCGGTAGAGATGGCTTCGATATCCATGGTCTTGCTGTCGCCCAGACGCATGATGGAACCTTTGCCGAACTGCTTTTCAATCTGACCCAGCGCAGCCGCCAGTGCCTTCTGTTTGTTCTGATCCATGCCAATCTCCGCTGGAAATCGTGAGTAAGAAGTGAAGTTGGGCTAAGTATACTGTCTATTCATACAGTATCAAGCCCAATTTATCTGAGCAGGGCCAACAGACCCGACAAGGCCTGTCTCACCGCCTGCTGGCGCACCTGTCGGCGATCCCCGTCGAAGCGGGCGAGCAGGGAGTGGTGGCGGCCGTTGCGGTCGGCCCAGGCGAACCAAACGGTGCCGACCGGCTTGTCCTCGGTGGCGCCGCCGGGGCCAGCGATGCCGCTGATGGCCACACTGATGGCGGCCGACGAGTGGGCCAGCGCGCCGCGGGCCATCTCAAGCACCACGGCTTCGCTCACCGCGCCATGCTGCGCAAGAGTCTCGCCACTCACCCCCAGCATCTGCTGCTTGGCCTCGTTGGTGTAGGTGACAAAACCGCGATCGAACCAGCCGGAGCTGCCCGCGATGTCGGTGATGGCGCTGGCCACCCCGCCGCCAGTACAGGATTCGGCGGTCGCCGCCAGCCAGCCCCGTTGACCGAGGGCCCGTCCCAGCTCGATGGCAAGGTGCTCTATCTCTGCATCCAGTTTCATCACGACTCCTTCTGATCCGCTCAAGAGGCACATTATGCGATCCCGCTACCGCCCCCCGCAACCACGGCAGTCCGCGCTTGCCTGCTGCAATGAGGCGTCGCACCGGGGTCACGCCTTCAATACTGCAGAGCAGCCGCGCCCGGAACACTACCTCCCCCGTCGCGGCGCTTATGTGTAGAATGGCGCCATCAAGCTCAAGGCTCATCACCGCAGACACTGGCCCGCAGAGGCCCCTTCTGGAACAGAACATGACCGCACAACACCAAGCCAGCGGCGCCACTGGCTCCGCTCCCGGCGCCAATCTGAGCGCCCACACGCCCATGATGCAGCAGTACCTTGGCCTCAAGGCCGAGAACCCGGAGATCCTGCTGTTCTATCGGATGGGCGACTTCTACGAGTTGTTCTATGACGATGCCCGCAAGGCCTCCCAACTGCTCGACATCTCCCTGACCAAGCGCGGCCAGTCCGCGGGCAGCCCGATTCCCATGGCGGGGGTGCCCTATCACGCCATCGAGGGCTATCTGGCCAAGCTGGTGCAGCTCGGCGAATCTGCCGCCATCTGCGAGCAGGTGGGGGATCCCGCCACCAGCAAGGGGCCGGTGGAGCGCAAGGTGATCCGCATCATCACCCCGGGCACCGTCTCCGACGAGGCGCTGCTCAGCGAGCGGCAGGACAACCTGATCGCCGCCGTCTACCACGATGGCCGCCGCTTCGGCTATGGCACTATGGACATCGGCTCCGGCCGCTTCTTCATCAACCAGTTCGACAAGGAAGAGACTTTACTGGCCGAGCTGCAGCGCACCAATCCGGCCGAGCTGCTCTATCCCGAATCCTTCGAGTTTCTGCACCACATCGAAGGTCGCCGCGGCCTGCGTCGCCGCCCCGAGTGGGAGTTTGAGCTGGGCACCGCTCGCAAGCTGCTCTGCCAGCAATTCGGCACCCAGGATCTGGTGGGCTTTGGCGTCGACAAGAGCGAGACCGCCCTGTGCGCCGCTGGTTGCCTGATGCAGTACGTCAAGGACACCCAGCGCACCGCCCTGCCCCACATCCGCAACGTGCGCCTCGAGCAGCCCGATCATGCCGTCATCATGGATGCCGCCACCCGCCGCAATCTGGAGCTGACCCAGAATCTGGCCGGTGGCTATGAAAATACCCTGGCCGAGGTGCTGGATCGCACCGCCACCCCCATGGGCAGCCGGTTGCTCAAGCGCTGGATCCACCAGCCGATCCGCGATCGGGTGATCCTGAAGGGTCGCCAGAGCACCATCAAGGAGTTGATCGAGCAGAACCTCTATGACGAGCTCGGCAACCTGCTGCGTCAGGTGGGGGATGTGGAGCGGGTGCTGGCCCGTCTCGCCCTGCGTTCGGCCCGTCCGCGCGACCTCACCCGGCTGCGTCAGGCCTTTGCCCAGTTGCCCGAATTGCAGCGCCTGCTGGCGGATAACGAACACGAAGCAGTGCAGCAGCTGGCCGAGCGCGCCAGCACCTTCCCTGAGCTGCTCGACCTGCTGGAGCGCGCGGTGATGGAGGTGCCGCCGGTGCTGATCCGTGATGGCGGCGTGATCCGTGACGGCTTCAATCAGGAGCTGGACGAGCTGCGGGATCTGGCCAACGGCGCCACCGCCAGCCTCGCCCGCATCGAGGAGCGGGAGAAGCTGCTGACCGGCATCAACACCCTCAAGGTGGGTTACAACAAGGTGCACGGCTTCTATATCGAGGTGAGCCGTGCCAACAGCCATCTGGTGCCGGCCCACTACATCCGCCGCCAGACCCTCAAGAACAACGAACGCTACATCATCGATGAGCTGAAGAAGTACGAGGACAAGGTGCTCACCGCCCAGGCCCAGGCGCTGGCGCTGGAGAAGCGGCTCTACGAAGAGCTGCTCGATGCCCTGCTGCCCCACCTCGGCGATCTGCAGGAGTCGGCTGCCGCACTGGCTGAGCTGGACGTGCTGGCCAATCTGGCGGAGCGGGCCGAGAGCCTCGACTATCGCTGCCCGACGCTCATCGATGAGGATCAGATCCTGATCGAAGCAGGCCGCCATCCGGTGGTGGAGCAGGTGATGAGCGATCCCTTTATCGCCAACCCCATCCGGCTGGAGCGGGAACGGCGGATGCTGATCATCACCGGCCCCAACATGGGCGGTAAATCCACCTACATGCGCCAGACCGCACTGATCGTGCTGCTGGCCCATATCGGCGCCTTCGTGCCCGCCGACAGCGCCCGCATCGGCCCCATCGACCGCATCTTTACCCGCATCGGGGCGTCGGACGATCTCGCCTCCGGCCGCTCCACCTTTATGGTAGAGATGACCGAGACCGCCAACATCCTCAACAACGCCACCGCCCGCAGTCTGGTGCTGATGGACGAGATTGGCCGCGGCACCAGCACCTACGACGGCCTCTCGCTGGCGTGGGCCTGCGCCGAACAGCTGGCGAGCAAGATTGGCGCCTACACCCTGTTCGCCACCCACTACTTCGAGCTGACCCGCTTGCCCGAGCTGATGAGCGGGCTGGCCAACGTCCATCTCGATGCAGTGGAGCACGGCGACACCATCGCCTTTATGCATGCGGTGCAGGAAGGGGCGGCCAGCCGCTCCTACGGTCTGCAGGTGGCGGCGTTGGCCGGGGTACCGAAATCGGTGATCCAGCAGGCCCGTCACAAACTGCACGAACTGGAGAGCGCCACTCCGGTGGCCGCCGGTGAAACCCGCCCGGCTCCGGTGTCTCTCGCCCCGCAACCCCATCCGGTGGTGGAAGAGCTGGCAGCGGTGCGCCCGGACGAGCTGACCCCCCGTCAGGCACTCGACCTGCTCTATCGCCTCAAGCAGATGCTGTAAGCACCTGCCGCCGCGCAAGCATGCAAAAGGGGAACCGCGAGGTTCCCCTTTTTACTGGTCAGCACATTATGTTCAGCACCAACCCGCCGTTCAGGCCACCGCCCGCGCCTCCCTGCGGGCACGCAACAGGCTCTGACACCCCAGCCAATAGCCCTGCAGATAGCCGGACTCCAGCTTGGTCGGATCCTGGGTAAACCGGGAGACCATGAAATCAGCCGGTGGCGCTATCACCTCTATTTCGCAATCGGCGGGTGGATTGGCAATAAAGTCGAGGGCCTGGTTGTAGGCGCGATCCCGCACCAGCATGGCCTGTGCCAGCGCCGGTTGGGTTTTCAGCAACACCCTCACCATCCAGCAGAAGCGAGGTGGTTTTTTGCGATACCCCCACGGCTCGGACAGGATCACCGTGATCCGGCGGGCCCCACGCCGATAGGCCTCAATCATCGGGATGGAGTCACTGATCCCGCCATCGGCCATCGGGCGACCATCGACGCAGGGAGTCTCGCGCTGCACTACCGGCAGGGAGCAGGTGGCGGTCAGCACCTCATCCATGTTTTCCGGCCGCACTTGCAGATAGATGGCCTCGCCGCTCGCCACATCAGTCGTCACCGCGTAGAAGGGAGTGTCGCGGGCGCAGAAGGTATCGAGATCGAGCGGGAAGCGGTGGCGACTGGCCCGCCACAGCCAGCCGATATCCACCAGATCGCCCCCTCTCACGAAGCGCAGCGGATCGAGAAAACGGGGACTGCAGGCCAGCTCGGTGATGATGCGATGGCTGCGGCGCGACTGCTCGCTCAGATAAGAGACCAGATTGGTGGCTCCAGCAGAAACCCCCATGACGAAATCAAACGGGTAGTAATGGCTTTCCATGAAGGCATCGAGCACGCCACTGGCGAAGATGCCGCGCATGGCACCTCCTTCGACAATCAGGGCGGAAGTATGGGGATAAAGCATAACAAGGCTCCGTCAGCTGTAATACGTGCAGGGATCGATCCCTGCCCAGTGATGGACGCCTTCATGCAACACACCAAGACGCCGCAGCAGGACGGGTCAGGCAAATCGCGAGGCTTTAGCGCCGGGCAGGATCACACCTGAAACCGTGAAGCGACACCCAGTATATGCAGCACATCAACATTCAAAAAATGAATTTAAATAATAATAGTTATGCCTATTTGGCATGGTTATGGCACGAAAAAGGCCAGCCGCAGGGCTGGCCACGCCGCTGATTGCCGGTTTCGGCTCAGGGCAAGCCGGGGCCGAAGCGGCCCGTCACCGGGTCGTAGTGGTAGGCGTCGTAGTCAAAATCGATCCCTTTGAGCAGCGGATTGGGCAGCTCAAACAGCCGCCGCTGGTGGAGCCTGGCCTGATCGAGGGAGGGCTTGAAGTGGCGCAGCCAGAGCTGTTGCAGCGAGCCATCCCGCCACGCCAGCTTGAGCCCGGCCTGAATGCGCTGGATCCCCGCCTGATTCCCCTTGTAGGTGTAGAAGAGGTGGAGGAAGGGGTAGTGCAGGGCGATGTGCTGATCCACGGTGAGGCCGGTCACGTCCCGGTGCTGCTCCAGCTCGGTAAAGAGCTCGTTGGCGCCGCGGCAAAAGAGGTCAGCCCGCCCGCGCGCCACCAGCTTGAACAGGCGCTCGTAGCTGTCCACCTCCTGTACCTGCAGGCCAGCCGCCCGCAGAATGGCGGCATCCTGCCAGCCACGCCCCTGCACGTTCTGGTACTGCTTGAGCTGCTCGAAGCGGGTCACCCCCGCAATCGCCTTCGCCTGCTGCGGGCTGACGAAGCAGATGCGATAGCCGAGGATGCCGAGCTCCACCGGGAAGCGAACATAGTCGAGGGCCTCGCCGCTCTCCGGCTGCGGGGTATCAACGGCAAAGAAGTTGGGATAGAGGTTGGTCTCCAGCACCTGGCGCAGCCGGAGCCGGTTCATCGGCGGTGCCGCCCGCAGCTCGTAGTCACCGAAGCTGTCGCGGGTCTTCTCCAGCGCCAGCTGCAACAGCTCGCGGAAATAGATGGTGCGCTGGTCCCGGTCGCTCTCCGGGCTGATATGGGTAAAGACGTCGCTCGCCCGCAGGGGGGCGGCAATAAGCAGGCTGCACAGCAGCAAGAAGGAGGCGAGGCGATGAAAGATCATACTGCTCATC
>NZ_JRGK01000005.1 GCF_000764645.1 Aeromonas finlandensis
GTCGGAGAGCGTACCCTGTATCAACACGCCAGAAAGTTGCTGCCGGGGCACCTGATGCGTGCCGTGACAGGGGAGGTCTCACAGGCAGAGCGTTACTTCCACTTCATCTGTGCCGGTGACCACATGCCGTCACGCCCGCTGGAGGAGCAGGTTGACCAGCTTGAGGAGCTGTTGTTGCGTTCGTTATCGCGCCGCTTGGTCGCCGATGTGCCGGTGGGGGCTTTTCTCTCCGGTGGTGTCGACTCCTCGACGGCGGTGGCCTTGATAACCCGTCGTCTGCAACGACCGATACGGACCTTTTCCATCGGTTTTACAGACGCGCCGGAGAGCGAACATGAGGAGGCTCGGGCCTTTGCCGATTTCCTCGGAACCGAGCACTCTGAGCAGTTGCTGCATCCAGAGGCTTTTGTGGAACAGGTCGGTTATCTGGCTCGGCGCATGGATGAGCCCAATGCCGATACCTCCTGTGTACCGACCTATATGGTCTCTCAGCTTGCTCGTCAGCAGGTCACAGTCGCGATCACGGGAGACGGGGGGGATGAGTTGTTTGGCGGTTATGGCCGTTACCTGCAGACACTGGCCGCAGCCGAGGGCAGGGAGCAACAGATGCAGGCGCGTAGCTGGCATCTTGGGCGGGAGTACTACTCTGGTCGTATCCTGTTGTATGCCGATCGCCAGCTGGAACAGTTGTTCGGGCGCATACCGTCCGGTACTGGTGATCATTTAATGGCATGGCGTCGGCGTATCGATATGGACAGCCGTCCGTATCTTAATCGCCTACGTGAGGCCGATATCGCCAATTACCTGCCGTTGGTGTTGGCTAAGGTAGATCGAATGAGCATGCTGCATAGCCTTGAGTGTCGAACCCCTTACCTGTCTACCGAAGTTGCTCAGTTTGCTGCTGGTTTGGCACCATCAGAGCTGATTGCACAAGGACAGGGTAAGGTCCTGTTGCGCCAATTAGCCAAACGCTACTTGCCAGCGGAATGGATCGACAGGCCGAAAAAGGGTTTCAGCATAGATCCGTTCAATCAACAGGCCAAGCAGAGTGCGATTATGCAACTACGTCAGCAGGCCTCATCAGGTCAGCTCTGCCTGCATCAGTTTATCGCTCCTGAGCGGTTGCGGGTGTTGCTGGATAACCAGTTTGACGGTATGAGCTTCTATCATGTCTGGGGTTTACTGGTGCTCGAGATCTGGTTGCAGAACCATGATTTCAACATCTAATAGATGCTATTTGACAGATGTGTATAAATTATATTTACACTAATTAACTTATTGTGTAAATAATAGAGTTAATTTGAGCCAATATATCCCTGATAATAGTTTGGGCTGTTCTTATGAACAGATGGAGCTATATTAATG
>NZ_JRGK01000050.1 GCF_000764645.1 Aeromonas finlandensis
CGGCGACCAACTGTTTGCCTTGCGGCAGGTTGTCGAGATCGGTGACCGGGCTCTTCTGTTTGCCGTCAAAGGCGTAGACCACGAAGGGCTTGAGGTTGTCTACCTTGCTGAGGGCCGGATCGGCCTTGGTGTCGAGGTTGGCGGCCAGCACCGGGAAGTTGACTCCCTCGATGAAGCGGGCCAGCTTCTGGTTGTCCAGATCGAACTCGTGGTTGCCCAGGGCCATGGCATCGAGGCCAAACTGGCTCAGCAACTCGGCATTGGCCATCCCTTCGTTGAGCTTGAAGTAGCCGCTGCCCTGCCAGGCGTCACCGCCGTGCAGCAGCAGCATGGCGTGGTTCTGGGCCAGCGCATCGGCCTGATAGGCTTTCGCCATGGTGAGCAGGCGCGGATAACCGCCAAAGCGGGTATAGAGGGTGTCCGTCTCCCCCTGCTGGGCAAAGATCTGCCCTTTGATCTCGGCATTGACCGGATCAAACTGGGAGTGGGTATCGTTCATGTGAGCCAGAGTCAGCACGAAGGGCTGGTTCTCTTTGGCAGGCTGACAGGCGAACAGGGCGGAGGTGAGGGTCGCGAGCAGGAGGGGACGCAAGCAATTCATGGGTAAATCCTTAAGCCTGCCGGGGGCAGGGTCGTACCAGATAGCAGAAAGTTGGAAAGAGATGGTCCAGAAAGACGAAAACCGCCTGATGGCGGTTTTCGTTATTGCTGAATCTATCAATGCTCAAACATGGCAGAGATGGACTCTTCGTTGCTGATGCGACGAATGGCTTCGGCCAGTACAGTTGACAGTGTCAGCTGCTTGACCTTGCCTACCGCTTTCATCTCCGCGGTGAGCGGGATGGAGTCGGTGATGATCAGTTCGTCGATCACGGAGTTCTTGATGTTCTCGACGGCAGAGCCGGAGAAGACCGGGTGAGTGGCGTAAGCGAATACACGCTTGGCGCCGCGCTCTTTCAGGGCTTCTGCGGCTTTGCACAGGGTGCCGCCGGTGTCGATCATGTCATCAACGATGATGCAGTCGCGGCCGGCAACGTCACCGATCAGGTGCATGACCTGAGAGACGTTCGGGCGGGGACGGCGCTTGTCGATGATGGCGATGTCGGTGTCATCCAGCAGCTTGGCGATAGCGCGGGCGCGCACTACGCCACCGATGTCCGGGGAGACAACGACAGGAGACTCGAGGTTCTTGGACTTCATATCTTCCAGCAGCACCGGGCTGCCGAAGACGTTGTCTACCGGAACGTCGAAGAAACCTTGAATTTGCTCGGCATGCAGGTCAACGGTCAGCACGCGATCCACACCCACGCTGGAGAGGAAGTCAGCGACAACCTTGGCGGTGATGGGTACACGGGCGGAGCGGACGCGGCGGTCCTGACGGGCATAACCAAAGTAGGGGATAACGGCAGTGATACGGCCAGCTGAAGCACGACGCAGAGCATCCACCATGACGATCAATTCCATCAAATTGTCGTTGGTCGGGGCACAGGTGGATTGAATGATGAAGATATCGCCACCACGTACATTCTCATTGATCTGTACGCTGATCTCGCCGTCGCTAAAGCGACCTACGGCAGCATTGCCGAGTTTGATAAACAGGCGATCTGCGATCTTCTGGGCTAGTTCCGGCGTTGCGTTACCAGCAAACAGCTTCATGTCAGGCACGGTTTGAAACCTCGGGGTTGCATCCAGTATGTGGGGGGAGTCTGAAATCAGACCCTATCGTTTTGGGGCAAACGATTCATCAAGATAACGTACAAGGCGTCTGCTGCCCAATGATTGTGATGATACCGGTAACCCGAATCCGTGGCCGAGAGCAAAACCGGCCACGTTAATCATCAGCACCAAGTGAGCTGTTGTTCGGAAAAATGGCTGGGGTACTAGGATTCGAACCTAGGGATGGCGAGATCAAAACCCGCTGCCTTACCGCTTGGCGATACCCCAATCATTTGAACTGTTGCAATGTGGAGAAGAGAGGTGATATGTTCTCGCCCTTGGCGACAAACCCATCCAGTCCCTTCGGCACTCTAGCCAACACTCCCCGAGCAGTCACTTCGTCTTCAAATTGAGCAAAGACGCAGGCTCCTGTGCCCGTCATTCTTGACGGCGCGTATTCTAGCAACCAGCCGAGCGCATTGGCAACCTCGGGGTGGCGCTTTTTCACCAGTGATTCGCAATCGTTTTTCCACTCACCTTCCAGCAGGTTGTGCAACGCCATCTTGGGGGTGGCTCTGGGTAGGTCCGGATCCTGGAACACCGCCGCCGTTGCCACATGGCAATCGGGCTTGAGCACCAGATACCAGGCATCTGGCAGTTCGACCGGTTGCAGCCGCTCACCCACCCCTTCGGCAAAGGCCGCCTTGCCACGGACAAACACCGGCACATCGGCCCCCAGCTGGACGCCAAGCGCTGCCAGTTCATCTTCACCGAGCCCCGCTTGCCAGAGGTGGTTAAGCGCCACCAGCGTGGTTGCCGCATCGGACGATCCGCCACCGATACCGCCCCCCATGGGCAACACTTTCTCCAGCCGGATATGGGCCCCCTGCGGGCTCGGTAGTGTTGCCTGCAGCAGGCGCGCCGCGCGGATAATCAGATTCTGCTCATCCGGTACGCCGGGAATGGCCGGGCTCAGGGTGAGTGTGTCGCTATCAGGAATCACCTCGAACTCGAGCCAGTCGCTGTGGTTGAGGAAGATAAACAGGGTCTGCAGCTCGTGGTAGCCATCGGGGCGACGGCCATTGACGTGTAAAAACAGGTTGAGTTTGGCCGGTGCCGGCCAGCGTGTAGAAGCCATTAACGTGCAAGAGTCCATTGGTTGATCTGAAGCTTGAGGCGGCTGTTCTGGCCGGTCATGGTCAGCTGGTGCGGCAGGCGGTAGCCATCCTGATCCCGATAATCGCCATAGACGATCTGCCACTGGCCGTCGCGCACGCTGGCCAGGCTGCTGTCGGGGTTGAGTTCAAACTCCGCCTGACCCGGCAGCCCCTTGATCCACTCCGGCAATCCGGCGACCGGAATATTCCAGCCGGTGAGTTGATAGATCAGCGCTTCGGCATCCTGGCTCTGGTGACGCTTGCCGTCGCTGTCGAGCAGGGTGATCTCACCCTTGCTGCGGGAGAGCTCCAGAATGCTGGTGCCGATCAGGCTGGTGAGGTTGAGGCGATAATCCTCGCCATCCTGCTGCCAGTTGAGGCGGGCGCTGCCCTTTTGCCGGGGGGTGATGATGGCCATCTTGCCGGAAAGCTGCCAGTGGGTCAGCTGCTCGAGACGGGTCCGCTCCTGGTTCCAGTTCACCTGGTCACGCTGGGGCTGGGTGGTGGCACAACCGGCCAGCAACAGCAGGCAGGTGAGGGTAAAAATACGTAGCAGCAAGAGACGGCTCCAGAGAGAGGAATTTGCCACAGTATACGGGGCGGCCGTATTGCTTTTAAAGACTTACCCTTTCTCGTACAATTGGCAGCCTTTGCACCCAGCGTATGAAATGATCGTCGTCCACTCATGAGTTTGCTTGCCCTCGGAATCAACCACAACACCGCCAGTGTCGCCTTGCGGGAGCGGGTCGCCTTTGGCCCGGACTGCATCGATCGCGCCTTGCGTGAGCTGGTGAGCCAACCCGGTGTCAGCGAGGCGGTGATCGTCTCCACCTGCAACCGGACCGAACTCTATTGCAATCTGGACGGGGAGCGGCAAGAGCAAGTGCTGCGCTGGCTGCAGCAGTTCCACGGGCTGGATGCGGCCGAGCTGGTCACCGCCATCTATCAGCACCACGACGAAGAAGCGGTGCGCCACCTGATGCGGGTGGCGTGCGGGCTGGATTCTCTGGTATTGGGCGAGCCGCAGATCCTGGGGCAGATCAAGCAATCCTATGCCCACGCCCAGCAGTCGGAATCCCTCAAGGGGGCGCTGGAGCGGCTGTTCCAGAAATCCTTCTCGGTGGCGAAAAGAGTGCGCACCGATACCGAGATTGGCGCCAGTGCGGTGTCGGTGGCCTTTGCCGCCGTCAGCCTGGGTCGGCGGATCTTCTCCGATCTCTCCCAGACCAAGGTGCTGCTGGTCGGGGCGGGGGAGACCATCGAACTGGTGGCCCGTCATCTGCGCGAGCAGAACGTCACCCAGATGATGGTGGCCAACCGCACCTTGCAGCGCGCTCAGACCCTGGCGACCGAATTCGGCGCCCAGGTGATGACGCTTGAAGAGATCCCCGACTATCTGCACGAGGCGGATATTGTCATCAGCTCGACCGCGAGCCCGCTGCCCATCATCGGCAAGGGGATGGTGGAGCGCGCCCTCAAGGCCCGCCGCTTCAAGCCCATGTTTCTGGTGGATATCGCGGTGCCGCGCGACATCGAAGCCGAAGTTGATGAGCTCTCCGATGCCTATCTCTACACGGTGGATGATCTGCAGGGGATCATCGAGCAGAACCTCGAAACCCGTAAACGGGCCGCTGCGCAGGCGGAAGTGATCGTGCAGGAAGAGCGCGACGAGTTCATGGGCTGGTATCGCGGCCAGAGCTCGGTCGATCTGATCCGCGACTATCGACATCAGTCCCAGCAGGTGGCAGACGAAGAGCTGCAGCGCGCCCTGCTGGCACTGGCACAGGGCGAGAGTGCCGAACAGGCGCTCAAGGCGATGGCCCATCGCCTCACCAACAAATTGATCCACGCGCCGACCCAGGCGTTGCGCCAGGCTGCCTCCCAAGGGGATCAGAGCGAGCTCTCCCGCTTGCGGCAGGCGCTGGGGTTGCCACAAGAGTAATTGTTCGGGGTTGCCATGCTGGCGGCCCCTTCCTCCATTGAGAATGCAAGAGTTATGAATCCGTCACTGATCAGAAAGCTGGAAGGCCTCATCGAGCGCCACGAAGAAGTACAGGCCATGCTCGGCGAGCCGGACGTGGTCTCGGATCAGGAGCGCTACCGTGCCCTGACCCGTGAATATGCCCAGCTGGAAGATATCGTTCACGCCTTCCAGCGTTACCGTCAGGCTCAGGATGATCTGGAGACCACCCAGATGATGCTGGAAGAGGATGACGCCGACCTGCGCGAGATGGCGCAGGAGGAGCTGCCGCTGGCCAAGGCCAATCTGGAGGCGCTGGAGCAGGAGCTGCAACTGATGTTGCTGCCCAAGGATCCCAAGGATGACAACAACTGCTATCTGGAGATCCGCGCCGGTGCCGGTGGCGATGAAGCGGCCATCTTTGCCGGTGACCTGTTCCGCATGTATTCACGGTTTGCCGAGCGTCAGGGCTGGCGCGTCTCCATCGTCAGCTGCAACGACGGTGAATATGGTGGCTACAAGGAGGTGATCGCCAAGATCGATGGCGAGCGTGTCTATGGCCGCCTCAAGTTTGAATCCGGTGGTCATCGGGTGCAGCGGGTGCCGGAGACCGAGTCTCAGGGCCGGGTGCACACCTCCGCCTGTACCGTCGCCGTGCTGCCGGAAGTGCCGGAAGCCGAGCAGATCGAGATCAACCCTTCCGACTTGAAGATCGATACCTTCCGCGCCTCCGGTGCCGGTGGTCAGCACGTCAACAAGACCGACTCGGCCATTCGCATCACCCACCTGCCGACCGGTCTGGTGGTGGAGTGTCAGGATGAGCGCTCCCAGCACAAGAACCGCGCCAAGGCGATGTCAGTGCTATCCGCCCGTCTGCAAGCGGCCGAGGATGAGCGCCACCGCGCAGCCGAACAGAGCACCCGCCGCAATCTGGTGGGCTCTGGCGACCGCTCCGAGCGTATCCGCACCTACAACTACCCGCAGGGTCGCCTCTCCGAGCACCGCATCAACCTCACCCTGTACCGTCTCTCCGAAATTTTGGAAGGGGATCTGGACTGCATCATCACCCCGCTGGTGCAGGAGTATCAGGCCGATCAGCTCGCCTCGCTGGCCGAGAACAGTTGATGCAACTGGTGATCCGGCAAGCTCGCATTAAGTGTTGTGCCCATAAGGTGGAGCGGCACTGATGCAGATCCAGCAGGCCCGTGCCCATATCATGACCGTGCTGGCTGGCGGGGAATCTCCCCGCGCCGACGCCGATGTGCTGCTCTGCCATCTGCTCGACTGCCGCCGCAGCTATCTGATGACCTGGCCCGAGCGCGAGCTGGATGCCACCCAGCAGGCCACCCTGCAGGGGTGGCTGACCCGTCGTCTTAATGGCGAACCCATCGCCCATCTGGTGGGAGAGCGGGAGTTCTGGTCGCTGCCGCTGAAAGTGAGCCCGGCTACCTTGATCCCGCGCCCCGATACCGAGGTGCTGGTCGAGCAGGCGCTGACCAAAATCCCGCAAGGACCGTGCGCCGTGCTGGATCTGGGCACCGGCACCGGCGCTATCGCGCTGGCGCTCAAGTCCGAGCGGCCCGAGGTCGATGTATGGGCGGTGGATCGGATGGCCGATGCCGCTGCGCTGGCCCGCGAAAACAGCGCCGCGCTGGGATTGCCCATCGAAGTGCGGGACGGCAGCTGGTTCGAGCCCCTTGGCGAGCCGGATCGCGACAAGACGCCTCGTTTTGCGGTGATTGTCTCCAATCCCCCCTATATTGATGGCGCCGATCCCCATCTCACGCAGGGTGACGTGCGTTTTGAACCCCGTTCAGCGCTGGTTGCCGATGACGCCGGGCTGGCAGATATCCGCCACATCGTGGCCCATGCCCCCGCTTATCTGCTGCCCGACGGCTGGCTGCTGCTGGAGCATGGTTGGGATCAGGGGGCTGCGGTGCGTCAGTTGTTGCGCGACAGAGGCTACCGCGAGGTCGCCACGGTGCGCGATTACGGGGATAACGACAGGGTGACGCTGGGCCTCTGCCCGCTGCGCTGATTGCCCCTCACTGTTACACGGCGGGTTGCCTGTGCGCCCCCATGCAAGGATTGAAAATGTATTTTGTGCTCAAGCACCTGCACCTCACCCTGATTGCCGGGGCCGTACTGTTGTTTATGCTCCGTTTTTACTGGATGCAGACCGGTACCGATCGGGCCTACAGTGCTCAGGTGCTGAAAGTCAGCGGCTGGCTTAATGGTCTGGTTGTGCTCTCCGGCGTGCTGCTCTGTGTGGTGCTGGATCTCAACCCGTTCAATAACGGAACGCCCTGGCTTAGCGAAAAGTTGACGGGGATCCTGATATTGGTCTTTCTGGCAGCGATGGCGTTGCGGTTGGCCAAGAGCAATTTGATCCGCTGGTGCTCTTTTGTGGGGGCAATTGGGTGGATCTACTTTGTTGCCAAGTTGGCACTGCTCAAACAGGCGAGTTTGTTCGGTTAAGGCATGAAGACGATGTTACACATAGACGAATGGACCGATTTCGAAGCCCACGACATCACCGAGCTGGCGTTGTCGATCAGCGACGAGATCTACGGCTCCGCCGAGCAGGGGATCCGCGAGCTGCAACTGCTGGATGAGTGGCTGGACGAGCAGATTGCCGAAGGCACCTGCGACGAGGTGCGCCAGCAACTGCTGCAAGGTTTCTACCACAGCTTGGGTTTCCACGGTGACTGGCAGGACTACTTCTCGGCCAACAACTGCGACCTCAATCAGGTGCTGGTACAGCGCAAGGGGATCCCGGTCAGTCTCGGCATCCTCATCATCCAGTTGGGGCGCAAGATTGGGCTCGATGTGGAGGGGATCTGCTTTCCCGGTCACTTCCTGGTGAGCTTTGCCGGTGGCGAGGGGGAGGTCTATGTCGATCCCTTTACCGGCGATGAGCTGAGCCTGGCCCGCATCGAGCTGCTGCTGCGCGGCGCGCTGGGGGACTTGGCGACCCTGACCCCCGACTACCTGCAGCCCTCCGGCCAGTGGGAGATCATCGAACGGCTGCTCAACGTCAGCAAGGGGGCCCTGCTGCGGGAAGACCGCATGCCCGAGGCGCTCCGTTGTAGCGAGCTGTTGCTGCGGATGAAACCCGGCGATCCGCTGGAGACGCGGGATCGCGGCTTTATCTACGAGCAGCTTGATTGCCCCCGCCAGGCCGCCGACGATTTTGAATATTTTATTGAACAATGCCCGGACGATCCGGTCGCCGATGTGCTGAAAGTGCAGCTGGCCGCGCTGGATCTTAGCCCCAAGCCCCTTCATTAAGGATGGCTTGGCACTGCAACAGACGCATATCAAGGCCGCTGCGCCCGGTTGCAACGGACTAACTTGGCTTCAGGCCCTTTCATTAAGGATCTCTTGGAGCTGAAACAGAAGAATATCAAGGCTGCTGCGCCCGGTCGCAACGGACTAACTTGGCTTCAGGCCCTTTCATTAAGGATCTTTTAGATGGAACAGAAGAATATCAAGATCAACCAGATCGACGTTGCCAATGACAAACCGTTCGTGCTGTTTGGCGGCATGAACGTGCTGGAATCCCGCGACATGGCGATGGCGGTGTGCGAGAAGTACGTGGAAGTGACCAGCAAGCTGGGCATCCCGTTTGTCTTCAAGGCGAGCTGGGACAAGGCCAACCGCTCCTCCATCCACTCCTACCGCGGTCCGGGTCTGGAAGAGGGGATGAAGATTTTCCAGGAGCTGAAAGCGACCTTCGGCATGCCGGTGATCTCCGATCTGCACGAGCCCCATCAGGCCAAGCCGGTCGCCGAAGTGGTTGACGTTATCCAGCTGCCTGCCTTCCTGGCGCGCCAGACCGATCTGGTTGAGGCGATGGCCCGCACCGGCAACGTCATCAACATCAAGAAGCCGCAGTTCCTCAGCCCAAGCCAGATGAAGAACATTACCGACAAGTTCGAGGAGTGCGGCAACGATCGCCTGATCCTCTGCGAGCGCGGTGCCAACTTCGGCTACGACAACCTGGTGGTGGACATGTTGGGTCTGGGCGTGATGAAGAAGAGCACCGGCGGCTATCCGGTGATCTTTGACGTGACCCACTCTCTGCAGTGCCGTGATCCGCTGGGAGCGGCCTCTGGCGGTCGTCGCGAGCAGGTGACCGAGCTGGCGCGCGCCGGTATGGCGGTCGGTCTGGCCGGTCTCTTTATCGAATCCCACCCGGATCCGAAAATTGCCCGCTGTGATGGCCCGAGCGCGCTGCCGCTGGAGAAGCTGGAAGGCTTCCTCAAGCAGATGAAGGCCATCGATGACCTGATCAAGGGTTTCGAACCCCTCGACACTTCGGTCTGATCCCGACTCTGTATTTCTTGATAAAAAATGCCCCGCAATGCGGGGCATTTTTTATATCTGCCACATTTTGTTGAAGACTCAAATTAATCTGCGAGCAATCAATTGCTGGTTGTCGTGGTGTTAATGTTGTTAATTTGGTTGTGTGATTGATGTCTCTTAATTGCATTTTATTGCATGTAAAGTAGTCGCCGTAGTAATGCAGAAACAGCATGGATCGGGCGAGATACGCAGATATCTCGTCCCGGCTATCTGCATGTTTATTGCTGTCATAACAATGTGCAATTAAATTAACAGGACGTTAATAATGCAAAAGAAACTATTTAGCAGCCTCTATTTTCAGGTATTGCTCGCGATTACCCTTGGGGTATTTCTGGGGCATGTCTATCCGGAACTGGGCGCCGATATGAAGCCCCTTGGTGATGGCTTCGTCAAATTGATCAAGATGATCATCGCCCCCGTTATTTTCTGTACCGTGGTCACCGGCATTGCCGGGATGGAGAGCATGAAGGCGGTCGGCAAGACCGGCGCCATTGCGCTGCTCTACTTCGAGGTGGTCAGCACCATCGCCCTGATCATCGGGCTGTGCGTGGTCAACCTGTTGCAGCCGGGTGCCGGGATGAACGTCGATCCCGCCGCGCTGGATGCCAGCGCCATCTCCGCCTATGCGGAACAGGCCAAGTCTCAGGGCATTATCGCCTTTTTGCTGGATATTATTCCGGGCAGTGTGATCGGTGCCTTTGCCAGCGGCAATATCTTGCAGGTATTGCTGTTTGCGGTGCTGTTCGGTTTCTCACTGCATCATATTGGCGAAAAGGGACAGGTTATTTTCGGCGTCATTGACAGCTTCTCCAAAGTCATATTCGGCATTATCAATATGATAATGAGGCTGGCACCGGTCGGTGCATTCGGGGCAATGGCATTTACCATCGGTAAATACGGGGTAGGTTCGCTGGTACAACTGGGCCAGTTGATCGCCTGCTTCTATCTCACCTGCCTCTTCTTTATCTTCATTGTGCTGGGCAGCATCGCCAAAGCGTCCGGCTTCAGCATCCTGCGTTTCATCTCCTACATTCGCGAGGAGCTGCTGATCGTGCTGGGGACTTCCTCTTCCGAGTCGGTACTGCCGCGGATGCTGGACAAGATGGAGAAGCTGGGTTGCCAGAAATCGGTGGTGGGGCTGGTCATTCCGACCGGGTACTCCTTTAACCTGGATGGCACCTCCATCTATCTGACCATGGCGGCGATTTTCATCGCGCAGGCCACCAATACCCCGCTGGATCTGTTTCAGCAGGTCACCCTGCTGGTGGTGCTGCTGATCTCCTCGAAAGGGGCGGCCGGGGTGACCGGTAGCGGTTTTATCGTGCTGGCGGCGACCATTTCGGCGGTGGGCCATCTGCCACTGGCCGGGTTGGCGTTGATCCTGGGGATCGACCGCTTCATGTCCGAGGCGCGGGCGCTGACCAACCTGATCGGTAATGGTGTTGCCACCGTGGTGGTCGCCAAATACTGCAAGCAGCTGGACGAGAAGAAGATGGATGCGGTGCTCGGCGGCAAGGCCGGGCAGCTGGAAGTGGACAGGGCGTAAGCGCTGTTTCCCCCGCACGGCTGCGTTGGCTGGTGCGGGGGCAATAAAAAAACGGCCGATTGGCCGTTTTTTTGTGCTGATACCGCGAGTATCAGCTGTTCACTGCAGGGCGCTGATTACAGGCTCTGGGTGAAAGTACGGGTAACCACGTCACGCTGCTGTTCCGGGGTCAGGGCGTTGAAACGCACTGCGTAGCCAGATACGCGGATGGTCAGCTGCGGGTACTTCTCCGGGTTTTCGATAGCGTCTTCCAGCGTTTCGCGACGCAGCACGTTGACGTTCAGGTGCTGGCCACCTTCAACAGCAGGCTCAGCCTGAACCGGCAGTTCGCGGTATTCGAACTGACCCAGGTCAGCCAGTTGCACTTCTTGATCGGCAGCGAAAGCATCGCCTTTGACGCAGATGCAGCGAGCTTGTTGCTTCTCTTCGTCCAGCAGCCAGAAAGAGTTCAGCAGAGCGGTGTTGGCGGCCTGGGTGATTTGAATGCCTTTGATCATGGTATGACTCCTCAATGGGAACGCGAATCCAACTGTAAGGAAATTACCCTGATGTATTTAAGCTACCGTCGATGGCGATGACTTAAAGGGCCCTTGCCTTACACCTTTTCTTTGATGGGGTCATATATACCACGGTGGTAATATTACCAAAATTGATCTAGATCAAGAAAATCTGATAAAACGCCATTTTAAGGGGATTAAATTATTGAGATGAATCAAAAATAGGTCATTTTTCTGATTTTGTAAGATATCAAAATTATGCATCTTTTATCTCGTTAATCTAGTAATTTAACTACATCTTTTTGGCTTTTTCTGATGTTAATTGAGGGGTTGGCTACACTCAGCAAAAAAAGCGAGGAGAGTGCCGGGTGAATAGTGGGTGGCGAAAGTGGGGATGGCTGGCCCTGTTCTGTTGCTGGGCAAGCAGTGCCGCGGTGCGGGCCGAGACGGTGCGTATTGCCGTGGGCGAGTGGCCGCCCTATATCAGTGAGTCGCTGCCCAATCAGGGCTTTCTCTGTGAGGTGGTGCGCGAAGCCTTTGCCGAAGAGGGGCTCGACGTCAGCTTTCACTTCTATTCCTGGGCCGAGGCTTACCAGCTGACCCTGGAGGGGCAATATGTGGTCACCATGCCCTGGTTTCGCTCCCGCGAGCGGGAACAGCTTTTCTATCTCTCCGCCTCGCTTGGCCATTTCACCACCCGCCTGATGACGTTGGCCGGTTCGCCATCGGTGAATCTGGGTCAGCTGAAGCACGAGCTGGTCGGGGTGACACGCGGCTACTTCTATGGCGATGGGTTTGCCGCCCGCCAAGCTGGCCTCACCCTCGCGTGGTCAGATTCCGATGAGGAGAGCATGGGCAAGCTGCTCGACGGGCGGATCCATTATCTGGTGATGGATGAGCAGGTGGCACAGACCCTATTTCAGCAGGCGCTCGCCCGTCATCCCCAATCGCTGGCCCTGACCAGCGCCGCCGACCCCATCTGGTCGCAGCCGGGATACCTGCTGATGCGCAAGGCAGATCCCGAAGCGCGCCGTCTGATGCTGCTGTTCAATACCGGCCTGCGCAAGCTGGAGCGCTCGGGGCGCCTCGCCAGGCTCTGGAAAGCGTGAGCCACGGTTGCGTCTTGCGGGCTGGCCCCCTATCCTGAGCCCTTCGCCGTATCAAGTGAGGAGGCCGGGGTGCTGACCTGGAGTGATGTGATTGGCTCTGAGAAAGAGCAGGACTATTTCAAGAGTACGCTGGCAACCGTCAGAGCCGAGCGGGAAGCGGGCAAGGTGATCTACCCGCCAGCCACCGATGTGTTCAATGCCTTCAAGCTGACCGAACTGGATCAGGTCAAGGTGGTGATCCTGGGGCAGGATCCCTACCACGGCCCCAATCAGGCGCACGGTCTCTGCTTCTCTGTTCTGCCCGGCGTACGGACGCCCCCCTCACTGGTCAACATCTATAAAGAGATGCAGCGGGACCTGCCAGGTTTCGTCACACCCAATCACGGCTTTCTCGAATCCTGGGCCAAACAGGGTGTCCTGCTGCTCAACACCGTGCTGACGGTGCAGGCCGGTCAGGCTCACTCTCACGCTCATCTGGGATGGGAGACCTTTACCGATCGGGTCATCGAGCAGATCAATGCCAGCTGTCAGGGGGTGGTCTTCCTGCTGTGGGGCGCTCACGCCCAGAAGAAGGGGCGTTTCATCGACCGCCAGCGCCACTATGTGCTGACCGCGCCGCACCCGAGCCCCCTCTCGGCCCACCGCGGTTTCATCGGTTGCGGTCACTTTACCGAGACCAATCGCTTGCTGGAACAACAGGGCAAGAGTCCGATAGAGTGGAAATCTGTCTGCAGCCCACTTGATTGAGTGCAAAGTTCGGGCGACAAATGACCGTATACTCAGGGACATAACATTAATTCAGAGCCAAGGAGTGCCCATGTTATCCAGTCTGCACAAGGACCATCTCAACATCGCCCGACTCTTGGAGCTGCTCAAGCACAAGCTGGCAGCCATTCGTGCCGAAGAGCCTATCAGCTATTTTCTGGTGCGCGATGTTATAGACTACCTGCGGGAGGTCTCCGACAAGTATCACCATCCCAAGGAAGACCTCATCTATGACTACTACCTGAAGTACCGGGTGGTGGAAGGGGAGGTCGCCAACCGCCTGCAGGAGGAGCACGTCAAGTTGCTGGAGGCGGGTGCCGATCTCAAGGAGATGGTGGAGATGATCCTGATGGATGCGGTGATCCCCCTCGATCAATTCACCGCCAAGCTGGAGCGTTTCGTGGAGCTGCAAGAGGCGCACATGAACTACGAAGAGGGGGTGATCTTCCCCCATCTGCGTGACTCCCTGACCGAGGATGACTGGCGTCATCTGGAGCAAAACTGGCAGAACCGCGCCATTGGCGACCCCCTGTTCGGGGCCGAGGTGAGTCAGCACTTCCAGGCGTTGGCCAAACGTCTCTCACTGCCACTTGTTACCAATTAGGCGGCAAAGGGCGTTTTTATCCGGCATCCCCTTTGTGCAGGTGCAAACTAAACCCGGCCTATGTGCCGGGTTGTTTATTGGTAGTCATTCACGCCAGAGGATTTTGTGGCGCCATTTGTCGGGGAGGGTGAGCCGCCAGCGGGCCAGCTCGCTCTTGCTGAAGATATATTCGCCCCGCAGAGCTGCGCGGGGAGAGAGGGTTTTGGGCTCGGTCCCTGCCAGTATGTTGTTGATGAGGGCCGCTGCCTGTAGCCCCTGATCGTGGCCATCCAGTACCAGTCCGCCGATAGCCCTTCCCTTGCCCACGGTAAATTCCCAGAAGCAGAAGATCGGCACCGGAGTGTGCTTGCTGGTCCACTCCAGCACCGTATTTTCACTCACATGCTTGCCCTGCTCGTCGACCAGGGTGTGGTAGAGGCCCAGAAAGATCGCTTCATAGCCATTCTTCTTGGCATTGAGCACCGCCTCTTGCCAGAGGCTGTAGTCGCCGATGAGCTGGCTATTGATCCGGGTCTGGCCGACCCGCAGCTCGGTCTGGCTTTTGAACTCGTCATCAATTGCGGTTAAGGCCAGGCTGCTTGAATCAAACAAGACCAGCACACTGTTTAGCCCCCCCATCATCTGGCTCATCTCGCTGATGTTGCGCTTGAGCAGCGGACGTTCCAGCACGCCGGTGATCTTGGGGTGACCGACAAAGCCCTTGAGGCGCGGGTTCTCATTCATGCCGAGAAAGACCACGGGTGTGCCGAGGGAGGCGATCTCGTTGGCCAGATAGTTGATGGCGTTGTCATCGCCCAGTACCACCAGATCCGGTTTGCTCTTCAGATAAAAGTCGATGGCCCGCTGGGCAATGGCATCGAACTCCTCTCGCGGCTGGCGTTTGGTATCCATATAGAAGTGAGAGATCTGGTGTTCCCCTTGCAAGCCATGGATCAAGCCCTCGTTGTAGCTTTTATCCCACAGGTATTCGGCGTGGTAACTGCTGATGACCAGAATATGGGCGGCGTAGAGTGGCAGGGAGAGGGTGGCGAGCAGTAGCAACAGCAGGGATTTGAGCATGAGGTGTCCCGTGTCGTTCAATAGTGTGTTCCAGCTCAGTATGTGCGGTTTTGACTGGCGCTGTCATCTCGAAATCAAGGCTGACAGGCGCGATTTTTTTCTGCGAGCCTGATCGGACGCCAGCCCGCACCATGCTTGGGAATGGCTCCATTTGAGGTTTTTTGTGGTTGGTCGGGAACTGTCCCGCTCGCTGAAAAACCTGTTCTGGATCAAGAAATGAGGCTGCGCTTTGGTGCCTAATAGACACCACATATAGGGATGCATTCGTTTTTAATACCTATATGTTGTGTTATTAAGCTGTGTATAAGCTGTTCCCTTCCTATCTTCAGCCCAGGCTTGTCAAGCCTCGGCTGAATTTATTTGCGTCCAGGATGAGATGCCGGGAGGGGAGCCCAACAAGGGTGAGCCAGAGGCAAATGCCTGGCCTTTTAACGGGGAAAATCGATGAAACCGGTTGTGATCAAACGTGACGGATGTCGCGCACCATTCAATGCCCAGCTAATTCGCGATGCGGTCAGCCGTGCGGCGGAAGCGGTCAATCAGGCCAGTCCGGCACTGGCGGCACGCATTGCCGATGCGGTCAGCCAGGAGCTGGAAGGGCGTGGTGAAGTTGATATCCACGAGATCCAGAACCGGGTCGAAAACCACCTGATGGCCTCCGATGACAAGGCCATCGCCCGTGCCTATATCGAATATCGCCACGATCGGGATCAGGCCCGCGAGGCGCGCGGCCGTCTGGCGCAGGAGATCCGCGGTCTGGTCGAGCAGACCAACGCCGCTCTGCTCAACGAGAATGCCAACAAAGATTCCAAGGTGATCCCGACCCAGCGCGACCTGCTGGCCGGTATCGTCGCCAAGCACTATGCCACCAGCCACATGCTGCCCCGTGATGTGGTTCTGGCCCACGAGAGCGGTGATCTGCACTTCCACGATCTCGACTACTCCCCCTTCTTCCCGATGTTCAACTGCATGTTGATCGACCTGAAGGGGATGCTGACCCACGGCTTCAAGATGGGCAATGCAGAGATCGATACCCCGAAATCGATCAGCACCGCCACTGCCGTGACTGCCCAGATCATCGCCCAGGTGGCGAGCCACATCTATGGCGGCACCACCATCAACCGCATCGATGAAGTGCTGGCCCCCTATGTGACCATCAGCTGGCAGAAACACCGTGAAGTGGCCCAGGAGTGGGGCATCGCCGATGTGGAAGCCTACGCCATGGCCCGCACCGAGAAAGAGTGTTACGACGCCTTCCAGTCGCTGGAGTACGAAGTCAACACCCTGCACACCGCCAACGGTCAGACGCCGTTCGTCACCTTCGGCTTTGGGCTGGGGGACAGCTGGGAGTCGCGGATGATCCAGCGCGCCATCCTCAGCAATCGCATCGCCGGCCTTGGCAAGAACAAGAAGACCGCCGTGTTCCCGAAACTGGTGTTCGCCATCAAGGATGGCCTCAACCACAAGCAGGGCGATCCCAACTACGACATCAAGCAGCTGGCGCTGGAGTGCGCCTCCAAGCGGATGTATCCGGACATCCTCAACTACGACCAAGTGGTGAAGGTGACAGGCTCCTTCAAGACCCCCATGGGTTGCCGCTCCTTCCTCGGAGCCTACGAGGAGAATGGCGAACTGATCCACGAAGGCCGTAACAATATTGGTGTTGTGAGCCTCAACTTGCCGCGTATCGCGTTGAAATCCCGTGATGAAGCGGACTTCTGGGATCGTCTGGATGCCGCCCTGCGGGTGGCCAAGAAGGCGCTGATGTATCGCATCGAGCGGCTCGACGGGGTCAAGGCCCGGGTTGCGCCGATCCTCTATATGGAAGGGGCCTGCGGCGTGCGTCTGAAGGCAGACGACAACGTCAGCGAGATCTTCAAGCACGGCCGCGCCTCGATTTCACTCGGTTATATCGGGGTTCACGAGACCATCAATGCCCTGTTTGGCGGCGACACCCATCTGTTCGATAGCGAGATGCTGCGCCAAAAGGCGATCGCCATCATCGAGCGTCTCAAGGCGGCGACCGATGCGTGGAAGGACGAGACCGGCTACGGTTTCAGCCTCTACTCCACCCCGAGCGAGAACCTCTGCACCCGTTTCTGCCGCATCGATGCCAAAGAGTTTGGCGTGGTATCCGGCGTGACCGACAAGGGTTACTACACCAACAGCTTCCACCTCGACGTGGAGAAGCAGGTCAACCCGTACGACAAGCTGGACTTCGAGGCGCCCTATCCGCCCATCGCCAGCGGCGGTTTCATCTGCTACGGCGAGTACCCCAACATCCAGCACAACCTGGAAGCGCTCGAAAACGTCTGGGATTACAGCTATGACAAGGTGCCCTACTACGGTACCAACACCCCCATCGACGAGTGCTATGACTGCGGTTTTACCGGCGAGTTCGAGTGCACTTCCAAGGGCTTTACCTGCCCGCGCTGCGGCAACCACGATCCCGCCAAGGTGTCGGTGACCCGCCGTGTCTGTGGCTACCTCGGCAGCCCGGATGCACGCCCCTTCAACGCGGGCAAGCAGGAAGAAGTGAAGCGCCGCGTCAAACATATGTGAGCGCACAAGCGATGAAGAGCTGGCCCCTGACTCAAGGGGCCATTTTCATTGGAGGGCGGCAGCCATGCCGCAGTCCCGTGAACGAGGCAGGAAACAAGCGATGCACTACCACCAATACTACCCGGTCGATGTGATCAATGGCCCCGGCACCCGTGCCACCCTGTTTGTCTCCGGTTGCGAGCATCAGTGCCCGGGTTGCTACAACCAGAGCACCTGGCGGCTCGATGGCGGCCAGCAGTTCGATCAGGGGATGAGCGATCGCGTCATTGCGGATCTCAACGACAGCCGCATCAAACGGCGAGGTCTGTCGCTCTCCGGCGGCGATCCGCTCCACCCGGCCAACGTGCCCTATGTGCTGGCGCTGGTGAAACGGGTGCGCGCCGAGTGCCCGGGCAAGGATATCTGGTGCTGGACCGGTTATCGGCTCGGTGAGCTCTCCGCTGCCCAGCGTGAGCTGGTTGCCTTGCTGGATGTGCTGGTGGATGGCAAGTTTGAAAAGGCGTTGGCAGACCCGGGCCTGCTTTGGCGTGGCAGCAGCAATCAGCAGATCCACGACCTCAACGCCTGGCGTGAGACGGGTGAGCGAATACCCTGTCTGGTTTGCAGTTGAAGGGCGGGATGTTTATGGTAAGCCCATCCCTGTTTCGACAACATCATTGACGAGGAGCGCCGAGATGAACAATCTGCTCAAGATCCTGCTGGCTATTTTCCTGCCCCCTGTGTGTGCTTTTATTCAGGTGGGTTTTAGCCTGCACTTTTTAATCAACATTGTGCTGACCCTGCTGGGCGGTCTGCCGGGCATGGTGCATGCGCTCTGGCTGGTGGTGAGCAACAAGCGTGGCTGACGCCACCGTCTGACTCATGAACTCATTGACGATAAAAGGGCCAACCTCTCGGGGTTGGCCCTTTTGTTCATGTTCATACGAATACTTTTTCGTTAGGATGGGTGACTGACCAAGGGGGCGCGTTGAGCGGCCCGCAGTCCGGCAACAAGAACCGGCAGAGAACAAGGAGCGTTACATGAAGTGGAAAGTCGCAGTATGGTCAGGTCTGGCATTGACGTTGTTGCTGGGGTGCTCATCCCGTCAGGAAGTGGCGCGCGAACGCGCTCCGATCGCTATCCCCCTCGAGCAGTTGTCCAGCTACTGGGTTCAGGATAATCACTGGTCATGGCTTGGCAATGACGAGCCCGCCCTGCCGGCCAAACCGGTCAAGGGGTATGTGGAGGTGCGTTACCAGATCGACTCCAATGGCACGCCGGTCAAACCGGAAGTGGTGGCCGCAGAGCCCCCCGGTGAGCTGGAGCAGAGTGCGCTGGCGACCCTCTCCCGGATGCGTTACAGCCCGGCGGAGGGAAACCCGGATGCCATTCCGGTCGAGGTGACCAACCGCTTCGACATCGAGATCAACTGATCCCCCGCCACGCTGATGCCAGATAAAGAGAGACCCCGGCCAGGCCGGGGTCATGTTTATTGCTGTTTGCAGTCACGATAGACGGTCTGCCACTCACCATTTTTGTCACGCAGCTCGACAAACCCTTCATTCCCCTTGTTCCACCAGACGGCTTCGTGCTCGTCGGTATAGCGGGCACCGGAAGCCGAGATGGCCTGGGGCAGGGTGTAATCCTTGCCGTCCGGCAGCGACAGCTTGATAAAGCTGAGGCTCTCGTCGGAGAGGGAGAAGTAGCGCACTTGCACCTTCTTGCCCTGCTCGCACTGGTAACCGACCGGTTCGCCACCGGTGACGGAGAGAGTATTGCCCTGATTGCAGCCAGCGAGTCCCCCCATCGCCAGCATGCTGATGGTCAGCATATGAGTTTTTTTCATGATTGCAGTCCAATTTATGTCATCCAAGCATGAGACTAACAGCTTGATGATGATCTGCAATGGCTGGTCTGGCGTCTGCGTCGGTAGTTGTCCGGCCCTTTATGCCAGCGCTGGCACGGCTCGGACGCTATTTGCCACCGGTTGTGCCAGTACCCCTTCCAGAATGTCGAGGATCTGGCTGTCGATGGTCTCATCGAACTTGCGGGCAAACAGATGATCGCTTTGCAGCAGGGCCGTGGCATCTTCCGCCAGATAGTCCCGCGGCCTCAGCTTGATGTCTCCCATGGGGATCCAGTCGATGGCCCGCTTGTCGTCGTTGACGATCCGCCCCTGATAGCTGGTGTTCATGATCACCGTCTGGAAGAACCCCTCATCAGCGATCAGGGTGTTTTGGTAGAAGTTTTTGAAGCGATCCACCTCGGGGCTGTGGCTGACAAATTCACAGAAGGCGCGGCTCAGGATCATCCACTGGTTGCCAATGTAGGGGGTGACACCCTCCAGATAGGGGCGGGTGGCGACCTGTTCACAGATCAGCTCCCGCTCCGTCTCGGTCACATAGTGATCGATGCGGTGCAGCGTATCGGGCCGCAGCGTGCGCTGGTCGAGGACTTTGAGGAAATCTTTGCCGCGCTGGCCGCGCAAGAAGCGGTGGATCTGCCCCTGGGTGCGCAGCGGGAAGTCCTGGGCGCTCAGATTGATGAAAAATTCCCATTCAATCCCCTGTTTCAGCAGTGCCGCTATGCCGCGCAATTCGGCATCCACCAGACTGTAACCTCCCCACAGCGCATTCTTGCTCGCGAGCAGCGAGGCATTGGGATAGTCGCTGAGGAATAGGGCGATCTCCTGCTGCAACTCAGGGCCCGAGCTTTTGTCGACGTGGATCAGGTAGTGATTACTGTCGTGGTAGATCGCCTTGAACAGGCGCTTGAACTGGTCGGGATAGCGATGAACCAGAATGAGGTAGGCAATCATGGCGGTGTGTCCTGTGTTGGCGGCAGGGCAGCGCCAAACAGCAGGCCGCTTCAGGCGGATAGCGTGAAGCAGGTTCCCGTCGGGCTGACCGCTGTCGCAATAAAAGAGAGTGAAACGTATATGGCAACAGTGAGAACAGGCTGCGACAGGGGGAGATGCGCCTTATGGCATCGGGTCAATACAGCCGGTCTGGCAACGTCAGGTTGAGGATGAGAGAGGGGCAAGGGTTGCCCAGGCGGGGGGCTCTTTTGCATGACAAGCCTGTCATCAGGTGCAGAGCGCAAGCGGCCGGTAAGTGAGGGGCCACAGTAGCATGGTTCGGGCCAAGCGGGTCATATATCGCCGTGGCGGGATGAAAACTGTTCAATGGAGTCCGAGTTTGCTCTTGAAATCCCGTACCAGCACCTCGTAAGTGCCCTTGTGTTTGATCTTTTGCAGCCCCTCCTCGAAGCGTCTGGCCATCTCCTCTCCCCCGGGGTAGGTGCGGGAGAAGGCCAGCCGCAATCCGACGGTAGATATATAGCCGACTTTTATCACTTTCCCTTCCAGCGCAAGTTGCTTAATTTTGAGTTGGCCGGAAATATCAGACATCAATACATAATCGATGCGACCTCGTACCATCATCTCAATTAATTGCGTTTCTGATTTAGCTTTAATGCGTCTTATTTTAGGGTTTTGCATCAATTCACTGGAATAGTCATAACCGATGACAATGCCGACCCTCATGCCCTCCAGTGAGCTGAAGGTGAGATTTCGCCTGGGTTCGTTGGCAAGGGCAAAAATGGCAAAATCTTCTTCAAACAGCGGTGTATTGTGCCAGTAGTAGCTGTCGCGATTATCTTCGGTGATAGCGGCGTTGAAGCAGGCTGTCATCTGGCCCTGCTTGGTGTCCTGCATGCAGCGGGCAAAGGGGAGGGTACGAAAGACGATCGCTATCCCCTCTTCTGCAAAGACGGCCTTAACCAACTCGGGCGTCAGCCCTTGTGGTTGCCCATTATCGCTACCCTTATATGTGTAGGGATACCAGTCATCCTCTGCACCTATTACCAAGGGGGCTGCACCAAGCGTATTTGTCGCTAGCATGAGCGCCAAACACAGCCACCTCATCCACGATGCGATCATGATGAATATACCTCGCCATTTAATTCTACAAGCATAGCCACAGAGGCTGGTTGGCCTGCAACGGCGGTCAGATCGGCGGTGCCAAGAGGGTGTGCAGTCCAAAGCAACAGCCCCGATCCGGGACAGTTCGGGGCTGTTGCTTACGTACAAGACACAGTACGCGCGGGGCTCAGTGAGTGCTTATCCGGCGGGATAGAGGGCCCCCAGCACCGCCGGACGGCTGGCACCGGTCACGGCGGGCAGATTGCCCGGTTTGCGGTGGACAAAGCACATCGCCAGCCAGGCAAAGGCCGCCCCCTCCATCCAGTCGGGGGCAATCCCCAGCTCGGCGGTGTTGGCGATGCGCCAGTGGGGCAGCAGGCTGGCCAGCTCCGCCAGCAGCGGCGCATTGTAGGCGCCGCCGCCGCAGACAAACAGCTCAGCCTTGGGCAGGCTTGCGCCAATCGCCTCGGGCTGAGCGGGCAGCTGGTGGGCGATGCTGTGGCAGGTGAGCGCTTGCAGGGTACGCTGCACATCCACGGGGGCGTAGGCACTGCCTGCCAACTCGCCATCAAGCCAGGCGAGGGTGAACATCTCCCGTCCGGTGCTCTTGGGGGCGGGAGCGGCGAAGTAGGGGTGAGCCAGCAGTTTTTCCAGCAGAGCCGGGATCAGCTGACCGCTGGCGGCCCACTTGCCACCGGCGTCGTAGTTGCCGCCGTGCGGCTGATGACGGCGATACCAGCCATCGAGCAGGGTGTTGGCCGGGCCGGTATCGAAGCCATAGACCCCGTTGGCATGGCCCGGCAGCACCGATATATTGGCGATGCCGCCGAGGTTCAATACCACCCGCAGGGCTCCGGGGCGGGCAAAGAAGGCCTGATGGAAGGCGGGCACCAGCGGCGCTCCCTGACCGCCGAGGGCCATGTCCATGGTGCGAAAGTCGGCGATGACGTCGATGCCGGTCAGCGCAGCCAGTAGAGCGGCATTGCCGATCTGCAGGGTAAAGCCAAGCTGCGGGCGGTGGCGGATGGTCTGACCGTGGCTGCCAATGGCGCGAATATCCCTGGGGGTCAGCCCCGTTTTGGCCAGCAGGGCGTGGGTGGCGGCAGCAAACTCGCGAGCCACCAGATTGTCGGCCACCCCCATGCGGTCGATTTCGTTGTCGCCCGGGGTGCAGAGTTCATGCAGCTCGTGAGCGGTTGGCCAAGGGTGGCTGAGTGCCGCTTCGACCCGCAGTTGATCCCCGTCGATCACCACCAGTACGGCGTCGATACCGTCCATGCTGGTGCCTGACATCAATCCGATATAGCGCTCAGCCATGAGCTCTCCTCAAAATGGTTGCCAATAGTGGTGCTGGATAAAGAGAGATCGTCATCTTGCCCGCCTAGTTGCCGCGGCTATCCCGTTTGTTCTGGGCCAGCTGTAGTTCGGGGCTGTCGAGTTTGGCCAGTTGCGGCATCGCCAGCTTTTTGAAGTTGGCCAGCTCGCGTCCGCTCAGGGTTTCTGCCTGCGGCAGGGTGAGGGTGCGCGGGTTTTTGTGCACACCACCCACCACAAATTCATAGTGCAGGTGCGGGCCGGTGACCCGGCCGGTACCACCCAGATTGCCGATGGTCTGCCCCTGCTTCACCCGTTGCCCCTTGTTGACGGTGCGCTTGGAGAGGTGCAGGTACTTGGTCACATAGTTGCCGGCGTGTTTGATAAAGACGTAGTTGCCGTTGAACTGGTTGTAACCGGCGGCCACCACGCTGCCGGAGCCTGCCGCCATGATGGGGGTGCCCACCGGAGCGACATAGTCGATACCGTTGTGGGGGCGGATCTTGCCGGTGACCGGATGGAGGCGGCGCGGGTTGAAGTTGGAGCTGATGTATTTGAAGTTGACCGGGGCGCGCAGGAAGCTCTTGCGCATCGCTTTGCCTTCCGGGGTGTAGTAGTTGCCATCTTCATTGAGCACGGCGCGATAGGTTTCGCCCTGATTGATAAACTCGGCGGCCAGAATATCGCCGGAGGCGACCCGCTCGTCGTCGCGGAACTTGTCTTCATAGACCACCCGGAAGCTGTCCCCCGGCTGCAAATCCTGGGCAAAGTCGATGTCCCAGCCGAAGATGGTGGCGAGATCCATGATCTGATCTTCCGTCATGCCTGCATCGACCGCAGAGCCCCAGAAGCTGGAGCGGATCTCCCCCTTGGTTACCTGCTCGCGGGTGTCGAGGGCGATCTTGACGTTGCGGGCAACGAAACTGTCATCCTTGCGGTTCACCTTGAGCGCCTGCTCCAGACTGTGGGGGTAGTAGAGGCTTTGCAACTGGCCATCTTCGGTGAGCTTGAAGGTGAGCTCCTGCCCCGGCTGTAGCATGCGCAGGGGAGTGCTGCCGTCGAGTTGATCGATCAGGTGCAGATCCGTGGTGCTCAGGCCAATACGCTGGAAGATCACCCCCATGTTGTCGCCACGGCGTACCTTCACCTGCTTGGTGATGTAGCGCGGCTTGGGCGGGGTGACCGGCTGTGCGGCCTCGGCGGCCAGCTCGTTGTCGTTAGCCGATTCCCGCAGGGCAATCTCGTTGCCGTTTTCATCGACCCGTGTCGCGACCGCCTGTTCGCTTGGCCAGACAGCCAGCATCATGGTGATGATGCTCAAAATCAGCACCATCTTGCGG
>NZ_JRGK01000051.1 GCF_000764645.1 Aeromonas finlandensis
TAGCGACCGTTGGCGGAGAGATCCACTGTATTGACCTGCTCGGTGTGCCCCAGAAACTGCAGGCGACGGCCGCTTTGGGTATCGAGCCACTCTGCCTTGCCATCTTCCCGGCCGATCAGCACATAGCGCCCGTCAGCAGAGAGCGCTATGTCCCTCAGCTTGGATTCAGGAAGTGAGTAGTAGCCTTGTGACTGCCCATCCTGCAACCGCCAGGTGGCAAAGGTGTCGGTTGTGGCGGTGACGGCATGGCTGTTGCCTTCGGAAAAACGGGTAATGAAAACGAGATCGTCCGGCGAGTCGGACTGCTTCCAGCGCCAGCGCTGACGGTTCTGCTCCAGATCCCAGACGACAATGCCCTGGCTGATGCTGGAGACGATGGCCTGTTTGCCATCGCTGGCCAGATCTGCGGTCAGTAATCCGGTGCTGGCGAGGGAAAGTTGCTGGTTTGGCGGGGAGCTCTGCTCGCAACCGGTGAGCATAAAACAGAGGCTCATCAGATAAATGGCACTTTTTATCATTTTTGCGGTCTCACGCTTTTGTTACCTGCGATCACGGCGTTAGTATAAGGCGCTTATCACGATAAACCTCTCATTTCACGATGGAACCGAGAGCGGTATTTGGAGTTTGGAGAAACTGATGAACAAATTTCTGAAGGTGTCCCTGTTGGCGGCGGCGGTTGCCGTCGGTCTGACTGCTTGCCAAAAAGACGAGAAGCCTGCTGCGGCCAATACCGCCGAAGTGAAGGCAGAAGCCAGCAAGCCGGCAGAGGCGACCAAGGCCGAAGCCAAGAGCTTTGAAGAGCAATCCGGCTACGCAATTGGCCTCTCCATGGGTCGTTACATCGCTAACACCCTCGAGCGTCAGCAGGAACTGGGCATCAAGCTGGACAACGCCGTGATCCTGAAAGGGGTGACCGACGGTCTTGGCAAAGAAACCAAGATGACTGACGAAGAGATCCAGAAGGTATTGCAGCAGTACGACGCCAAGATCAACGAGCTGACCAAGGCCAAGGCCGAGAAAGATGCCGTTGATAATCTGAAGAAAGGCGAAGAGTACCTGGCTGCCAATGCCAAGAAAGAGGGTGTGAAGAGCACCGCATCCGGCCTGCAATACCAGGTCGAGAAGCTGGGTACTGGCGCCAAGCCGAAATCTACCGACATCGTCAAGGTTCACTACACCGGTACCCTGACTGATGGCACCAAGTTCGACAGCTCCGTCGATCGTGGCGAGCCGGCCACCTTCCCGCTCAACCAGGTTATCCCGGGTTGGACCGAAGGCGTGCAGCTGATGCCGGTTGGCTCCAAGTTCAAGTTCTTCCTGCCGTCCAAGCTGGCCTATGGCGAGCACGGTGCTGGCTCCATCCCGGCGAATGCCGTGCTGGTATTTGACGTTGAGCTGCTGGCTATCGAGAAGCCGGCTGCCGAAGACGCCAAGAAGTAATTCATCCGATGTAATGAAAAACGGCTCCTTAGGGAGCCGTTTTTACTTGCGCATCTCGTCGGTTCGCGGGATAAACTGAGAGCACTATGCTTTCCATTGTCCGGTCTTGCGCTAAAAATAGAGAGCAAAATCAATAAACAAGGAGCAATTCTGTGGCTGAAAACGCACCTCGTGTCCTGCTGGTGGAAGATACCCGGAGTCTGGCAGTAGTCTATGAACAGTACCTGCGGCTGGATGGCTACGAGGTTGTGCTGGCTGACTGCGGTCAGCAGGCGCTGGCACAATTGCTGGCGAGTCCCCCCCCCGTGGTACTGCTGGATCTGGAGCTGCCGGATATGTCCGGCATGGATATTCTGCAGATGATCACCGAACAGCAGCTCCCTTGCTCGGTGGTGGTGATCACCGCCCACGGTTCGGTGGATGTGGCGGTGGAGGCGATGCGCCTCGGTGCCTTCGATTTTCTGACCAAGCCGTTTGACAGCAAGCGGCTCTGCGCCACCGTTCGCAATGCCTTGAAACACCAGCAGTTGAGCTCGCTGGTTGCCCACTATCGGGAGAACTTCGAGCGCAGCTCCTTTTTCGGTTTTATCGGTGCCTCCATGCCGATGCAGGCGGTCTATCGCATCATCGAGAGTGCAGCGCCCAGCAAGGCGACCGTCTTTATCACCGGCGAGAGCGGCACCGGCAAAGAGGTGTGCGCCGAGGCGATCCATCAGTCCAGCCCGCGCCGCGATCAGCCCTTTATCGCCCTCAACTGCGCCGCCATTCCCCACGATTTGATGGAGAGCGAGATCTTCGGTCATGTGAAGGGCTCCTTTACCGGTGCCCAGGGGGATCGTAAGGGGGCGGCCAGTCTGGCCGATGGTGGCACCCTGTTTCTCGACGAGATCTGCGAGATGGATCTCGACTTGCAAAGCAAGCTGCTGCGCTTTATCCAGACTGGCACCTTGCAGCGGGTCGGTAGCGGCAAGCTGGAGACGGTGGATGTGCGCTTTATCTGCGCAACCAACCGGGATCCCTTGCTGGAGGTGAAAGCGGGCCGTTTCCGTGAGGATCTTTACTATCGCTTGCATGTCATTCCACTCACCCTGCCGCCGCTGCGGGAGCGGGGTGAGGATATCCTGCTGTTGGCGCGCACCTTGCTGCAGAGCTATGCGAAGGAGGAGAACAAGCGTTTTCGCGACTTCGATATTGAAGCCGCGCGGGTACTGCTCGACTACCCCTGGCCCGGCAACGTACGCGAGCTGCAAAACGTGGTACGCAATATCGTGGTGCTCAATGACAAAGAGCTGGTGAGCCCGGATATTCTGCCACCCCCGCTCAAGGGGGGGGCCCCCCGGTTACCGGCAGAAGCCGCCGCAGTGGCATCGTCGGCTCCGCTTGTTACTGGTGCGGCAAACGGGCCGATCCGACCGCTCTGGCTGGTGGAAAAAGAGGTGATCGAGCAGGCCATCGCCAGCTGTGATGGCAATATTCCCAAGGCGGCGGCGCTGCTCGAGATCAGCCCCTCGACCATCTATCGCAAGAAGCAGGGGTGGGAGGAGGCCAATCTGGCCTAAACCATCTTGCCAACGTAAAGGGCGGCCAGAGTGCCGCCCTTGTTATTTGGGGGGATATTAGAGTTTGGCGAGGCGCTTGAGTCTGGCTAGTCGCTCTGCCTCGTTGGCCTTGAGCCAGTTATCGCGCGAGAGCAGAAACCAGGCGCGGGCGAAGTATTCCGCGGCCAGCGGATCGTCCAGTGCCAATGCATTTTCTCCCAGCTCCTCAAACAGATAGCCATCCTCCGGCTCACCCGCCTCGGCCATATCGGCCTTGAGTTGGTGCAACTCTGCCAGCGCCACTTGGTGCTGACCCTGCGCCCGGGTCAGGCGCGCCAGACTCCAGCGGGCGATAAACGCCTTGGCTGGATTGTTATGCTGCAGATGCCAGGCCAGGCACTTCTGCTGCTGGGTTTTGGCCTCATCAAAGCGGCCCAGCTCAAACAGGGTCCACCCCTGATTGTTATATAGTGCGGCCAGCCAGCTGCGCACCTTCTCGTCACTGCTGCGCTCCGCCAGCTCCATCGCCAGTTGATGCCAGCGGCTCTGCTCTTCCAGCGGCGCAGCGATGGCGATCATGTGGGCGGCGTCGATGGCGAGATAGGTCTCCTTCTCCTTGAGTCCCCACTGCCAGGCTTGTTCAAACAGGGTTCTGGCATTCGTCTTGTCGCCCGCCGAGTTAAAGGTGCGACCCCGCTCCAGCAAGGCCCTTATCCGGGCTCTGGGGGTGGCCTCGGTGAGGCGAGGCTCTATCTCGTCGAGCAGCTGGTGCGCTTCGGCAAACTGGCGTTGCAGCGAATGGGTGCGGGCGATCTGGGTCAGCAACTCCAGTTCGAGTTGCAGGTCGGCGGCGCGAGCTTCGGGAAGGAGTGCGTGAAAACGCAGGGCGGTGGCGGCGGGATCCTGATAATCCCACTGCGCCATGAAATCGGGCGGATTGTCCATCTGGCCTCCTGGCTGGCGATCCTTTCACCAAGATGCCTGCAGGTCATTGTTTGTTCAAGGGGGGTTCGTCACAGAGCTCCCCTCGGACATGACATCAGTAGACCATGGCCAGACTCATCAGCATCAGACCGAGCGCGGCAAAGACCCCCTCCTTGATGGCGAGGCGCGGTACCAGCGCCTTGGGTAGCGCCGGAAACAGGCTCAAGGCAAAGCCGAGCCCCGGCATCAGCCAGTGGAACGCAGGGTTGCGCATGGCGGGATCGGCCACGCCATTGATGACGATCAACAGAATAAACAGGGTGAAAGCGGGCAGGACCAACCAGCGCACACCGCTTGAGGCCACAGCACGCAGCGGCGAGATGCGACAGAGCAGCATGGTCACAAGGAACAGCACAAAAGGTGCCAGCAGATAGAACGGAGCAGGATTCATAACTATTTCCTGAAAACAAGGCGGCGGAAAACAGGGAGTCTGTCGCGAGAAGTGCGGGATTTAATCACTCCTCGCTCATGATGACCAGCTGCCAGGGCCCGCGATGTGAAGAGGATCCCAGGCAAAGGTTTGCCACAAGGGGCTTTAGCGCAACCAGAGCCAGGCTGCGGCAAAACCCAGCCAGCTCAGCACCAGCAAGATCCAGGGCAGGGGATGCTGATGGCTTACTTCAACCAACTCGAGCTGCTCGTCTTGCTCTTCGGTTTGCTGCTCGCCCTGCGGTTGTTTGGCTTTGGCCTGCAATTTTTTCTGGCGATTCGCCTCGCGGGCCCGCGCCTTCATCTGTTTTTTGTATTCATCGATGCCTTTCTGGATCCCTTGCGCGATCAGCTGGGTCTGCTCTTTGCTCTGCCCAGGCTTCTGGTTGGCACGGGCAATTTTCATTGCCTCCTGCTGGGTCTCGGGGGAAATCTTGTCGTACTTGGCCATTAATTCTCTCCTCGGGCATGACTGGCTGGGGAGTATGCCATAAAGATCCGTCTCTTGGCGGCGGTAAATCGGTGTATTGCATCACGTAGCAAGTGAGGGCAGACAAATAGCAATTCAAGGTTTCAGAGGGTGACTCATGCTTGGCCAAAGAGCATAACGGGGGGGATAAATGAGTTATAGATATACACTAACAATTGGTTTGTCAGTATCGTCAATCATTTAATGAAATATTGAAGTACCTCATGTTTTTAATTACAAAATAGTCAATTCAGCCTCATGGATGTTTATGAGCACTCGGTCACAATTATGATCATTGCTTATTCTTCGTTGGCCAACTCTACTTTCTGATTATGCTAGATTTGTGCGCGGTCGCATCTGTACGACCTAAAATGATAATTAAAAAGGTGCAACGGAAATGAAACAACTGGTGATAGGAAGTGTGGCATTTGCTGTACTCATGGCATTGGGCGGTTGTAATAGCTCAAGTAATGACAACACTAGCTCGAGTCTTGCCGAACAATCAAATCAAATAGGTGTAGATCAAACCAAGCCTTGTACTGATGTTAACCATCCCTGCAAATTGACCATTCTGCACACTAATGATACACATGGGCGTTTTTGGCATAACATCGATGGCGAATATGGCATGGCCGCCCAAAAAACCCTGGTCGATCGTTTGAAGGCTGAGGCCAAGGCTGCGGGCAGTGATGTGCTGGTATTATCCGGTGGTGATGTGAATACCGGGGTACCGGAGTCAGACCTGCTGAAAGCTGAGCCTGATTTTATTGCAATGAATGAGATTGGTTATGACGCCATGGCTGTCGGCAACCACGAATTTGATAACCCTATGTCTATCTTGAAAAAACAGGAGGGTTGGGCAAAGTTTCCGATGCTGGCGGCGAATATTTACGATAAAAAAACGGGTAAGCGGATCTTTAGTCCCTATAAAGTATTCAAGTTTGAAAATGGCTTGAAAATTGCCGTTGTTGGCTTGACCACCGAAGATACCGCAATTATTTCAAAGCAAGAGAACGTGAAGGATGTCGACTTCCGTAATCCGATACAGGAAGCTGACAAGGTTATCAAAGATATCCGAGCCAATAACGAGGCCAACATGGTCCTTGCTATTACCCATATGGGTCATTATGCCAATGCGCTTCATGGTAGTAATGCTCCGGGTGATGTCACTTTGGCGAGAACGCTGAAACCGGGCATGCTGGATGCTATTATCGGTGGCCACTCCCAGAATCCGGTGTGCATGGAACGTTCATTTCTCAAATATGATACCAAGTTTGGTCCGGGTGAAAAATGTGTGCCGGATGAACAGAATGGTACTTATATCATGCAGGCTTACGAGTGGGGTAAATATGTCGGTCATGCCGAGTTCAGTTATGTTAATGGCAAGCTGACACTGGACAAGTATGAATTGGTGCCGATCAACCTGGTTAAACGCGATGCAAAACGGAATGCGTTGAAGCTGGCAGATGGCTCTCCTGATTTCTATAAGCCCGAGATCATCAAGGATCCAAAACTGTTTGAAACCCTGCAGCGTTATCAGGATGAGGGTGAGAAGCAGTTGTTGGTGCCGGTAGGTGATACCGATGGCCTCTTTATGGGCGAGCGGGATGTGGTTCGTACCCAGCAAACCAATCTTGGTCGCCTGATCACGACTGCCACTCAGACTCGCTTGAAGGCTGATTTTGCCATCGTTAACTCGGGTGGGGTACGTGACAATATTCAGGCTGGCAATATTACCTATCGCAGCGTGCTGCAGGTTCAACCGTTTGGCAATATTGTGAGCTGGGTACACATGAATGGCTCAGAATTGCCGGATTATCTGGCTGCGTTGGCGACCAAAACCGGTGGTGGATATCCCCAGTTCAGCGGCCTTGAGATGCGTGTTGATTGCGATGCCAAAAAGGTCGACATCAGCAAGATCGATGGTCAGGATTTTGACCCATCCAAGCAGTACAGCTTTGCCATTCCTGACTTCAGTGCGGCAGGCGGTGATGGTTATCCCAACATCAGCGCGAAGACAACCAACGTCGGTCTGGTCGATGCGGTGGTGCTGAAAGAGTATATTGCACAGAACTCACCGCTTTCTGCTGTCGCGTATGATCCTAATGCAAAAGATCAGGTGCAGTTCTTTGCTGCGGGTCGATCAGTGCCGTCATGCCCGGCCAAATAAACCGAGCATTGCAGTGTATTGGTTCATGTCACCGGTAATGCATGAATAAAGTGTGCGGTTGACAAACACAGCAATAAAAAGGGAGGCGCAATGCCTCCCTTTTTATTGGCTTATTTTTTATTACCAACCAATGATCACAGCTGCTCGATACCGACGATATGCCAGGGGGCATTGTCTTTCGCCAGATTGCGCTCGAGGTGCCACACCTCTTTGATATCTTCTTCGACCTGCTCCTGACGGTCCATGTAGCGGCCGCTGAAGCGTACGCTCACCTGAGCCCAGTCGCTGCCGTAGTCGGCGCGTACCAGCTGGGTATCCACATACATCACTTCGGTGTGCTGGTCGCCAGTCAGTTCGGCACGTTCGGCTTTGAGCTGTTCAAATAGCTCCGGGCTGACGTATTCACGCACTTTTTCCAGATCGTTCTTGTTCCAGGCCTCTTGCAGGGTGCGATAGTGATCGCGGGCACCGGCCAGGAAGCTGTTCATGTCAAAGCCTGGCGGCAGGCGGAACGGCACGTCGCTGTCGGCAAAGCCGGTGGCTTGCGGGGCGCTGTTGTTCTGCTCGAACTGCTGCGGGGCCGCGGATTGCGGTGGCTGATAGCCCGCATAGGCGGCCTGTTGTGGCTGTGGCGTCGCGACCTTGCCCCGGCGCATGGCGCGGAACAGGAAGACGGCACCCAGTGCCAGTGCGGCGATCAGCAGCATATCCATACCCTGCAGACCTTCAAAGGCACCGCTGCCCAGCAGGTAGGCAAACAGGCCACCGGCCAGCAGGCCACCCAGCAGACCGCCCATCATGCCGCTCTTTTTCGGCGGAGTCTGGGCACCCAGTGCAGGGTTCTTGGTGTCGACCGGTTTGGCCGCAGGCTGGGCCGGCGCAGTTTTGTAACTTTTACCAAAGGATTTGCCGCCGCCAAATTTCTTGGCTTCGGCGTGAGGTGCCCCCAGGCCAATGGCCAGGATCACGGCAAACAGGGTCAGCATCTTTTTCATTTTGACTCTTTTCACTCTTGTCTGTGGGTGGGGCATGCTCCGCTTTGGCAAGCTCAGCAAGGCGCATGGCAGGCTGCCTGTCCCTAAATGTGTCGCAGCTTGTGCCGATAAGTACCATGATTGGCATGAATTATTCATGAACGAATTACCACTTCGAGTGGGTGTCAACGCAAGGAGCAAGCCGTATGAAAAGCAGACGATTGAGCCGCAAAGAGCGCAAAATGCGCAGCAAAACCAGAAGCAGCAAGAGCGAACAGACCCTGGTCTGGCCCTTTATGATGGTGTGAGCCGCCAGATAGGGCTCGCCGTGTCAGGCTTTCTTTTGTAAAATTCACGTCCCCTTCCCGCTGCGGTTTTTATGTGTATGGCAGAGCAAGTGACGGCGAAAAAAGACGCCAAGACACAACAGCTGAAAGTTCCTCCCCACTCTTTTGAGGCCGAACAGTCCGTACTGGGCGGCCTGATGCTGGATAACGATGCCTGGGATCGGGTTGCCGAACGGGTCATCGATCAGGATTTCTACAGCCGTCCGCACCGGTTGATCTTCCAGGCCATGACCCGCCTCTCCAACGCGGGCAACCCCATCGACCTCATCACCCTGCAGGAGGAGCTGGAGCGCTCCGAGCAGCTGGAGGAGTCCGGTGGCTTCGCCTATCTGGTGGAGATCGCCAAGAACACCCCGAGCGCCGCCAATATCAACGCTTACGCCGAAATCGTGCGGGAGCGGGCGGTGGTGCGGGAGATGATCTCGGTCGCCAACGAGATAGTCGAAGCAGGCTACGAGCCACAGGGGCGTACCTCCGGCGATCTGCTCGACCTGGCCGAGAGCAAGGTATTCAAGATTGCCGAGCAGCGCAGCAGCGCCAATGAGGGGCCCCAGCCCCTCAAGCTGATCCTCGAGCAGACCGTCGACAAGATTGAAGAGCTGTTCAAAACCCCGCATAACGGCGTGACCGGGGTGTCGAGCGGTTATGGCGATCTCGACAAGATGACCGCCGGTTTGCAGCGTTCGGACTTGATCATCGTGGCGGCCCGTCCCTCCATGGGCAAGACCACCTTTGCCATGAACCTCTGCGAGCACGCGGCCCTCACCGCCGACAAGCCGGTGCTCATCTTCTCGCTGGAGATGCCCTCCGAGCAGATCATCATGCGTATGCTCGCCTCGGTCGGTCGTATCGACCAGACCAAGGTGCGTACCGGTCAGCTCGACGACGAGGATTGGGCGCGACTCTCCTCCACCATGGGATTGCTGCTCGAGAAGGGCAAGATGTATATCGATGACGCCTCCGGCCTCACCCCGACCGACGTGCGTTCTCGCGCCCGCCGCATCGCCCGTGAGCACGGTGGCTTATCCATGATCATGATCGACTACCTGCAGCTGATGCGGGTGCCAGCGCTCTCTGACAACCGTACCCTGGAGATCGGCGAGATCTCCCGCTCCCTCAAGGCCTTGGCGAAAGAGCTGCAGTGCCCGGTAGTGGCGCTCTCCCAGCTCAACCGAAGTCTGGAACAGCGGGCCGACAAGCGTCCGGTCAACTCGGATCTTCGTGAATCGGGCTCCATTGAGCAGGACGCGGATTTGATCATGTTTATCTATCGTGATGAGGTTTATCACGATGACAGCCCGGACAAAGGGATTGCCGAGATCATCATCGGCAAGCAGCGTAACGGCCCGATAGGAAGAGTTCGGCTTACATTCCAGGGGCAGTTCTCCCGGTTCGACAACTATGCCGGCCCGGCGTTTGATGACGACTATTGATGTAAACCCAAGGTGATGGCGGCTTAGCCATCACTGCAACTGCCCTGACCGATAGCCCTAGCAGATAGTGGCCGACCGTCAGGGCCTGTTTTCCCGGTTCGACAATTATGCCGGTCCGGCCTTCGACGACGATAAGTGAGTGGCGGTCTTCGGCCCGATGAGGGGGAGACCATTTGTGCCCTCGTAAGGGAAAACCATGAAAGCGGCTACTGCCCAAATCAACACTGCGGCCTTGCGCCACAACCTCGCCGTGGTCAAGCGCCACGCTCCCGCTTGCAAGATCATCGCTGTGGTCAAGGCCAACGCCTATGGCCACGGACTGCTGCCGGTCGCCCGCACCCTGGTGGATGCGGATGCCTACGCAGTGGCCCGGATCGAAGAGGCGCTGATGCTGCGCTCCTGCGCCGTGGTCAAGCCCATCGTGCTGCTGGAGGGCTTCTTCTCCGCCGACGATCTGCCGGTGTTGGCGGCCAACAACCTGCAGACGGCGGTTCACACCTGGGAGCAGCTCGAAGCGCTGGAGCAGGTCGAGTTGCCAGCCCCCGTAGTGGCCTGGCTCAAGCTCGACACCGGTATGCACCGCCTCGGGGTGCGCGCCGACGAGATGCCCGCCTTTATCGAACGACTCGGCAAGTGCAAGAACGTGGTGCAGCCGTTCAACATCATGACCCACTTCAGCCGCTCCGATGAGCTGGAGCAGCCCACCACCCGCGAGCAGATTGATCTGTTCAGCAAGTTGACCGCACCGCTGACGGGCGAGCGGGCCATGGCCAACTCGGCGGGCATTCTGGCCTGGCCGGACTCCCACTGTGATTGGGTTCGCCCCGGCGTCATCCTCTACGGCGTGTCACCCTTCCCCAACACGGTGGCGGCCGATTACGACCTGCAGCCGGTGATGACCCTCAAGACACAACTGATTGCAGTGAGGGATCACAAGGCGGGCGAGCCGGTGGGCTACGGCGCCAACTGGGTGTCGGATCGTGATACCCGGCTCGGGGTGATCGCCATCGGCTACGGCGACGGTTATCCGCGCATGGCGCCCAACGGCACTTCTGTGCTGATCAACGGCCGCATCGTGCCGTTAGTCGGACGTGTCTCCATGGATATGAGCACAGTCGATCTTGGGCCCTGCGCTACCGACAAAGCGGGTGACGAGGCGGTGTTGTGGGGCGAGGGGCTGCCGGTGGAGCGGGTGGCCGACGAGATTGGCACCATCCCCTACGAGCTCATCACCAAGCTCACCTCCCGCGTCTTTATGGAATACGTCTGATGTGGCAGCAGTGCCTGTTGACCCTGAAGCCCCGTTCGCGGGGCTTTCATCTGGTGACGGACGAGCTGGTGGCCAAGCTGCCGATGCTGGCGGATTACCGGATCGGCATGGCGCACCTGCTGCTGCAACACACCTCCGCCTCGCTCACCCTCAACGAGAATTGCGATCCCAGCGTGCGCAGCGATATGGAGGCCCATCTGCATCGGCTGGCGCCGGAAGATGCCCCCTACTATCGCCACACCTATGAGGGGCCGGATGACATGCCCGCCCATATCAAATCCTCCCTGCTCGGGGTGAGCCTGCTGCTGCCGATCCGCGATGGTCAGCTGGCGCTCGGCACCTGGCAGGGGATCTGGCTTGGCGAGCATCGTGTCGATGGCGGTGCCCGCAAGGTGCTGGTGACTCTGCAGGGGGGAGTAGTCAGGTCGGTATTGAGTCAAAAGAACAAGATAAAAAGAGGGATGGCGCCGAGCCATCCCTCTTTTGTTTTTACGGTTTGGTGAGCTATCCGCTTGCCAGTGGCACGGCGCTCTGCGTGGCTCAGCTGACCTTGAAGGGGGTCAGCTCGGCCAAGGGGCTCGCGTCCATAAAGGCTTGTGGCTCCTGGCCGTGTTTGAAGATCTTGAAGTCCTGATCGCGGGCGCTCCAGTACTCGATGGTGTCACCACTGATCTGCAGCAGGCTCGCTTCGCGCAGGGCCACCACATATTCGCTCTGGTTGATGGCGCAGAATTCCGCCAGACGCTCGTCGCGGGTCTCGCCCATGTGGCCGCTGATGCTGGCGTCCAGATAGTGGGGGTTGATCTGCAGCGGAAACAGGCCCAGCGCTGGCAGCACGGCGGCGTTGCAGACCGGCATGTCGTTGGTGGTGCGGATGCTCGGGGTCGCCACGTTGCAACCGGCGCTCCAGCCCACATAGGGGACGCCACGTTCGCGCACGGCACGCTGGATCGGCACGATCAGGCCATTTTCATGCAGCAGCTGGTTGAGGCGCCAGGTGTTGCCGCCGCTGATAAAGATGGCGTCGGCCTGATTGACGGCATCGACCGGATCATCGAAGTGGTGAATGCTGATGGTCTCGATCCCGAGGCTCTCGGTGAGATCATTGGCGCGGGCATCCCAGTCGCTGCGGATCACCGCGTAGGGGATGAGCAGAATGCGTTTGACCGGTTTGCGGGCCAGCAGGCTCTGAACCCGGTCGCGGGCCCAGCCGAGCAGACCCGGAAATTCGTTGGCTTTACCATTGCTTAGCAGAAGCAGTTCCATCAAATCGTTCCTCAAAAAGTGAAAGCGGAGGAGGGAGGGCCACCAGATCCGCCGTGCGGCCGGATGGCAAGAGCGGGCATGCTACCACCATTGGCGCGGCGGTTCTGTGATCGGGGGGTCCATTCAACCGCTATGGATGGGTGATGCTATGCCAAGCGGTGGATTAATGAGCGGTGGTCAATGCGCCACCCCTCGCCAATAAAAGACCCCGCCGCAGCGGGGTCATGTCAGGGGGAAAGCCACTCGCCCATCAGGAGGCGGTCGCTTCAACCACCTTGTAGGAGGGCTGCTGACGCAGCTTCCACAGCTCGCTCCATTTGCGCAGGGCGGAGAGCAGGATCAGCATTCCGAGCACCAGCATGATGAGTGAGATGATGCCGTTCATCGGGTTGTAGCCCTTGGCCGCGGCGTTGAAGTAGACGTTGCTCATCATCCAGTAACCGGCGTAGTTGACGGTGACGAACAGGTAGGCCAGCGGGATGAGGCAGGTCAGCATGTAGCGGCGCTTGCTGGCCAGTCGCAAGATGATGGTGGCACCGATGATAAGGCCCACCGAGGCCATCAGCTGGTTTGATACCCCGAACAGCGCCCACACAGATCCGATATCGCCGGACATCAGCAGATATCCCCACATCACGCAGGCGAGCACGCTGGCCCCGATGGCGCCCGGCATCCAGTCGATGCGCTTGAGGGGCGGGTAGAACTCGCCGAAGAAGTCCTGAATGAGGTAGCGTGAGACCCGGGTGCCGGAGTCGACAGCCGTCAGGATAAAGACCGCTTCAAACATCACCACGAACTGGAAGAAGTAGGAGGCGAGGTTACTGAACCAGGGCACCTTGGTGAAGATGTAGGACATGCCCACCGCCAGGGTGACGGCGCCGCCGGTGCGGCCGTTCAGATCCATGCCGATCTCTTGGGAGAGGAACGGCAGATCCACCACCTGCATCCCCAGTTTGGCGAAGGCCTCCGGGGTGGCGTTGATGGCGAAGTAGTCAGCCGGGTGCAGGGCAGTGGCGGCGATCAGCGCCATCACGCCCACCACGCACTCGGCCAGCATGGCACCGAAGGCGACCGGCAGGATGTCGTTCCACTTGTCCACCAGTTTCGGGGTGGTGCCTGAGCCGATAAAGGCGTGGAAGCCGGAGATGGCGCCACAGGCGATGGTGATGGAGATAAAGGGCCAGACCGGGCCACCCAGTACCGGGCCACCGCCGTGGACGAACTGGGTCATGGCGGGGAACTGGATCTCCGGGTTGATGCAGATAACGCCGATCACCAAAGCGCCGAATACACCGATCTTCATAAAGCTGGAGATGTAGCCGCGCGGGGTGAGCAGCAGCCAGACCGGCAGCGCGGTGGCGAAGAAGGCGTAGATAGGCAGCGCCAGACTGATGGTCTCGGCCCGCAGGGTCAGCCAGGCACCGAAGGCGCTCTCCTGCACGTAGGGGCCGAAGAAGACGCAGGCCAGCACGGCGGCAAATCCGACCCAGGAGGCGGCTTGCAGGTTGCCGGTCAGCTTGTGCCAAATACCCACCACCATGGAGATGGGGATGGTCATAAACACCGCGAACACGCCCCAGGCGTTACGCTCCAGCGCGTGTACCACCACCATGGAGAGACCCGCCATGGTGATGGTGATGATGAACAGCATCGCCAGACCCGTACACCAGCCAGCGATGGGGCCGAGTTCGGCCTTGGCCACCTCGGAGAGAGACTTGCCCTGATGCTTCATGGAGGCAAACAGCACCACGGTGTCGTGCACCGCGCCGCCGATAACGCAGCCGATCAGCAGCCAGAGAAAGCTTGGCAGGTAGCCGTACTGGGCGGCCAGCACCGGGCCCACCAGCGGACCGGCAGCAGCGATGGCGGCAAAGTGCTGACCGAAGTTGACCCACTTGTTGGTCGGCACATAGTTCTTGCCATCTTCCAGCTGGTGGGAGGGGGTGACTAGCTTGTCGTCAGCCTGCAGCACCTTGCGCACAAAGAACACGCCGTAGAGGCGATATGCGATGGCGAGGATGCAGAGGGCCGCAATGACAAAAGTGATTGCGTGTTGCATGGGGGAGTTTCCTTTTCCTGTGGCCAGTCTGGCCGGGCTCAGGCTGCACTCTACTCATGCGGTGGGGAAAGGGGAGCGAAGAAAAGGTCAGTGGCCGGGTTCTGCCCGCGAGTGGCAGAAAAGCGACCCCGAGTGGTTTGGCGGGTGTGCCGACGGCCGTGGTCAGCGGGTGAGTGGTCGCTGGCAGGGCAGGAGCGGGGTGAGTGGCCCGCCCCTCAGGGAATATCGAGCAGCTCCTTGAGGGGCTTGAGGTAGCGACGACTCACCGGCACCTTGTGCCCGCCCTGGGTCACCACCTCTGCCAGCCCGCCGTCGAGCAGCAGGATCTCGCGGATCTGGCCGGGGTTGAGCAGGTACTGGCGGTGACAGCGCACGAAGCCGGTCTTCTCCTCCAGCGTGCGCAGGGTCAGTTCGGTGGTGCCCTGCTGCTGGCCGCTGATCACCCGGTTGCCGGTGAGATCGCTGTGGATGAACTCCACCTCGCCAAGGGGCAGCAGCAGAATGCGGTTGTGGCCGGTGCAGGGGATGCTGCGCAGGGGCTGGGCGATGCGGGACGGATCCGGCAGCGGCTGACCTGCCAGCTCACCTTTTGGCGAGAGCAGCCGCTTGATGCGCTCCAGCGCCCGGTTCATCCGCTCACTGGTGACCGGTTTGAGCAGGTAGTCGAGGGCGTTCTCCTCGAAGGCGCGCAGGGCAAACTCGTCGTAGGCAGTGATGAAAACGATGTGGGGGCGCAAGTCAGGATCCAGCATGCTCACCAGCTCCAGCCCGTTGATGCGCGGCATCTGGATGTCGAGAAACAGCAGGTCAGGTTTAAGGCGATGGATGGCGGGCAGCGCCTCCATGGCGTGGGCGCACTCTCCCAGCAGACGGATATTGCCCGCCTGCTCCAGCAGCAGGCGCAGCTCCTCGCGGGCGAGGGGTTCATCGTCAACGATCAGGGCGGTCAGCATGGGCTCTCCTGCAGGGGAAGGGTGATCCTCACCCGGGTTGATTGATGGGGAATGCAGTCGATGGCGACCCCGTACTCGGCGCCGTAACGGGCCTTGATGCGCCGATCCACTATGTGCATGCCAAGGCCGCTCCCCTCCTGTTTCATCTGGTAGAGCCCGGCGTTGTCGCACACCTCCAGCACCACCCGCTGGGCCTCAACCCGGGCGGTCAGGGTCAGCAGGCCGGGTTCGAACATCTGGGAGATGCCGTGCTTGACCGCGTTCTCGACGATGGGTTGCAGGGAGAAGGTGGGCAGCCGGTACTCCAGTAGCGACTCGGGAATGTCGATCTGCACGCTCAGGTGCTCGGCGAAACGGGCCTGCTCGATGTGCAGGTAGGCGTTCACATGCTCCAGCTCGTCGGCCAGGGTCACCTCGTCCCCTTGCCGCTTGAGGTTCTTGCGAAAGAAGGTGGAGAGGTTGTGCACCAGGGTGCGGGCGCTCTCGGGATCGCGCCGGATCACCGCCGACAGGGTATTGAGGGCGTTGAACAGAAAGTGCGGGTTGATCTGCGCCTGCAACAGCTTGATCTCCGACTGGGCCAACAGCCGCTTCTGCTCGTTGTATTTGCCCGCCAGGATCTGGCCGGAGAGCAGCCGGGCAATCCCCTCTCCCAGGGTGCGGTTGATGGAGGAGAAGAACTTGCGCTTGGGTTCGTAGAGCTTGATGGTGCCCACCACGGACCCCTCTTCCCCCCGCAGCGGAATGACCAGCGAGGAGCCGAGCTTGCAGCCGGGGTGGAGGGTGCAGCTGTAGGGGATGAGGTTGCCGTCGGCATAGACCACCTCGTTGTGCTGGATCGCCTTGAAGGTGTGCTGGGAGTTGATGGCGGTGCCCGGCAGGTGGTGATCCTCGCCGATGCCGATAAAGGCGAGCAGCTTCTCCCGATCGGTGATGGCTACGGCGCCGACTCCTGTCTCCTCGTAGAGAATGCGCGCCATCTGCTGGCACGCCTCCTGAGTGAACCCCTTGTCCAGCACCCGCATCGCCCGCTCGGCGATCTTGAGGGCGCGGGCGGAGAAGGCGACCGAGTACTTCTCCAGCATGGCGCGGTGATCGAGGATCATCCGCATGAACATGGCGGCCCCCAGGGTATTGGCCACCAGCATGGGGGCGATGATGTTCTCGATAAGGTGGATGGCATCATCGAGGGGGCGGGCCACCAGCAGGATGATCCCCATCTGCATCAGCTCGGCGACCAGGGCCACCGACCCCACCACCCAGGGGCTGAACAGCAGATCGAGCCGGTGGCGGGCGACGAAGTGGCGGTGCACCAGTCCGCCGAGCAGCCCCTCGGCGATGGTGGAGAAGGTGCAGGCCAGCGCGGTGAAGCCCCCCAGCGAGTAGCGGTGGATGCCGCCGGTTAGCCCCACCAGCAGCCCCACCACCGGGCCGCCGACAATGCCCCCCAGAACGGCGCCGATGGCACGGGTATTGGCGATGGAGTCCTCTACCCTCAGACCAAAGTAGGTACCCATGACGCAGAAGCCGGAGAAGATGAGGTAGCAGAGGATCTTGTGGGGCCAGCTCAGGGTCACCTGAGTGAGCGGCATGAACAGCGGCGTCTTGGAGAGCAGCCAGGCGATCACCAGATAGACGCAGAGCTGCTGGAACAGCGAGATCACCAGAGTGAATTGTTCAAAGGCCATGGCTCACTGTCCAGATAAAAAGGGGGCATTTACTGGACGCGGAGTATTAGCAAACCCCATACCCCCTTGCAAGGCAGGGTTATCAGAATGGTGGGGTAGCGCACGATCTGTTGAGCCGGTTGGCAGGCAAACAGGTCGTCACTCTCTGGTTGTTCAGGATGGCAGCCGAGACAGCGGTCGTGCTGGCCATATTGCAGCAACAATAGCAGCAACAAGAAGGGGGCCAGAGGCCCCCGAATTGGCTATCAGAGTGTGGTTCAATCGAGTTTGAGATCGACCCATACCATACGGTGATCCGAGCTGACACCCTTGGCGATATTGGGTTTGCCATCGATAACGCTGTACACCAGATGGTAACCGGCCTCGAAGCTGGCAGGCCAGAAGACGCCGCTCTTGACCGCATTGAGGTTGGCAGAGGGGATGACGTGATCCAGCTGCAGCCCGCTGGAGTTGGTGATGCGCTCCGGGGTGGGACGATTAGGGTAGCGTGTGCACGTGTCTTTGCTTGCCACACACTCGGGTCCCCCTTCGCTGACGGGGATCAGGGTGCCGTTGGTAATGGCCTGATTCATCAGCGGATTGTTGAGCAGATCCTGAATGGCGCTCAGATCGCCGTCGCCGATTTGCGGGTCGGCGTTGAGATCGCCTGCGATAACGAACTTGGCGTTTTTGGCCAGGCCACCTTTGGTGCCCTTGTCATCGGTCATGTAGTTGAGACCCTGGACGTAGTCGTTCCAGAAGGCGATCTCGGCACGGTTGTGCTTGATAGTGTGGCCAGCCGCGTTGGCAAAAATCGGCGGAGTCGGGTGGGAGATCAGGAAGTGAATGACCTCTTCACCCTTGTCGGTCTTGATCCGTACCGGCACATCAGCGTGGTTTTTGGAAGAGAGGGGATATTTATCCCAAACCTCACTGGCATACCAGCTACCACCACAAACACGGCTGGCCGGGATCGGTGCCTTGGCGTTGTTGCAGTCGTCGATAACAGGGTTCTTCTCGTTCGGCATATCCTTCCACTTGAAGTTCTGGAAGGTGCGGATCTGCTTGGTATCGATCGGGTACTTGGACATCACGGCAAAAGCGTACTGGCCGTGGTAGTTGCCAAAGCCCCAGCCATCATCAGCGGTAATCTGGTTGTCCAGATTGAGGTCATAGCCGCTCTGCAGGCCGGTATTGGTGGCGAAGTTCTGCAGCACCGGATAGCTGATAGCGGTCACTTCAGGGTGCTGGGCGTGGGCCAGATAGTTGTCGTTGAAGGCTTTCAGATCGGTGGTGTTTTCACCCTTGCCATCGTTGTCGAATTCGTTGAGCAGGAACACATCCGGGCGATTGCGCTGGATGATCTCAGCGACATTGCGGATCTGCTGTACATGTTCGGCTTTCTCTTTTTCCGTACCTTTCAGGCTACCTTCGGCAAGACGCGCCAGCAGGGCATCCTGCGCGGTGCGGGTCAGCGCCAGCTCGCCGGTCAGCATACCGGCAGCAGTGCGGTCAAAAGAGAGGTTGAAGGTGGCAAAACGAACCATGGGATCAGCTGCCTTTGAATCGTCGTCGCTGTTGCAGCCAGCCAGCATCCCGAGGGAGATGGCGGCAGCCAGTAGGGTCTTGTTGATATTTTTCATTGTAATTCTTCCGTAGCATCAATGAGTTATGCCTTCTGTGAGGCGGCCTCATTATAAGGAGACGAAGATGCTGCGGGGATTTTACCTGAGCAAAGTGTGAGGGTTTTCACACCACTTATTTAGCTGTGATGAATTTCAATGCAGTTTACGGCCTTTGGCGGCATTAAATGAAATCGTTTTTTATCTCTCCCCGTCAGCCAGATCTCCGGGCTTGTGGGGGCCCTGTCACACCACCATCGGCAGGCCGCTCTCGGGATGGTGGATCACCTGTGCCGGGTAGTCATAGAGGCGGGCGATAAGATCAGGGGTGAGCACCTCGGCTGGCGTGCCATCGGCCATCAGTTTGCCCCGCTCCAGCATCACCAGTCGATCGGCATAGCGTGCCGCCAGATTGAGATCGTGCAGTACCACCAGCACTGCAGTATTGCGGCTGGCCAGAGCGCGCGCCATGGTGAGCAGCTGATGCTGGTATTTCAGATCCAGCGCCGAGGTGGGCTCGTCGAGCAGCAGCAAGCGGGGTTGCTCGGCCTGATCGGTCGGGGAGGGGGCTTGCCAGATCTGCGCCAGCACCCGGGCAAACTGCACCCGCTGCCGCTCACCGCCGGAGAGTCCCGGATAGAGCCGCTTGGCCAGATGTTCGACCCCGGCATGGGTCATGGCCGCCGCCACTATCTCGTCGCGCCGCGCCGCCGGTTCACTGTGGGGCAAGCGCCCCATGGCAACAACCTCTTCGCATAGGAAGGGGAAGTTGAGGGACGAACTTTGCGGCAATACCCCGAGCCGGTGGGCCAGCTGGCTGCTGTCCCACTGCTGGCGATCCGCGCCAAACAGGGTGATGGCGCCCTCATATTCCAGCTCGCCGGTCAGGCACTTGAGCAGCGAACTCTTGCCCGCCCCGTTGGGGCCGAGCAGGGCGGTGAGGGTGCCGTTCTCGAGGTTGAGATCGAGCCCATCCAGGATCTGGCGCTGGCCACGGCGCAGGCTGAGCCGGGAGCAGGTCAACAGGGGGGAGGAGAGTGAGGATGAGAGTGGTTGCATAACAGTCCGTATCAAAGGGCGCGGCGGCCTGTTACCAGCAGCCAGATGAAGAAGGGGGCGCCGAGCAGGGCGGTGATGATGCCCACCGGCAGTTCGGCCGGGGCCAGCAGGGTGCGGGCCAGCATATCGGCAGCAAGCAGCAGGGCGGCGCCCAGCAGGGCCGAGAGTGGCAGCAACCTGACATGATTGGGGCCTGCCAGCAGGCGCACCAGATGGGGCACCACCAGCCCGACGAAGCCGATCATCCCCGATACCGCCACCGCCACCCCGACACCCGCCGCGGTAAGCAGAATAAGGCGGCGCTTGAGGGACTGCACATTGACCCCCAGATGACGGGCCTCTCCTTCACCCAGCAGCAAGGCGTTAAGGGGATTGGCATCGCGCATAAAGAGCCACAGCAGCGCCGCCAGTGTGAGCAGGGCCAGCGTCACATCGGCCGGTTTGCCTGCCGCCAGCGTTCCCATTTGCCACAGGCTCAGGTTGCGCAGCATCTGATCGTCCGCCAGATAGGTGAGCAGGCCGATCACCGCGCCGGAGAGCGCTGTGATGGCTACCCCGGCCAACAGCATGACAGTGACCGAGGTGCCCCCTTCACGGGTGCCGAGCAGATAGACCAAGGTGGTGGTGAGCGCACCGCCGAGAAAGGCGAGCAGCGGCAGCAGGCCAACCCCGATGGTGGCTTGCAACTGCTGGCCATATTGTGGTGCAAGAGGGGCCAGCAGCACGATGGCGAGCGCAGCACCGAGCGCTGCACCGCCGGAGACCCCGATGATGCCGGGGTCAGCCAGGGGGTTGCGAAACAGCCCCTGCATCACGGCGCCACAGAGTCCGAGGATCCCGCCAACCGCGATGCAGAGCAGGGTACGCGGCAGGCGGATCCCTTGTACGATCAACAGCTTGTGCGTTTCAATTCCGCTCTCCTGCCCGGCAAACAGCGCCCGCAGACTCTCGCCCAAGGTGAGGGTCATGGGGCCGGTTGCCAGCGAACCGAGCAGCAGCAGCGCCAGTGCGGCCGTGGTGAAGAGCAGCAGCCAGGAGAGGGACAACCGCATCATGACCCCTGCTTGATCCACTGGGCGATCTGGTTCGCCTGTTGCAGGGAGTTGAGGCTCAGCCCCCCTTGCAGGGCGTGGCCGTCGATGGCGTGAATGGCGTTGCGCTTGCCAGCCGGGGTAGCGGCCAGTGCCGGCACTTCTGCCAGCACCTTGGCCGGATCGGCATATTGCTGCCAGTCACGACCGCTGACCAGCACCAGATCGGGCTGCATCTCGATGAGGGATTCGGCGGATACCGGCTTGTAGTTGCGCAACTCGGCGACCGGATTGATGCCGCCTGCCAGCGAGATCAGCGCGCTGGCGGTGGTGTCACCCCCGGCGATGCTGGTGGGTTGCCCCTTGTGCAGCAGCAGGAAGGCGACCTTGAGCGGTTTGTTCTGTTTGGCTTGCGCCGCCAGCTGATCGGTCTGAGCCTGGATCTCTGCCTTCAGGCGATCGCCAGCTGCTTTATCGCCCAGCAGGCTGGAGAGGGTGTCGATGCGCTGGTTGAGGTTGGCGAGAGTCGGCGCGGTATCCAGCACCTCCACCTTGACCCCGGCACGGCGCAGCTGATCCAGGGTTGGGGCCGGGCCCATCTCGTCGCTGCCCACCAGTCGGGTGGGGGAGAGGCTCAGGATACCTTCGGCGGCCAGCGCCCGGTGATAGCCCACCTTGGGCAACCCTTTTGGCAAGGGACTGCTGACATCGGTGGCGATCAGGCTCGATTCACCGCCAAGTGCCAGAATGAGTTCTGTGGTGGCCGGACCGATACTGACGATACGCTCTTGCTGTCCGTCGGTGGCAACGGCAGAGAAGGGGGGCAGTGAACTGCAGAGCAGGGTGATGGCGAGGGCAAGACGACGGCCCATGCTAACCTCCAAAGGGGTGGATGAAACGGGTGTGCCGCGGAGAATATCAAGGCTTTGAATAAATTGCACTGATAATGATAGCAATTATCAATTGCATTGGTCCCGGTGCTTTATTAGAGTAGCCGCCATGATAAACAGCGGGACGACATGGTCTCGCAGAGGGAGAAAACATGAGCATTGCACAACGCATTCACGCGCTGCTGGAGCAGGATCCCGGCGCTCATCCGTCCACCCTGGCGGCCCAGCTTGCCATCAGCGAATGGGAGGTGGTTCGCCATCTGCCCGCCGAGCTGGTGACCCTGTTGCCTGCCGATCGCGCACAAGGTCTGCTGGAAGATCTGGCCGACTGGGGCCCGGTGACCACCATCGTTGAATCCGAAGGTTCCATTTTCGAAGTGAAGGCGCCTTTCCCGAAGGGTAAAGATGCGCGTGGTTACTACAACCTGATGGGCCGCGACGGTGAGCTGCATGGTCACCTCAAACTCGACAACGTGGCGGGGATTGCGCTGGTCAGCAAGCTGTTCATGGGCAAGGAGGGGCACTCCTTCCAGTTCTTCGGTCACTCCGGCCGCTGCATCTTCAAGGTCTATCTGGGTCGCGACGAGAAACGTCAGCTGCTGGCCGATCAGGTCACCCGTTTTATGGCGCTGCGCCACAACTCTCAAGAGGAAGTCAAAGCATGAGTGAACGTCAGGAGCGTCTGCAGAACCGCCTGCAACCGGAAATCCGCGAGTTTCGCGACAGTTGCCGTACCCTGCAGCTCGCCACCGTCGATGGCGAAGGCAATCCCAACGCCAGCTATGCCCCGTTCGTGCTACAGGAGGATGGCTACTATGTGCTGATCTCCGAGATCGCCCGCCACGCCCGCAACCTGCAACAGGTGCCCCGGGTATCCCTGATGCTGATCGAGGATGAGAGCGGTGCCCGCGAGCTGTTTGCCCGCAAGCGCTTGACCTTCGATGCGGTAGCCGAAGTGGTCGCCCGTGACGACGCCCGCTGGAGCAAGGCGGTGGCGGCACTGGAAGGGCGTTTTGGCGAGATCATCAAGGGTCTCTCCAACCTCAAGGATTTCAAACTGTTCCGCCTCAAGCCGGAGCAGGGGCTGTTCGTCAAGGGCTTCGGCCAGGCGTTCGCCGTCTCCGGTGACGAGCTGGTGGATTTCGTCCATCTGGTGGAAGGGCACAAGCGTATCGACAACGGTGCCGAGCTCACCAGCCCGGCCGATGCGCCGGTCTGACGATCCCTGTCGGTCACGACAGCAGTCATAACAAAACGGGCAGCCACTGGGCTGCCCGTTTTTATTGCGTTATCTCATCCGGCTTGTTCAATCCTGCCAGGAGGCCTTGTTGGGAAAGGCGCGGCGATCGGCGTCGGTGGCCGTCTCGTTGCACTCTCCCCGCACCTTCCAGGAGGTCTGGCTCAGCACGATGTACCCTTCCCGGCAGTACTTTTTCGTCGCCAACGTCTCGGTCAGCAGGTTCTCCTGCAACGCCTCCCGCTGCTCCAGCAGCCGCTGGCTCTGAGCTGCCGAGAGGCCGCGCGGCAAGGTGTCGTTGGGCGCGGCTTCAAAGGTAAACCGCTTGCTCCCCTCCCCGTTGATGTGGGTCAGAAACAGGGGTTCCGGCCCATCATACTTCTGGCCGGGCAAGCTGGAGCAGGCCGACAGCAGGGGAACAATCAACAACAGGGTGGCAGACAACAGTCGCACGACAGACTCCAGTGAGAAACGAAGCGGGGCTCGCAGATTAACATGGCTGCAGGGCAGGTGTTACTGCCAGCAGCTCGTCAGTGGTGAGCAAGGTGACCGAGCGTCCCTGCGGCAAAGTGAGGTGCTGCCACATCCAGTTATGGTGCTCGATAATTTGCGCAGCGTTCAGATGGGGCCGATCGGCCGTGGTGTGGCCATCGCTCAGCACCAGCACCTCGAAGCCATGGGCGGTGGCACTGCGCACTGTGGTGTCGACGCAAAAATCGGTATTACTACCACAGAGGATCAGCCGATCGACGGGCTGCTCGGCCAGCAGGAAGGCGAGCTCGGTGTCGAGGAAGCTGTCACATGCCTCCTTGCGTACCCGGCTATCCCCCTTGGCGGGTTGTAGCGCACTGTGGAGCAGCCAGCCCGAGGTGCCGGGTTCCAGCTCGCCACCCGGCAGATCGTCATGCTGGATATAGATGACCCGGCCATGGTGCTGCCGGATGTGGGCCGCAGCCCGGTTGATATTGGCCAGCACTTGTTGTTGCTGGTAGTGGGTCGCTTTCATGACCCCTTGCTGCACATCGATGATCAGTAATACATCCATATTCGACCCGCCGTTTCCTTGAAGATTAGGGTTGCAGCCACTGGCTGCAGTCACGGCTGCGGGATTGATGCAGCGCGTCCATATCTTGCTTCATCTCGGTACTGCTTTGCCAGCGCTTCGGCAGCGGCATGACGGTTACCAGCACATCGGCTGCTCGACCTGCAACGGGGGTCTCATTTATCCGGGGTACAACCAGTGCCACCTTGAGTGCCGGATTGCGACTGGCGATGCGACTGGCGAGCCCAAGCCCCCCCTCGACGTGGAAATTGCCGGCGATGTGCATGATCTGCTGGCCCGGGTGCTTGGCCAGATAATCCACCATGCTCTCGGCCATGGTGTCGTCCCAGCTGGTCTGGGCAGCGAAGCGACGGGCGTTGCTGTCGGCATCGCCGTGGTGCATGGAGGCCATAAACTTCTGGCGATAGGGATCATCCCCCAGAGTCAGTTCGCGGGCCAGCTGGCTGCGGCGTGCGGTGGGCAGTTTGTCGAGCCATTCAGGCCCCTCCTGACCGATACAGCTCACCAGCGGCTTGGGCGCGTTGGCGGCGATCACCGGCATCCGGTGCGCCTTGGCAAACTCCACCAGCGGGCGGTAGTCGCTCGGATAGTTGGGCCAAGCGTTGCCTTCGCGGATCAACGCCGCTTCACCAATCTGGTTCGCCAGATAGGCATCCAGCGTCTTCTGATCGGCGCGGCTGAACTGCTCCATGGAGAGGGCCAGCGGCCGCCCGTGTTGCTGACCGGCGGTGTAGAGCCCGCTCAGCAGACGCGATTGCAGCAGATGCACGGCGGGATGGGTGTGCAACTCGCCCACCAGAATGATGTCGGCGTCGGCAATGCGAGCGAGCGCCTGCGCCAGCGTCAGGTCTGCGGCTCCATCACTGCTCAGCTGGTAGTCATAGAGCGTCTGTAGTTGTGATGAAACGGTCGGCTGGTTGGGGGTGGCACAGGCTGCCAGTAACAACGGCAGGGCAAGCAGGGGAAGTCGTTTCATCATGGGATCTCACGGCAGATAGGCCAGGATGCGCAGCATCGCTGGGTAGAAAACAGGGTTGGAATCGCAATGGCAGGCAGTTTAAAACCAACCTTTCATTTTTTAAATGATAATGATTCTTTTTATTGATCTTTGGCGAGGGGCAAGTAAGATGCGGCCTGTTTGATAATCGTTCTCAATAAGGATTCGCTGTGACCCATCATAACGCACTCTCTCTGGTTGCCCTCGCCGTGGCGGCCGGTCTCTCCTCCCAAGTCTTTGCTGCCACCCAGAAGGCGGATGAAGTCGTGGTTGTCAGCGGCTCACGGATGGAGCAAAAACTGGAAGATGTCTCCGGTCCCATCTCGGTGATCACCGCCAAGCAGATTGAAGAGCAGGTCGTCACCAATGTCGCCGATCTGTTCCGCTACGAGCCCGGTGTGACCGTGCTCGGTGGTCAGGGGGATGCCCAGACCTTCGTCATCCGCGGCATGGGTGAAAACCGGGTCAAGGTGGTGCGTGACGGCGTGCGCCAGAACGATGCCTACAGCAAGGGCGGGGTCGGCCAGAACTACTTTGATACCGACATGATCAAGCAGGTGGAAGTGGCTAAGGGGCCTGCTTCTGCTGCCTATGGCTCCGATGCGCTGGGTGGCGTGATTGCCATCACCACCAAGGATGCCAGCGATTTCCTCAAGGGCAAGGATAGCTATCTGGATGTGACCAGCGGTTACGCCTCCAGCAGCCACCAGAAGATGGCCGGCTTTACCGGCGCCCTGCGTACCGGCGAGGTGGAGAACCTGCTTCGCTACACCTGGCGCGATGGCGGGGTGACCCAGAATTACGACTCCACCAAGAACGACTTCGATATTGGTACCCACGCCCTGCTGCTCAAGAGCAAGTGGAATCTCTCCGATGAGCAGTTCCTCAAGCTGACTGTCGACTACCTGACCGATGGCGAGGAGCCGGATGCGATCAAGTTGAACAAGGTCGGTAGCAGGATGGCGCAGGTTTTCGATCAGCCCATCACCGACAAGCAGACCGACAACCTCTCGCTGGTGCTGGATCACGGCATCGCACTGAATCAGGGTTGGGCCGACCGGATGGATACCAAGCTCTACTTCGGACGCACCAAGCAGACGATGGATCAGTACGCCTCGTCCAAATACCCGGTGATGCCAGGCAACCCCTATGTGACCAAGAACTCGCTGGATCACAACGTGTTTGATCAGAAGAACCTCGGGGCCCAGTTGCAGTTCCACAAGGCGGTGGCTAACCATCGTCTGGCCTGGGGGGCCGAGTACGAGCACACCGACAATGAACGTACCCGTTACAAAGGGCCGACCAAACCGAACGATTTTGTCGGCTACAGCGAGCTGAGCTTCCCGGCCACCACCAGCGAGCGTGGTGCATTGTGGGTCTTCGACGAGATGAAGTTTGGCGAGCGCTGGGTGCTGACCCCGGGCGCCCGCTATGACTACTACCGGATGACGCCGGACAACGATCCCGCCTACACCGGCGATCAACTGCACAAATTCTCGGAAGGGGAGCTTTCGCCCAAGCTGGGGCTGGTATTCAAGGCACACGAGGCGGCCAACCTGTTCGCCCAGTACAGCCACGGCTTCAAGGCGCCCATGTATGACAGCGCCTTCTCCACCCTGAACCATCAGGCCTACGGCTATCGCATCGAGCCCAACCCGAATCTCAACCCGGAGAGCAGTGACGGGATCGATCTCGGTGTGCGTGGCAGCCACAACGGCTTCAGCTACGAAGTGGCCAGCTTCTACAACAAGTTCGATGATTTCATCGAGATGGTCGAAGTGGGCAAAGAGGGGCGCACCGCCGTCTACCAGTATCAGAACCTGAGCAAGGCGACCACCAAAGGGGTCGAAGCCAAGGCGGATTACTGGCTCAATGATATCGTCAATGTCTGGGGCAACCTCGCCTACATCGACGGCAAGGATGGCGATGGCAACTACATCAACAGCCTGAGCCCGCTCAACGGCTCGGTCGGTGTGCGTCTGGAGCAGGCCCAGTGGAACTTCAACACAGCGCTGCGCTTTGCCGATGACATGGACAAGGTGCGCAAGGATGCGAATGGCAAGGAGTATGAGAAGGCGGCCGGTTGGGGCGTGGTGGATATGTATGCCCAGTTCAACCCGATGACCGATCTGCAACTCAACGTCGGGGTCTTCAACCTGTTTGACAAGGAGTACACCAGCTACGAGCGCATCGCCGGCCGTGCCGAGGGCTCCGATAACAGCCTGATGACCGAAGCGGGCCGCAACCTGAGTGCACGGGTCAAATACGTATTCTAAAGAGAGACAATACACGCAGTGATCGAGGGCTGTTGCCCGCACCGGATCCCCGCCCTGACAGGCGGGGATTTTTTATACATGTAGCCAGGCGTGATGTGACCCAGCCACGCTATGTTATTCATTGGCTTCGCCTTTTTCTTTGTGTTGGCGAGATATTATGCTATTTGATTCATTGTTAATGACATTTAGTAATTCTTTACAATGGGTGTGCCTCGCTTTTGACTTCGACATCGAACTATTTTCTCGACATTGCCGACGCCCTTGAGCTGATAGCCCGCTTCAATGAGGCCTCTGACGAGCAGACCATAGTGACTCTGCTGCGCACCCTGAGCCAGCAGATGGGATTTGACCACTTCCGGCTGGGATTCATCTTTCCCAGTTCGATTCAGCGTCCTGACGTGAGGATTTTCAACGGCTGCCCTACCGAGTGGGTGCAGACCTATGACAAACAGCGTTTCTTTACGGTAGATCCTGTTGTGCGCAAAGGAATGAACCAGAGCACCCCAATCCTTTGGGCCAACCTCATCACCGAGTGTTGCGAGCAGCAGGATATTGCGGGGCTGGAGGTGATGCTGCAGGCACAAGAGATGGGGCTGCGCGACGGGATCACGATTCCCTGGCGCGGGGCAAATGGCCATGTTGGCTTGTTGTCATTGATCACTCGCACGCCCCGAACCGAACATCAGTGGCTGACTGCCACTCCTTTTTTAAGCTGGCTGGCTGTGCATGTCTTTGAGGCGGTGGCCCGTATATGTCTTTGTGTGAAGCAGCCTCAGGAAGAGCTGACGTTACGGGAGCAGGAGGTGTGCCAGTGGGCCGCCGAAGGCAAGCAAGTGAGCGATATTGCCCAGATCCTGGGGATCAAGCCCAGAACCGTCACTTTCCATCTTGAGCGGATCGCGGAGAAGCTGGGGGCAAGCAGCAAAAATCAGGCGATATCCTGGGCGCTGATGCAGGGGGTTGTCAGACTGAACATTGACACGGCCCAGATCGAAAATGTGGATGATGACAGTGCATGATGCTGCCTAACGCAAAAGCTTGCTCATTACGCAGATGAAATTACTGAAAAGGTCAGTTTTGCCAGTGAGTGTGATGACATTGCGCAACTTATTGCATTTATGTGCGCCGAGCGAGAACTGGTTGAGTGTAATTCACTGATAAATAAGGAGTAAAAAAGTGGCATGGTCGCTGCTAAAGGTTTGGTCGAGTGCTATCTCGTTTAACCAATCTATTTAGGAGCATACCCATGCCAACTCCATGTTATATCAGCATCGAAGGTAAAACCCAGGGCAATATCACCGCCGGTGCCTTCACCTCCGATTCCGTCGGCAACATCTTCGTACAAGGTCACGAAGACGAGATGCTGGTGCAAGAGTTCCAACACGTTGTCACTGTCCCGACCGACCCGCAATCCGGCCAGCCTGCCGGTCAGCGTGTCCACAAGCCGTTCAAGTTCACTGTTGCGCTGAACAAAGCCGTACCGCTGATGTACAACTCCCTGGCCTCCGGCGAGATGCTGCCGAAAGTGACCTTGAAGTGGTACCGCACCTCTGTTGAGGGCAAGCAGGAGCACTTCTTCTCTACCGTGCTGACCGATGCCACCATCGTTGACATCGACTGCCAGATGCCCCACTGCCAGGACCCGGCGAAGTCTGACTTCACTCAACTTATCCAGGTCTCCATGGCTTACCGCAAGATTGACTGGGAGCACACCGTTGCCGGTACTTCCGGTGCGGACGACTGGCGCGCCCCCATCGAGGCGTAAGCCTTGCTTCGGTACTTTGGTATTCCTTGTAAGTAGTTATGTGTCTTTGAGCCGGTTGTTCAACCGGCTTCTTGTACTGTGCATTTTCTCCAGCCTGGCCAACGGGTTGGCTGGAGCTTTTCTGTTTTGCCATCCCCCTGCCGGGGTTTGATGCCCAGCCGGTGAGCGCGGAGGGATGGCAAAGCACTAAAGGGTGTCCTGTGATGCAGACCCGAACCGCTCGTAACCTGATAACCCCCTTATCTTTGGTGGCCCTTGCGGCACCGGAGAGGGCGGTAGCGTGGCTGCGCGGCGAGGGTGTGTGTGGGCGCAAGAGTTGGCAAGGGCTCAGGCACAGCTTGGCCGTGACAAGAGGGGAGAGCCATGGCTAATCAAACCGGATTGCAATTTACCGTCAAGGTGGGGGCGCTGCCCGAGAGCACCTTCGTGGTGGCCAGTTTCCAGCTGGATGAGGGGCTGAACCGGCCGTTCAACCTGCAGCTGGAGTTGGCAAGTAGTCAGCCTGATGTCGACTTTGGCGCCGTGCTGGACCAGCCATGCGAGCTGATGGTGTGGTACAACGGCGAGCTGCAACGCCGGGTCTGCGGGGTAGTGAGCGAGTTTGCCCAAGGGGACAGTGGCTTTCGCCGAACCCGCTATCAGCTGCAAGTCAAACCAGCGCTGTGGCGACTGGGCCTGCGTCAGAACTCCCGTATCTTTCAGGCCCAGAAGCCTGACGAAATCCTCAGCATCTTGCTGCAAGAGCACGGCATTACCGATTACGCCTTTGCCCTGAAAAGCGAGCACGCCCAACGGGAGTATTGCGTCCAGTATCGCGAGACCGACCTCGATTTTGTGAATCGCCTGGCCGCCGAAGAGGGCTTGTTCTACTTCCACGAGTTTGAAGCAGGCAAACACCGCATCGTCTTTGCCGACGATGCGGCTGCCCTGACCGCCGGCCCCGAGCTCTTTTTCAACCTCGGCAACCGCTCGCTGGAACAAGGCCCTTACGTGCGCCAGTTCCACTACCGCGAGGCGGTGCGCCCCTCGGATGTAGAACTCAAAGACTACAGCTTCAAGACCCCGGCTTATGGCCTCTCCCACAAAAAGCAGGGCGCAGAGCTTGAGCATCAGCGCGACACCTACCAGCACTTCGACTACCCGGGTCGCTACAAAGTGGACCCGAGCGGCAAGGCGTTTGCCCAGCATCGGCTCGATGCCCTGCGCAACGACGCGGTGGCGGGCAGCGGCAAGTCCAACAGCGCAGCTCTGCTACCGGGTCAGCACTTTTCATTGACCGAACACCCCAACGGCAGTCTCAACACCGATTGGCAAATCGTTCATATCCGCCATACCGGCGAACAACCCCAGGCCCTGGAAGAGGAGGGCGGCAGCGGCCCGACAGTCTATTACAACGAATTTGGCGTAGTGAAAGCGAGCACCACCTGGCGCGCCCGCATTGGCAGCCCCGAGGCGCCCTACAAGCCGATGGTGGATGGCCCGCAAATCGCGATAGTGGTCGGCCCCGAGGGGGAGGAGATTTACTGCGACGAGCATGGCCGGGTGAAGCTGCAATTCCCGTGGGACCGCTACGGCTCAAGTAACGACCAGAGCTCCTGCTGGGTGCGAGTAAGCCAGGGCTGGGCCGGTGGCCAATATGGCATGATGGCGATTCCGCGCATCGGTCATGAGGTTATCGTCTCTTTCCTCGAAGGTGACCCCGACCAGCCCATCGTGACCGGTCGCACCTTCCATGCCACCAACCGGCCACCTTACGACTTACCGGCCAACAAGACTCGCACCGTGCTACGCACCGAAACTCACAAGGGCGAGGGTTTCAACGAGCTGCGTTTTGAAGACCAGGCGGGGCAGGAAGAGATTTATATCCACGGTCAGAAAGACCTGAATGTGCTGATAGAGAACGACGCCGCTTGGCACATCAAGCATGACGAGCATCGGGATATCGACTTTGATCGGGTCACCCGCATCAGAAAGGTGCCGGGCAAGGATGGCGCTCCGCCCAGCCTCGGCAATGACCACCTGACAGTTGAAGGTGAAAAACGCGACCACATCAAGGCGGACTATTCGCTGACGGTGGATGCCTCCCTGCATCAGAAGCTAGGCCAATCTCTCTTGGTGGAAGCGGGTGAAGAGGTGCATATCAAGGTGGGTGACAAGCTGGTGCTGGAGGCGGGCTCCGAGATCACTCTCAAGGGCGGCGGTAGTTTTGTGAAAGTTGACCCGAGTGGCATCAAGCTGGTCGGCCCCGCCATCAAACTCAATGCCGGCGGCAGCCCGGGAGCAGGCTCTGGCTGGGCTGGTCAGGCTCCCGTTACTCCCAAAGGGGTTGAGGTGGTCAAAGCCCCGGAACTGGTTGAACTGGTCCAGGCCATTCCTACCGAGAAGGCGATGGAGGCGCTCTTGAAAGAAGAGAAGCCCGCTGCGTTCTATCTCTTTTCTGAATAAGGAGAAAGCATGAAGTTTGCATTTCCCATCCTCACTGCCAAAGGTGAAGAATTCAAGGATGTCAAAGCGCTGACTGCACTTATTAATGGCGAAAAATCCGGTCATTATCTCCTTGGCAATCACAACAAATGGCACGGTGGTATTCATATCAGCGACCAGAGCGCCCCCTGGTGCAAGGATAAATATCCTGTCCGAGCCATTGCTGACGGCAAAGTCGTGGCTTTTCGGATGATGAAGGATTATCTGACCTCTGAATTTCAGGGGGAGTCACTGCGTTATTCCAACTGCTTCTGTCTAGTCCAACACGAATATTGTGAAATCAATGCAGAAACAAAAGCTAAAAACGAGTTCACCTTTTATTCGCTCTATATGCACCTGTTGCCTTGGGATAAGTACCAAAGTACCGAGAAGCTGGTGTTGAAAAAGGGTTGGAATGCTCGCAATTCTGTTCCCCATGCGAATCCTGATGCAGAGCAGCAGCGTGCCGATGCTGCCTTGCCCCGTTTCACTTTGCCTAAGGATACTGAACTGGAGATGGATAGCAGCACTCCCCAAAAAAAGGGAAGTGTTGGGGGCAAGGAGTATGATTTTATCAAGGTAAAGATCAAGAGTAAGCTGTCCAATGCCCAGATAAAAGAGGCTGAAAAGGCGGGTGTATTGGTCAGTGAAGGGAGTTCAGTCTGGATCGCCAATAGCCCGGATGCCGTGACCTTTATCAAGCCCAATGTGCCAACCTGGCTATTCGATCAGATAGATGCAGAGCTATTGAAGGACATGGCTGGGCGTGCAGATCCTGTCTTGGATGATAAAAGTGGTCGCTTGATGGCTGGCGGTGGCAATGTCTCACTGCCAGCTGGCACCAAGTTGCAGTATGATGCCCACCAACTCGAATTCCATTGGATTGGTGATAAAGCGCGCAAGATGGCCAGATGCAAATATGTCATGCCGAGTGGGAGTGACGCTCAGGGGAATTGTGGTCTCGCCTGGGTGTGCGTTGAAGATGAATTTATCAAAGCTAAAAGGCTTCCCCCTTCCCATCTCGACGAGCTATATGTGCTGCCATCTCCCGTGGTAATTGCTGCGGGTGAAACCATAGGCTATCTCGGCTTGGTGGAAACACCGGGGTCCCTGATTGGGGGCAAACAGAGCAAGCATCAGGTTCATCTTGAGGTGTTTACTCAAGATCCCCGTCTGGACGATGTTCTGGCCAACAAGGCGGGAACGCAAGGTGGTGCAATCTATGCCAAAGTGCCTGCCGATTTGATCCTCCATGAGAAGAAGAGTGAGGCAGGCAAATCCAAGTGGGTGGCAACCAAGGATAAAAGCAAGGAAGCGCTGGTTGAATCACCCAAGCTGGAAAAGGATGCTGCCAAGCAGGAGTGGATTTGTGTCTCATCAGATAAATATGTCAATAATGAGCAAGTTGAGTTATTGAGTCAGCATGACTGGTTGAAGATCGGTTTTAAAAAGGTTGATGGTAGTGGCTCCGACGGTTATCTGGATCCCGATGCGCCGCCTTCCCTTTTTACTGATTTGGTGAAAAGCTTTGATAAGAATAAGGATGGCAAGCTGAGCAGCGGCGAAATTCATGCCGCTTTGAGCAATCCGAAAAACAGTGAGCAGTTGCACAAGCTCATTGTCAAACATCTCAGCGAGTGGTATGAAAAGTCTTCAGCCAGCAGTTATCAATGGCTGGATAAGCTTATGACCAAGATTGGCCTGCCAAACTTTGATTTACTGGTTGATCATGAAAAGCAGCGTATCGATAAGCTGGAGTGGATGCAGAGTGCGACCAAGTTAAAGCTGGAGAAAGAGGTTTGGCATTTTTCACCAATAGGAATAATGGCATTAATAACAGAGCAGCACCCAAGCGGGGATACAATCGATTTTAATACCACTCTTGGGATTTATAGAATTTCTAAAAAATCTGCGGAATTTATATTGTCTTGGGAAGCATACATGCCCAAACCATATGTCCCCAAAGGAGATCAGTCAAGTGGCGTTACTATTGGGTATGGGTACGATTTAGGACAACAAGAAATCTCATCAGCACGGACTATGTTGAGTGATTATTATACGGCTCCACAGGTGGAGCGTTTGTTAACCGCAATTGGTAAAAAAGGGGATAATGCAAGAGCTATTGTTCATGAATTATCTGACATTTCGATTGATAAAGAACGAGCACTAGATATGGCAATGCGTTTAAAGGAACGATACTGTCAAGTTGTTGTCAACACTTACCCACAAGCTATTAACCTACCTCCAGATAGTGCTGGTGCCATATTGTCATTGGTTTATAACAGAGGTCCATCATTAAAAAAACCGAAAATAGGGGATCCAATAGATAGTCGTCGTGAAATGAGAGAAATAGGCGATGATTTTTCTAAAGGGAATATTAAAAACATACCTGCCAGACTAAGGAGTATGAAAAGGTTATGGGCTAACCAGCGGGGCCTAAGAGACCGCCGTGAAGGTGAAGCTAAATTTATTGAAGAAGAATTGGCAGGGGGAGAATGATATGACTAGTATTTTAAGTAGGTTGCTGTTCATTTTTATTTTTTTGTTTTCAACATATGCACATGCGTGTGGTAATAACAACAATGCAATTATTCAGGGCCCTTTCAGAGATATATCCTTCAATGAAGGATATATCTGCTTTCAAAGCACTTCAGATAAAAAAGATATAGAGTTTTATCTTGGGTATGAGTCACCTAAGGGAACGCAAAATCATTTGATTGATACTTTTTATCATTCAGATGCACCAGTGGAATTAATGTCTGTTTTTTTTGTTCCTGTAAATAAAGAGAGGAATGTTGCTATACTTCTTCGCTGGAATGTAAATTATGAAAATAATGGTATAGAATATCCTTATTTTTATGAAATTAAAACATATCGAAAAGGTAAAGAAGGAAAGTATGAACTAAATTTAAGTTCAGAAACTGATGATGCTCTTTCTGGTTATCAGATTATAAAAAATGGTAAAATGCAAAATTATGCATTAGACAATGCCAAAAAAATTAAAAATTATCTTGTTGATAAGTATGGTGCATAAATAAAGGAAGGTTCATAGAGCTCGTAAGCTCGATTTGTACCGTTCTAGTTATCACCTGACACCGGCTTAACGCCGGTGTATTTTTATCTTGAGTTGCAGGATAGCTCGAAGATTTGTTGTATCCAGATGATTTTTCGTTGTGAAGATGGATTTAAGTTTGAATGCGTTCTGCAGATCCAGGTAATGAAAAAAGTGATTAGGGGACAAAAAAGAAACCCGCCATGGGCGGGTGGAAGGATTGCAACACTAACCAGGAGGAGGTGTTACCAAGTAGACCCTGCTCCTTCGCTAATAGTTCAATTTTATTGAGGTTTTTTCGATTTTTCTGCGGGGCCCCCATCGGGATCTGTGGGGGCGGATGGGTTATCATTCTGCTCCCGTCATCCGGTTGCAGAGGATCATATGCCCGCGTTCTCCTGGTTAGCGCTCTTTTTCGGCGCCTTCTATTTCGTCTACGGCGCCTATCTGCCGTTCTGGTCGCTCTGGCTGGAGGGGGTGGGCGTCAGCGCCGAGATGATAGGTCTGCTGCTGGGGGCGGGGATGGCGATCCGCTTTGCCGGCAACCTGATGGTGATGGGGCAGATCAAGGGGGCGGGCCATCTGCTGCCGGTTACCCGATTACTCTCCCTGCTCAGTCTGCTGGCGTTTCTCTGTTTCTACCTCAGTCATAACCTCTGGTGGCTGGTGGGCTTGACCCTACTGGCGAACTTTATCTATCCGACCCTGATGCCGGTGGGTGAGGCGCTGGCGACCCGCATGGTGGTGCAGGCGCACCTCGATTACGGCAAGGTGCGCCTGTGCGGCTCGTTCGCCTTTATCGTCGCCTCGACGCTGGTGGGGGCGCTGGTGGGCAACTTCGGCAGCGAGTGGATTTTGCACACCATGGTGGCGGGGCTGGTGCTGATGCTGCTGCTCAGCTGGCTGCCGCTCTATCCGGCGCCACAGGATAGTCAGGGCGAGCGGGCCAAGGCCTCTTTGCTGGCGACCCTGCGCAGCGCGCCGGTGCGCCGCTTCCTGCTGCTGACGGCCTTGTTGCAGGGGAGCCATGCCGCCTATTACGGTTTCAGTGCCATCTACTGGAAGGCGCAAGGGTATAGCGGCACCATCATCGGCTATTTGTGGGCGCTCGGGGTGGTGGCGGAGATCTGCATGTTTGCTGCCGACAAGCGCTTCTTGCAGCGCTTTGGCGCCCAGAGCCTCTTTATCGCCGGTGCCATAGGTTGTGTGGTGCGCTGGGTATTGCTGGGGGCCTCGACCGAGCTGTGGGTGCTGGTGTTGGGGCAACTGCTCCACTCGGTCACGTTCGGCATGAGTCATCTCGGGGCGGTGCGTTTCATGACTCGCCAGCTGCCCGCCGAGCAGTTGATCCCGACCCAGGCGCTCTATGCGGCCCTTGGCCTCGGCATGACGGTGGCCGCCCTGATGGCTGTCTGCGGTGTGCTGTTCGAGCCCCTTGGTGGCGGTATCTTCTTCCTGATGGTGCTGGTGGTCTTGCCGGTGTTCTTCCTGCGGCTGCGCTCCTTTGGGCCGTCTGCGCAGGAGAGTGCTCCGGCCTGATACCGGTCTATCTGAATCATCACCTAGTAACAGGGAGAGCCATGGCTCTCCCTTTTTCGTTGCTGCGGTTTGCGGCGTTACTGCTGCTCGCCAAGATAGTGGCGGCTGAGGCGGCGCCAGGTGTCCGAGCCGATGGCGCCCGCCAACAGCTCGCAGGATGCCTCATCAAAGCGGCCATCCGGCAGCCAGCCCAGCTGGGGTAGCAATCGGGCCAGGGTGGCGTCATTGTGTTGCAGCTCTCGCTCCAGCGCTTCCCAAAAGGCGCTCCCCTTGACGTAAAAGAGCGGGTAGTAGGATCGATCGCCCGCCAGCACCTCGCGAGCGGCCCGATAGAGGCCGCTCTCGCTATGGGGTAGCAGTTTGCCCCGCTCGGCCAGCTCGTTGACCGCCGTGACCTGATGCAGCCGAAAGCGGCGCAGCGCCTTGATGGCGAGGTACTCGGCGAGGCTCTCGTTGACCCAGGTAGGCTGGGGGGCGGTGCGGCGATCGCTGAGGATGTGCACCGCCTCGTGGGCCGAGGTGCGCAGCAGGCGCAAGGGGGCCTGTGGCGTCGGTTTGCCAGCCTCGGTGGGGTAGTTGGCGATAAACACCTGATCTCCGGCTGCGCCGCCAAGGGAGCGAGTCGCCACATCCCGCCCCAGCCACACCAGTTGCCACAGGCGGGTCGGCGGGGCCACATCGAGCTGGAAGGCCAGATAGTCGATGATGTCGCCCAGTTGCTGTTGCAGAGCGGGCAGATCGAGCTGATTGGCGGTCTCGTCATGGCTCAGCACCAGCCTTGGGTCCGGCTGGGTGACGGGCACAGTGTCCAGACCAAATGGCAGGATCAGCGGCGGCTGGTTGACATCCGGCAGCGGTTGGCAACTGCCATCCGGCAGACAGATCTCCCCTCGGCGGCTCCCCTGTTGGCGCACCAGATTGCCCCACTCGGTCAGTAGCCATTGGCTCGGGGCAAACAGCAGTGACTGTTGGGCAGAGGCATCCGCCCCCAGCGCTGGCGCCGGTGTGAGAGTGATCTGCCAGCCGATCTCTTTGCAGGAGAAGGGCTGGTTGAGGGCAACCGGCTGGCTGTCTTCAAGGCAGACCAGCGCGGGGGAAACCGGCGCGGCACTGCCCGGCAACTGGCGGGCGGGGAGCAGGGTAAAGGGGGGATCACCCTGCATGGTGAGGTGAATTTGCAACAGATTGGCGCTGGCGCCCTGCTCGATAAGGTAGCGGGGGCCGCTCGCGTTATCGGTGGCGAAGGCCCACAGCGGCAGCAGCCACAGGGCAAACAGGGTGAGATGACGACTCATAAGGAGTTAGCGCTCCTGCTCGTAGCCCAGCAGATCGCCGGGCTGGCATTTGAGTTCACGGCAGATGGCCTCCAGGGTGGAGAAGCGCACCGCCTTGGCGTGGCCATTTTTGAGGATCGAGAGGTTGGCCTCGGTGATGTCGATGCGCTGTGCCAGCTCGCGGGCGGTCATCTTGCGTTCGGCCAGCAGGGCATCGAGCCGGATGATGATGGACATAGGCTCCCCTTACACCGTCAGCTGCTGTTCGTCGGCCAGCACTTTGGCCTCGCGCATCACCAGTGCCAGCGCCAGCACGATGAGGCCCGCCAGCAGCAGCCGGAAATCGGATGAGCTGATGGAGACTGAGCCATGTATCTCGGGGCCACTCATGGTGAGGACGGTATCCAGCAAGGGGGTCTGGATCAGCTCGACCAGGAAGGAGACGCAGAGCAGCACTCCGATCTGTCGGTAGCGGCGGATCTGCTCGAAGGTGAACAGCAGGCCGTGGCGGTAGCCGCGAAACAGCTGGCGCAGTTGCCACAGCATCAGCATGAAGACCAGATCCGGCATCAACTGCACCAAGGTGCCGAGCAGCCGGTTGGCGTTGTGTAGTGGATAGTCGACAGCTGGTGGCAAGGGGGGGGACGCATCACCATTGGCCAGCGGCACGCCGTTGAGAATGTGAGAGCCGCTGCTGTGGATGATCTGGTTGAGCTCATCTTGCAGCAGATCATTGCCACCCAACAGGTGGGACCAGGTCTCCATCAGGGTAATGGTGGGGGTGGCGAGCAGGGCAAACAGCAGCAGCCACTCGATCAGAACGCTCAGGCGTTCGAGTTTGGTTGTTCTCATCATGAACCTCATGGTGGGTGCCATTCCGCTGGCGAAATGGCTTGAAGTTTATTGTTTATCAATATGTAGATAGGCGAATGTTTATCGTTTTACGATATTCAGTCAAGACGAAACTTATCGAAAAACGATAATTTTAATGTGCTTGTTGGGGGATGACTTTTGGCTGCTGCCTCTCTAGACTGGCGAGGTTGTATACAAAAACTCAACATGGACAAGGAGTTATCGATGCACCAGGGATGGCTGCTGATCGGATTGTCGCTCACCTATCTGGGGCTGCTGTTTCTGATCGCCTTCGTGGCAGACAAGTACAAACGGCAACGTCTCAAGGGGCAGCCGCTGCTCTACAGTCTGTCGCTGGCGGTCTATTGCACCTCCTGGACCTTCTTTGGCACCGTGGGGCAGGCGAGTGAATCCCCCTGGTCGCCGGTGCCCATCTACCTTGGCCCCATGCTGGTCTTTCTGTTTGGCTGGCGGCTGCTGGCCCGCCTCATTCTGGTGGCCAAGCGCGAGCACATCACCTCCATCGCCGACTTTATCGCCGCCCGTTACGGCAAATCCCAGCGGCTCGCCATGGTGATCTCCCTCATCGCCATCATGGGGATCCTCCCCTATCTGGTATTGCAGCTCAAAGCCATCGTCACCGGGCTGGATCTGCTGATGGCCAATAGCGGTGGCATCAGCCCGACCAGCAACACCAGCGAGCTGGCGCTCGGGGTCACCCTGCTGCTGGCGCTGTTCAGCATATTGTTCGGCACCCGCCACCTCGATGCCACCGAGCACCACAGAGGGATGGTGGTGGCTATCGCCTTCGAGTCGTTGGTGAAGCTGTTGGCCTTTATCGCGGTGGGGGGCTTCGCCCTCTGGCTGATCCTGAGCAAACCCGGCGAAGCCCACGAGCAGGTGACCCGCGACTTCTTTGCGCAGGTGGTGGCGGTGAGCCCCGGCAATCTGCTGGAGCTTGCCATCTATACGGTGCTGGCGATGTGCGCCGTTATCTGTCTGCCGCGCCAGTTTCATGTGACAGTGGTGGAGAACAATCAGGGGCAGGATCTCCACTGGGCACGCTGGATCTTCCCGCTCTACCTGTTCGTGATGGGGCTCTTTATCTGGCCACTGGCGCTGGCGGGCAAGCAGTGGGTAGGGGCCGACATGGCCTCCGACACCTATGTGATCAGCCTGCCGATGGCTCTCGGGTTCGATGGCATGGCGATGCTGGCGTTCCTCGGCGGTACCTCGGCGGCCACCGGCATGGTGATCGTCTGCACCATCGCGCTGGCGATCATGGTGAGCAACGATCTGGTGCTGCCGGTGCTGCTGCGCCGCTTCTGGCGGCAGGGGCGCGACGAGCGGCTGGTGCGGCTGCTGTTGCAGGTGCGTCGCGGCGCCATCCTGCTGATCTTGCTGGCGGCCTGGGGGCTCTACCTCTGGCTTGGCGATCTCACCAGTCTGTCGCGCATCGGCTATCTCTCCTTTGGCGCGGTGGCCCAGTTTGCACCGGCCCTGCTGCTCGGCCTCTACTGGCGCCACGGCAATCGCAAGGGGGTCTATCTTGGTCTCTTCCTCGGGGTGAGTCTCTGGTTCGTGACCCTGCTGGTGGAGAGCGGGCTGCTGGCCGGTTCACCGCTGGCCGAGCTGCTGGCGCCGCCGGACTGGCCTGCCTTTCGCGAGCTGAGTCTCGGGGCCTGGTGCATCTTCCTGAGTCTGCTCTTCAACCTGCTCGGCTATGTGGCGGGTTCCCTGCTCTCCCGCCCGGCGGTGAGCGAGCGGTTGCAGGCGGCCAACTTCGTCGGCAAGACGAGCCGCGATACCGCCGCCCTCTATCAGGCGCGGGTCTCGGTCAAGGAGCTGGAGATGCTGGCGGCCCGCTTCGTCGGTTCGAGCCGGGTCAAGCGCGCCTTTGGTCGTTTCGCCGGTGAGCGGGGCGGCACCCTGGCGCCGCAGATGCAGGCCTCGGCCGAATTGATCGCCCACACCGAGCGGCTGCTGGCGGGGGTATTTGGCACCTCGTCGGCACGGCTGGTGCTCGCCTCTGCCCTGCAGGGGCGCAACATGCAGCTCGAGGAGATCGCCACCATCGTCGATGAGGCCTCCGACGTGTTTCGCTTCAACCGCGGCCTGTTGCAGGGGGCGATCGAGCATATCGGGCAGGGGATCTCGGTAGTGGATCGGGAGCTCCGGTTGGTGGCGTGGAACCGCCGTTACATCGAGCTGTTCCACTACCCGCCGGGGCTTATTCAGGCGGGGCGTCCTATTGAAGAGATCATCCGCTACAACGCCCAGCAGGGGCTCTGTGGCACCGGTGATATCGAGGATCACGTGGCACGGCGGGTCGCCTTTATGAAGCGGGGCAGCGCCCATATCTCGGCGCGGGAGCGCCCGGACGGGCGGGTGATCGAGATGCAGGGCAATCCCATGCCCGCCGGTGGTTTCGTCATGACCTTTACCGACATCACCCCGTTTCGCGATGCCGAGCGGGTGCTGCGCGAAGCGAACGAACATCTGGAGGCGCGGGTGGCCGAGCGCACCCACGAGCTCTCCGAACTCAACCGCCAGCTGCTGCTGGTGAACCAGCAGGTGGAGCGGGCCAACCACTCCAAGAGCCGTTTTCTGGCGGCGGTCAGCCACGATCTGACCCAGCCCCTCAATGCGGCCAAGCTGTTTACCTCCTCCCTGCTGGAGATGCTGCCCGATGCTGGCGAACAGGCCCGCATCGCCCGCCATATCGACGATGCGCTGGGAGCGACCGAGGATCTCATCACTGATCTGCTCGATATCTCGCGGCTTGAAGCAGGCAAGTTCAAGGCCAAGAAGCTCGATTTTGCCCTGCGCGATCTGCTCGACAACCTCAAGGCGGAGTTTGGCGTGCTGGCGCAGGCGGGAGGGATCCACTTCTCGGTGGTGGAGAGCAAGCATGCGGTGCACAGCGATGTGCGGCTGCTGCGCCGGGTGCTGCAGAACTTCCTCACCAATGCGTTTCGCTACAACCCCGGTGGCCGGGTGCTGCTCGGTTGTCGCCGGATGGGAGATAAGATCCGCATCGAAGTGTGGGATAACGGCCCCGGCATCCCGCAGGACAAGCAGGAGGCGATCTTCGACGAGTTCTCCCGCCTCGATCACTCCCGCACCGCCAAGGAGCAGGGGCTGGGTCTGGGGCTCGCCATCGCCCGCGGCATCTCGCAGGTGCTCGGTCATCAGCTCACCTTGCAGAGCTGGCCGGGCAAGGGGTCGGTCTTTGCGGTGACCCTCAATCTGGCGACCCGGCCGGTCACGGCTCATCAGCTGGCGGCGCCGGTGGTGCGCGACAGCCAGCTGGAGGGGGTAGCCGTGCTCTGCATCGACAACGAGCGGGACATTCTGACCGCCATGAGCACCCTGCTCAGCCGTTGGGGCTGCGAGGTACGCTGTGCCGTCGATCTGGCCGAAGCCGAGGCGCTGGTGGCGGAGGGGTTTGTGCCGAGACTGGTGCTCTCCGACTACCACCTCGATGACGGCAAGACCGGGCTGGAGGCGCTCGCTGCGCTGCAGCAGGTGTGTGGTGACGAGCTGGGGGGCATCATCATCAGCGCCGATCGCAAGAGTGAGTTGCAGGTGCAGATCCGTGAGGGGGGGTATGGCTACATCAGCAAGCCGGTCAAACCGCTCAAACTGCGGGCCCTGATGAACAGCCTGCTGCTGCGGTAGCGGCGCCCAGGGCGGCAAGCCGTGAACCGGCTCACAAAACCGCGCAAATATCGGGGCGGCCATCGCCTTGATGAGACGCCATACATGGCTTCGGATTGGCGATGATCCCTTCACTATTCCGTGTGATAACGACCGATGGCCATTCTGGTAAGCCACTGGCTCTGTAAAGTCGGCAGTAGCGCGCCTGATCTGCTCACTCTATAGTCGGGATGCGATTGTTTTTATCGCGAATGAAGTAGCTGAAGGGCAAACCGATCGCGAGGTCGGGACGCAAAGCTTCCGGTCCAGGGATGAGCCGTACTGAGATAGCGGGGCCACCACAGGTTGTTGTGCACCTTTGCCAAGAGGCCGCACTGCTGTCTGCGTTACCTGTCAGGGCGTAGCCCTTTTCGTTGCCAACATAACGAAATAGGGAAATATAAAAAATGCTAAGTCCAAAGCCTACCATGCTGGCCCTCGCGGTCGGTCTGTGCTGCGCCTCGTCCGCTTATGCTGCGGCGCCCGGCAAGCCGACCATCGGATGGGGCCCCACCAAGTTTTCCATCGTCGAAGTCGATCAGGCGGCCACTGCCTACAACAATCTGGTCAAGGTGAAGGATGCCGCCGATGTGGAGGTGAACTGGAACCTCTGGAGCGGTGATCTGGGCCAGAGTGCCAAGGTGCTGCTCAATGGTCAGGAGGTGTGGTCCGGTCCCTCCGCCGCTGCGGGCAGCGCCAAATTCAAGGTGAAGAAAGGGGGGCGCTATCAGATGCAGGTGGCGCTGTGCAACGCCGATGGCTGCACCCTCTCTGATGCCAAGGAGATCGTGGTCGCCGATACCGATGGTAGCCATCTGGCACCGCTCAAGGCGCCGCTGCAGGAGAACAACAAGCCCTACGCCAACAAGTCCGGCAAGGTGGTCGGTACTTACTACGTGGAGTGGGGGGTCTATGGCCGCAAGTTTACGGTTGACAAGATCCCGGCCCAGAACCTGACCCATATCCTCTATGGTTTCACCCCCATCTGCGGCGGGGATGGCCTCAACGACAGCCTCAAGGAGATCGAAGGGAGCTTCCAGGCGCTGCAACGGGCGTGCGCCGGCCGGGCCGACTTCAAGGTGGCGATGCACGATCCCTGGGCCGCCATCCAGATGCCGCAAGGCAACCTCACTGCTCATGACGAGCCCTACAAGGGCAACTTTGGCGCCCTGATGGCGCTCAAGCAGGCCTATCCGAATCTCAAGATCCTCCCCTCGGTCGGCGGCTGGACCCTCTCCGACCCCTTCTACTTCCTCGGTGATAAAACCAAGCGCGATGTGTTCGTCGGCTCGGTGAAAGAGTTCCTGCAGACCTGGAAGTTCTTCGATGGCGTGGATATTGACTGGGAGTATCCGGGGGGTCAGGGCGCCAACCCGAAACTGGGCAGCCCGAGTGATGGTGCCACTTATGTGGCCCTGATGAAGGAGCTGCGGGCCATGCTCGACGAGCTGGAGGCCGAGACCGGTCGCCAGTATGAGCTCACCTCGGCCATCGGGGCGGGGGGGGACAAGATCCAGGATGTAGACTACAAGGCGGCCCAGCCCTACATGGACCACATCTTCATGATGACCTACGACTACAACGGCGCATGGAGCAACACCGAGCTGGGCCACCAGACCAACCTCTATGCGGCGAGCTGGGATCCCGATACCAAGTACACCACCGACAAGGCGGTGAATCAGCTGCTGGCGCAGGGGGTTGAACCGGGCAAGCTGGTGGTCGGGGCCGCCATGTATGGCCGTGGCTGGACCGGGGTGAGCGGTTATCAGGGCAATAACCCCTTCACTGGCAAGGCGACCGGCAAGGTGAAAGGCACCTGGGAGGATGGCGTGGTCGATTACCGCGACATCGTCAACAACCGGATGGGGGCTGGCTGGGAGCAGAGCTATGACGAGGCGGCCGAGGCCCCCTATCTGTTCAAGGCGGCGACCGGCGATCTTATCACCTATGACAACGAGCGTTCGGTCAAGGCCAAGGGGCAGTATGTGCTGGCCAACAAGCTCGGTGGCCTCTTCTCCTGGGAGATCGACGCTGACAACGGCGACATCCTCAACGCCATGCACGAAGGGCTGGGCCACGGCAGTGGCATCACGCCGCCAGTCAACAAGCCGCCATTGGCCAATGCGGGCAGTGACCTCAAGGTCACCGGCCCGACCGAGGTGACGCTGGATGGCTCGGCCTCCCACGATCCGGAGAACAGCGCTCTCAGCTACAGCTGGAAGCAGATCTCCGGGCCGCAGGCTGGCCTGCTCGATGCCACTCAGGCCAAGGCCCGTGTAGTGCTGGACGCCGTGTCCGCCGACATCAATCTGGTGTTCGAGCTGGCCGTGACTGATGACCACAACCTCACCGCCCGCGATCAGGTGGTGGTGACCAACAAGGCGCCGCAGGCCAACCTGGCGCCGGTGGTGAGTGTACCTGCCACGGCCTCTGTGGAGGCGGGCAAGCAGGTGACCATCAAGGCGACCGCCTCTGATCCGAACGGTGATCCGTTGACCTATCAGTGGAGCGTGCCGGCAGGCATCACCGCAACGGGCCAGAACAGCGCCACTCTGGTAGTCACCGGCCCGAGCGTCACCAGCGACACTGGCTATGACTTGAGCATCACCGTCTCTGACGGCGGGCTGGATGCCAGCGCGGCAACCCGTCTGACGGTCAAACCGGCCAGCAGCGGCGGTGGTTGCACAGCGACCGATCCGGATGCGGCCAACTGGCCTGCCTGGCAGGCGAGCAAGGTCTACAACGGTGGCGACAAGGTGAGCCATAACCAGCTGGTGTGGCAGGCCAAGTACTGGACCCAGGGCAACGAGCCGAGCCGCACCGCGGATCAGTGGCTGCTGGTGAGCAAGGTGCAACTGGGTTGGGATGCCAATGTGGCCTACAACGGTGGCGAGCTCACCACCCACAACGGCCGTCAGTGGAAGGCCAAGTGGTGGACTCAGGGCAACGAGCCGGGCAAGCACGATGTCTGGCTGGATGTCGGGGCGGCAAGCTGTAAATAACGCTTGAGTGGACGCGGGGCATGCCACTCATGCCCCGCTGTTGTCGGTTTTGCAGCTAGCTGGTAAGCCTCTTTCAAGCAAGGTGAGCCAAGCGGCAACGGCTGGTGTTGCTGCGTCGGAGGTTGGCCTGCAGGGCTTTCACTCGGGATGGCGAGTCAGACGAACAATTTTGTCGTATCCGGATGGTTAGTCGAGAAGGGGCCCATATTGCGTTTATGACAAGGGTTCGGGGAGAAAATGACTATCAATTCATTTTCATGGCCGTACTCCACAATGTGCCTTGTTTTGTTAATTATTGATTTTTATCGATTTATTTTATTTCTTGCCGTCGGTCATCGCCATGATGTCAGTTGTTGTAAACAAGCCATCTTCTGTATGTGTATGTTTTTAATCCGTTTTTCAACAAAAGTAAAACGAGAGTGGCGATTCTTGGACGGGCGGCCGGCAATGGTCGGATTTGTTTAGTGATCTGAATTACCCTACAGTTAATCGGTGATTATTTATCACCAAGAATAAAGTTGTGAAAGGGCAAACCGATTGAAAAGTCGGGACGCAAAGCTTCCGGTCTAAGGGTCAAGACGACCTAGGATAGCGGGGCCACCACAGTGGTATGCAGGCTGCCTTTGCCAAGGGGTGGCCGTTTTTGTGTTACCTGTCGTGTTGCGTAGCCCTTTCGTTTTTCCATAACGAAAAGGAAAGCAATATGCTAAGTCCAAAACCCGCACTGCTGGCCATGATGGTCGGTACCCTGCTCGCCACCTCCGCCGCTTATGCGGCTGCTCCGGGCAAACCCGCCATCGGTTGGGGCCCCACCAAGTTTGCCATCGTCGAAGTCAGCCAGTCCGCGACCGCTTATAACGAGCTGGTCAAGGTGAAGGATGGTGCCGATGTGACCGTCACCTGGAATCTCTGGAACGGCGATATAGGCCAGAGTGCCAAGGTGCTGCTGGATGGCAAGGAAGTCTGGTCCGGTCCCTCTTCCGCCGCTGGTACCGCCACCTTCAAGGTGCACAAGGGGGGCCGCTATCAGATGCAGGTCGCGCTGTGCAACGGCGATGGCTGCACCCTGTCTGATGCCAAAGAGATCGTGGTTGCCGATACCGATGGCAGCCACCTCGCACCGCTCAAGCCAGCCCTGCAGGAGCACAACAAGCCTTACGTCAACAAATCCGGCAAGGTGGTCGGCACCTACTATGTGGAGTGGGGGGTCTACGATCGCAACTTCACCGTGGACAAGCTGCCGGCCCAGAACTTGACCCATATCCTCTATGGCTTCACCCCGATCTGTGGCGGTGATGGCCTCAACGACAGCCTCAAAGAGATTTCTGGCAGCTTCCAGGCGTTGCAACGTGCCTGCGCCGGGCGCAAGGATTTCCAGGTCGCCATTCACGATCCCTGGGCGGCGCTGCAAAAAGGGCAGGGGTCACTGGTCGCCTGGGATGAGCCCTACAAGGGCAACTTCGGCAACCTGATGGCCCTCAAACAGGCCTATCCGGACCTGAAGATCCTCCCCTCCGTCGGTGGCTGGACCCTCTCCGATCCCTTCTTCTTCATGCATGACAAAGCCAAGCGTGACGTGTTCGTCGCCTCGGTCAAAGAGTTCCTGCAGACCTGGAAGTTCTTCGACGGTGTCGATATCGACTATGAGTTCCCGGGCGGGGACGGCGCCAACCCCAATCTGGGAGACAAGAGCAAAGATGGTGAAACCTATGTGCTGATCATGAAGGATCTGCGCGCCATGCTCGACGAGCTGGAGGCCGAGACCGGTCGTACCTATCAGCTCACCTCCGCCATCGGTGCCGGTTACGACAAGATTGAGGATGTGGATTACAAGGCTGCCCAGCAGTACATGGACCACCTCTTCGTGATGAGTTACGACTACAACGGTGGCTGGAGCAATACCCAGCTGGGTCATCAGGCCAACCTCTATCAGGCCACCAACGGCTCGGCCAACAAGCGCTACAACACCGATGCGGCGGTGCAGCAGCTGCTGGCGCAGGGGGTCGACTCCGAGAAGCTGGTGATCGGTGCCGCCGCCTACGGTCGTGGCTGGAAAGGGGTGAGCGGTTATCAGGGCAACGACCCCTTCACCGGCACCGCCACCGGCAAGATCAAGGGCACCTGGGAAGATGGGGTGCTGGATTATCGCCACATCGTCAACAGCCATATGGGCGCTGGCTGGGAGTACAACTACGACGAGACTGCCGAAGCGGCCACCCTGTTCAAGCCCTCCACCGGCGAGCTGATCACCTATGACGACGAGCGCTCGGTCAAGGCGAAAGGCCAATATGTGCTGGCCAACAAGCTGGGCGGTCTCTTCTCCTGGGAGATCGATGCCGACAACGGCGACATCCTCAACGCCATGCACGAAGGTCTCGGCCACGGTGAAGGGGTCACTCCGCCAGCCAACAAGCCGCCGGTCGCCAATGCGGGCAGCGATGTTGCGGTGACCGGCCCGGCTACCCTGCTGCTGGATGGCTCAGCCTCCCACGATCCGGAAAAAGGCTCCCTGACCTACAGCTGGAAGCAGCTCTCCGGTCCGCAAGCTGTGCTGGGTGATACCACGCAGGCCAAGGTGCGAGTCGATCTGAATGCCGTCAGTGCCGATACCGCGCTGGTATTCGAGCTGACGGTAACCGATGACCATCAATTGAGTGCCAAGGATCAGGTGGTGGTGACCAACAAGGCGCCGCAACCCAACTTGCCTCCGGTGGTGACTTTGCCTGCCAGCGTCAAGGTAGAGGAGGGCAAGCAGGTGAGCATCACCGCCAAGGCATCCGACCCCAATGGCGATGAGCTGATCTACCAGTGGCAAGTGCCTGCCGGTATCACTGCGACCGGTCAGAACAGCGCCATTCTGGTGATCACTGGCCCGGCGGTGGATGTCGAAACCGGTTATGACCTCTCTGTGACCGTCTCCGATGGCGCGCTCGACGCCAACGCGGCAACTCGTCTCACCGTCACGCCAATCAACGAAGGCGGTGAAGGGGGCTCTTGCAACACCACCGACCCGGAAGCGGCCAACGTCCCGGCATGGCAGGCCAACAAGGTCTACAACGGCGGTGACAAGGTGAGCCACAACCAGCTGGTATGGCGTGCCAAGTACTGGACTCAGGGCAATGAACCGAGCCGCAGTGCCGATCAGTGGGCGCTGGTGAGTCAGGTTGATCTGGGTTGGAACGCGGCCGTTGCCTACAACGGCGGGGATCTCACCAACCACAACGGCCGTCAGTGGCAGGCCAAGTGGTGGACTCGGGGCAATGAGCCGGGCAAGCACGATGTCTGGCTGGATATCGGGGCAGCAAGCTGTAACTGAGGCCTCCTCACCGATGACGGGGCATGGCGACATGCCCCTCATTCCCGGTAGCAATATGAACGAGAACCCGACAATGACTACACATGTGACCCGAATCGCTGCCCTCATCATGGCAACCCTGGCGGTAGGCCCCCTGTCTGCCGCCACCTCGCCCCTGATATTCAATGACACGACACCGCAAAGCGATCTGGCGGGCAGTTTGGCCGCCAGCGTGCAGTTTGCCCAGAGCCAGATCCTGCCGTCCCATCCCAAGGAGGGGGATCGCCAACCTATCCTGACCAGCCTGCGCAAGAGCCTGCTGCTGGTGCAACCGCTCCAGGCCGACGGGGTGACCCCCATGACGGTGGAGGCTCGTGACGGCAGCGGCAAGCTGCTTGGCACCCTGACCTTGTCGCCGCCATCAGCGCTGCCCGAGACGGTCTACCACCTCGCGGGGGTTCCCGAAGGCGGAGTAAGTTTCATCCCGGAGAGCGGCACCACTGCCGTCATCAGCAGCAGTGCTGATTTGGCCAAACTGAACGACAAGAGCGGCGCCTTCCTCAAGGAGCGGCTGACTGGTCGAGCGCTGGTGGAGATCCAGACCGCTGACGGCCGCTGGGTTCGGGATATCTACCTGCCCGTGAGCCCGGAGCTGGAGGGCCAGATGGTGCGGATCCGCTCCAGCGCCGGTTATAACTCGACGGCCTTCTATGGCGAGCGACAGGTGACCGTCTCCCGTGGCCAGACCCTGCAGTTCAAGTTTGCCAAGGGGCAGTGGTTCCGCGAGGGGGCGCTGGAGAACAACCGCATCACCTATGCAGCGGATACCTGGAGCGGCGAGCTGCCTGCCGAGTGGATCCAGCCCGGACTGAACCTCTCCGTTCGTCAGGGCAATCTCAGTGGTGAATTGCGTGATATCAAAGTCGGCGCCCCCGGCGAGCTGTTGCTGCACACCATCGACATCGGCATGCTCACCACGCCACGGGATCGCTTTGCCTTTGCCAATGACAAGGAGGCCCATCGCGAATACTTCCAGACCATTCCTGCCAGTCGGTTGATTGTCAGTCAGTATGCGCCGCTCTCCCTGCCTGAGGTGATGCTGCCCAACGGCACCCTGCTGACCGATTTTGACCCGAGCGAAGGGGGCTGGCATGGCGGCACCATGCGTCAGCGCATCGGCAAGGAGCTTATCTCCCACGGCATCGACAATGCCAACTACGGCATCAACAGCAGTGCCGGTGAAGGGGAGGGAAGCCATCCCTTTGTGGCGGCACAGCTGACGGCGCACAACAGTCGCGGCAAGTATGCCAATGGGGTTCAGGTGCACGGTGGGTCAGGTGGCGGTGGCATCGTCACGCTGGATGATTCGCTGGGCAACGAGTTCAGCCACGAAGTGGGCCACAACTTCGGCCTTGGCCACTATGTGGATGGTTTCCGTGGCTCGGTTCATCGCCGTGCCGATCAGCTCAACTCCAGCTGGGGCTGGGACAGTGACAAACACCGTTTCATCCCCAACTTCTCGCCGACCCGCACCAATGAGGATGCCTGTCTGGATGGCCAGTGCCAGCCTCCGTTCGATGGCCGCAAGTTTGGCTACGATGCGATGGCGGGCGGCAGCCCCCTCTCTGGCGCCAACCGTTTCACCCTCTATACCCCCAATTCGGCCGCCATCATCCAGCGCTTCCTGGAGAGCAAGGCGGTGTTCGATGCCAACTCGGCCACCGGCTTTAGCAAGTGGAACAGTGCGACGGCCAGGATGGAGCCCTATCAGCACACAATCGAGGGGATCGAGAAGGTCGATGCACCCATGGATGCCCTGAGCGAGGCCGGACTGAGTGCCCTGCTGGCGGATTACGGCTTGGTCAGGGTTGCCATGTGGGATGGACGCTGGACTCGTGATATCCGGGTGCCGGTTGCCTCTGCGGACAACCGGGGGCGCAGTCTGACCATCGATCACGGGGCCGGTTACAACAGTCGCCTCTTTATCAACGGCAAGGAGATTGTGGTGAACCGGGGCTTCAAGAAGAGCTTCACCTCGGATGGCCAGAGCTGGGTGGAGGTCTCCCCCATCGATACCAAGGTTGCACGCAAGCCCGAGCAATTCGGAGTGCCGGTGACCACCCTGGTGGGCTATTACGACCCGCAGGGGAGCTTGCCCAGTTACATCTATCCGGCGCTGCACGGCGCCTACGGCTTCACCTACCCGGATGACAGCAACACCCTGTCCGGCAGTGACTGCCAGTTGCAGGTGGAGACCCGCGATGGTCTGCAGCGCTTCAGGCTGGCCAATCACAGAGCGGCTAGCAGCGTCATGAACAAGTTCCACATCAACCTGCCCACCGCCAGCGAGCCCGGCCGCGCCACCATCCAGTGCCGTGGCCAGAGCCTGGTGCAGCAGAGCTTGTTGCCACCACAGCAGTCACTCTCCTTTACCGTCAACGGGCGGCCGTTAGAGCAGGGCGTGGTTGAGAACCAGCCTCCGGTGGTGACCGTACCGGCACAGCTCGGCGGCATCGGCGGTGAGTGGCTGACCGTCACCGCCGAGGCGAGGGATCCCGAGGGCGATGCGCTGAGCTACCGCTGGCACTTTCCAGCGGGCTGGCAGGCGGAAGGCGAGACCAGCGCCAACCTGCGTCTGCTACCGCCGGCAGTCACTACCAGCGAGCAGCATGAGCTGAGTGTGAGCGTCTCGGACGGGGTACATCAGAGCGAAGGGCGCATCGTGCTGACGCTGGCGCCCGTGGTCGACGGCTCTTGCAACACCACCGACCCGGAAGCGGCCAACGTTCCCGCATGGCAGGCCAGCAAGGTCTACAACGGCGGCGACAAGGTGAGCCACAACCAGCTGGTATGGCGTGCCAAGTACTGGACTCAGGGTAATGAGCCGAGCCGCGCCGCCGATCAGTGGGCGCTGGTGAGTCAGGTTGATCTGGGGTGGAGTCCCGCTGTTGCCTACAACGGCGGGGATCTCACCAACCACAACGGCCGTCAGTGGAAGGCCAAGTGGTGGACTCAAGGCAATGAGCCGGGCAAGCACGATGTCTGGCTGGATGTCGGGGCGGCAAGCTGCCCCTAGATTGAGTCCATGATGAAGATGGTGGAGCCTGTTCAGGCGGGCTCCGCTTTTTTGCTACAAAACCATAGAGAGCAACAATAATGAAAAAAAATCGCATCACCCTTCTGCTTGCCGGCTTGATGCTGAGCGGCCACCTGTGGGCGGCCGAGGCATACGACATCAACAAATCCTATCCGGGCGGCAGCCAGGTCAATTACAACGGCCAGGTTTTCGAGGCCAAGTGGTGGGTCAATCCGGGGCAGACGCCCGGCATGGCGGCCGCCAACGAGTGGGATACCCCGTGGAAGCTGATCGGCGAAGGGGAAGTGACCCCGCCGGACACCGGCGGCGATGACAAGCCAAACCCGCCGACGCCCACCCCGCCGGATGGCAGTACTACCCCTGTTTACATGAGCCAGGCCGAGCTGGATGCCAAAGAGCAGGCGCTGACCGACTTCCCGGCGATGGCAGCGGTCAAGGCCTCCATTGCCACCCGTGACAATCTGGTGGTCGAGGCGGTGCAACCGGGCCGAGTCGACAATCCGGACAACGTTAAACGGGTCGAAGGGTTGCTGAGCGAGAGCCAGTTCAACTACTTGTTCCCGCTGCGCGCCCCCGAGTACACCTATCGCGGTCTGCTGCAGGCAGCGGCCAAGTTCCCGGCCCTGTGCAGCGACTACAGCGATGGCCGCGATGCCGACGCCATCTGCCGCAAGACGCTGGCGACCATGTTTGCCCACTTCGCTCAGGAGACCGGCGGCCACGAGAGTTGGCGGCCAGAGGCCGAGTGGCGTCAGGCGCTGGTCTATGTGCGCGAGATGGGCTGGACCGAAGCGATGCGCGGCGGCTACAACGCCGAGTGTCGTCCCGATGTGTGGCAGGGTCAGCAGTGGCCATGCGGCACCTTCGACAATGGCGAGTTCAAGAGCTACTTCGGCCGCGGCGCCAAGCAGCTCTCTTATAACTACAACTACGGCCCCTTCTCCGAGGCGATGTTCGGCACGGTGCGCACCCTGCTCGACAAGCCGGAGCTGGTGGCCGACAGCTGGCTCAACCTCGCCAGCGCGGTGTTCTTCTACACCTACCCGCAGCCGCCCAAGCCCTCCATGCTCCATGTCATCGACGGCACCTGGCAGCCGAACGACCATGACAAGCAGAATGGTCTGATCCCCGGTTTCGGGGTCACTACCCAGATCATCAACGGTGGGGTGGAGTGTGGCGGCAGCGCCGAGCATGCCCAGTCCCAGAACCGCATCAACTACTACCGCGAGTTTGCCAACTACCTCGGCGTGCGGGTACCCGCTGACGAAGTGCTCGGTTGCAAAGGGATGAAGTACTTTGACGAGAAAGGCGCCGGTGCCCTGCCCATCTACTGGGAGCAGGACTGGAGCTATGTGGCTGGCAATCCCAATGGCGGCAAGAGCTATGAGTGCAAGCTGGTGGGTTACCAGACCCGCTTCAGCGCCTTCAAGGAGGGGGATTACAGCCGCTGTGTCCAGCACTTCTATCCCGAGGTGGTGATCGAGGATAACGGCGGCGGTACCAACCTGCCGCCAGTGGCCACGATCACCGGCCCGGCGCAGGCAGAAGGCGGCAGCAAAGTGACCCTCTCGGCCCAGCACTCCAGCGATCCGGAAGGCAAGCCGCTGGCGTATGGCTGGACTATTCCGGCAGGTGCCTCTGCCCCGGCACTGGATCAGGTCACGCTGGAGCTGACCCTGCCCAAGCCGGCCAGAGATACCAAGCTGGATATCAAGCTGACGGTGACCGATGAAGGGAACCTGAGCCGCAGCACCAGCCACGTGCTGCTGGTGAAAGGGGAAGAGGGGGGCGTGACACCGCCGGATGGCGACTACCCGGCCTACAAGGCGGGTACTCCCTACAAAGCGGGCGAGCGGGTCAGCAATGGCGGTGCCAGCTACGAGTGCAAACCGCATCCCTACACCGGCTGGTGTGCCGGTGCTGCCTGGGCCTATGAGCCCGGCAAGGGGACCGCATGGAGCGATGCCTGGATCAAGCTGTGACCCGGCTATAAGCCGATGCAATAAAAGATGGGGCCTGCGGGCCCCATTCTTGTTTGGTGGAGTTCAGGTTTGGCCGAGGTATCGCTCTGGCCGGGACAGGACAGCACCTGATGGCGCTGCGATAGGATGTGTGTGATGTAATTTTATTACTATAATTGGTGAAATACTTTCACGGCTCACTTGCCGTAGCGGAAGTAGTATTCACGGGTGGACGGTGCATAGGCATCTTTCTCTACAATGCCGCTCTTGGTGGTTGCGCCCTTGAGGCGGAACAGGACTGCCAGATTCTCAAACATGGTTTACCTCATCGCTCTGTCATTTATGGTTATGGTGTGTGACCTGGGTCACGGTTTTATCCTATGGTCATCTGTGAGCCAGATCAACTTTTTGTGTTGTAAATTTACGAAAATCATGGAAAGGGTTTTCAAATGCAATGCTCTTTATGGAAAGGCTTTCCCGAGGTGACGGGGAAGACGCTGATGATCAGCCAGCAAAGAGGCCCGTGAGCGGGAGCATTACATAGGGAAGGGGCTTGCTTCACGGCCTCTCATTTATCGGGGCTTGAATATCGGAGCCTGGGCCGATTTGTGACATAAAACAGAGAGATAGCATGCTCCTTGCTGGTAAAAACAGCGAACTGCTGCAATTTTGACTAAACGAATCAATCGCGGTTATTTTAGGGTTGACAGCAAAGCGGGTGATGCCTATCATGCGCCTCCGTTGCCGGAGATAACTTCGTCAGCGCCGAGGTGAGTTGGGGTTATAGCTCAGCT
>NZ_JRGK01000052.1 GCF_000764645.1 Aeromonas finlandensis
CCACGCCACCGAGCCCCACACCAAGCAGGCCCACACCGCAAGCCCCCTTGGCCATGTCGGCCAGAAACTGGCGACGACTACGACTCATCTCTCGCTCCCCCGCCTCAGGCCTTCATCACCTTGACGGCGCACTTCTTGTAATCGGTCTCTTTGGAGAGCGGATCGGTGGCGTCCAGGGTCAGCTTGTTGACCAGCTGGCTGGCGTCAAAGAAGGGCATGAACACCAGTCCTTTCGGCGGACGGTTGCGACCACGGGTTTCGACACGGGTCTTCACCTCACCACGGCGGGAGGAGACAATCACCTCTTCGCCACGACGCACGCCACGGGCCTTGGCATCTTCCGGGTGCATGAACAGCACCGCATCCGGGAAGGCGCGATAGAGCTCGGGCACCCGACGGGTCATGGTGCCGGTGTGCCAGTGTTCCAGCACGCGGCCGGTGGAGAGCCACAGGTCGTACTCTTTGTCCGGTGACTCGGCGGCGGGCTCGAACGGCAGGGCGAAGATGACCGCCTTGCCATCGGGCTTGCCATAGAAGCGCACCCCCTCGCCCGCTTTGACATACGGGTCGAACCCTTCACGGTAGCGCCACAGGGTCTCTTTGCCATCCACCACCGGCCAGCGCAGACCGCGCGCGTCGTGATACTGATCGAACGGCGCCAGATCGTGGCCGTGACCGCGACCGAAGGTGGCGTACTCCTCGAACAACCCCTTCTGGACGTAGAACCCGAAGTGCTCGGCCTCGTCGTTCAGCAGCCCCTTGCTCTGCTCTTTCGGGAACTGGTTGACCTGACCGTTGGCATAGAGCACGTCAAACAGGGTTTTGCCCTTCACTTCCGGCATCTTGGCAATGAGGTCTGCTGGCCACACTTCCTCAACCTTGAAGCGCTTGGAGAACTCCATCAGCTGCCACAAGTCGGACTTGGCCCCTTCCGGCGCTTTCACCTGCTGGTGCCAGAACTGGGTGCGGCGCTCGGCGTTGCCGTAGGCACCCTCTTTCTCCACCCACATGGCGGTGGGCAGGATAAGGTCAGCCGCCTGGGCGGTGACGGTCGGGTACGGGTCGGAGACCACGATGAAGTTGCGCGGGTCGCGATAGCCAGGCAGGCGATCGGTATTCATGTTGGGACCGGCCTGCATGTTGTTGTTGCACATCACCCAGTAGGCGTTGAGCTTGCCATCTTTGAGCATGCGATCTTGCAGCACGGCGTGGAAACCCACCTTGTCGGGAATGGTCCCCTCCGGCAGTTTCCAGATCTGCTCGGCGATGGCGCGGTGCTTGGGCTCGGTCACCACCATGTCGGCAGGCAGACGGTGGGCAAAGGTACCCACTTCCCGCGCGGTGCCACAGGCTGAGGGCTGACCGGTCAGGGAGAATGGGCCGGAACCCGGCTCGGAGATCTTGCCGGTCAGCAGGTGGATGTTGTAGCAGAGGTTGTTGGCCCAAACGCCACGGGTATGCTGGTTGAAACCCATGGTCCAGTAAGAGACCACCTTCTTGCTCGGGTCGGCATAGATCTGGGCCAGCTTTTCCAGCTTCTCTTTAGAGACGCCGGAGAGCTTGGAGACCGACTCCACATCGTAATCCGCCACGAACTTGGCAAACTCCTCGAAGGTGATCGGGCTGGCATCGCCGCTGTCCGGGTTCTTCGCTTTCTGCTGCAGCGGATCGGTCGGGCGCAGGCCGTAACCGATGTCGGTGACCCCCTTCTTGAACACGGTGTGCTTGTTGACGAAGTCCCAGTTCACCTTGTCGTTCTGGATGATGTAATTGGCGACATAGTTGAGGATCGCCAGATCGGTCTGCGGGGTGAACACCATGCCGTTGTCCGCCAGTTCGAAGCTGCGGTGCTCGAAGGTGGAGAGCACGTGCACCTGCACATCGGGGTTGGAGAGACGGCGATCGGACATCCGCGACCAGAGGATGGGGTGCATCTCGGCCATGTTGGAGCCCCACAGCACAAACGCATCAGCCTGCTCGATATCGTCGTAGCAGCCCATCGGCTCATCCATGCCGAAGGTCCGCATGAAGCCGACGACCGCGGAGGCCATGCAGTGACGGGCATTGGGGTCGATGTTGTTGGTGCGGAAACCGGCCTTCATCAGCTTGGCGGCGGCATAGCCTTCCCAGACGGTCCACTGGCCGGAGCCGAACATGCCGACGGCGGTCGGCCCCTTCTCTTTGAGGGTCGCCTTGAACTTCTCGGCCATGATGTCGAAGGCCTGATCCCAGCTGATGGGGGCGAAGTCGCCATCCTTGTCGAACTGGCCGTTCTTCATCCGCAGCATCGGCTGGGTCAGTCGATCCTGGCCATACATGATCTTGGAGAGGAAGTAGCCCTTGATGCAGTTGAGGCCACGGTTGACCGGTGCATCCGGATCACCCTGAGTCGCCACGACCCGACCATCCTGAGAGCCCACCAGCACGGAGCAGCCGGTACCGCAGAAGCGGCAGGGGGCTTTATCCCAATGGATGGCAGTCTTGTCGGTACTGGTGATGAGATTGGCTGCCAGCGTGGGGGCACTGACACCGGCCACAGCAGCGGCAGCTGCCACCGCGTTGGCCTTCATAAAGTCGCGTCGACTCAGCTTCATGGCATATCCTCACATTGCTTATCGCGTAATAGTTGTCGAATCTGTCGAACGGGAGCCAGCCATCAGCAGCAGAGGGCTCGCCCGGCATCCCATCAATCTTTTCAGTGACCGCCGAGTTCATCGAACTGGTGGTAAATCAGGGCGGCAGAGAGCACGCCCGGCATCGCCTGTATCGCATCAATGGCCGCCATGATCGGCCGCTGGCTCGGACCTTCCAGGGTCACGACCAGCTTGCCCTCGTCACTGACGGCGTGGATCTCGGCCCCTTCGAGGGCACCAATCTGCTCGGCGAGCTGATGGCGCAAGGGGGGCTGGGTCAGCACCACCAGACTCGATACATGGAACTCCTGATCCATTGTGGCTTCTGTGTCACACGGTTTCTGACTCATTCTGACTCCTGCTTGAGGGTGGGCTGGCTCGCGCCACCGGATGGGGCGGCTCGCCCGTCGACCTTGATGCTGCCAACCGGACAATCCTGCACGCAGGCGCCGCAGCCGTTACAGCGATCCGGCTCCACCGTCGGGGTGGGCACTCGCCCCAGCACCGGAATAAAACGAATGGCATTGGGCTCGCAGCTGTCCTGGCAGCGCTGGCAGAACACCTGACCATTGGCCAGACAGTTGGCCTCGATATGGGCCTTGTAGTGCCAGGGAGAGTCGGTGGTCGGGCGAAACAGCGGCGCCTTGCAGACCGTGACGCACTCGGTACAGAAGGTGCACTCGCCACGCTGGAAATCGACCACCGGAAAACCGCCTTCGCCAATCACCAGGATCTGCTCCGGGCAAGCGGCCAGACACTCCCCACAGCGGGTACAGTCGGCGACAAATGCCGACCAGTTGACTGACCAGGGCAACTGCACCGGCGGTTCGGCGGCTCTCAGCCGCCCCCGGAACAGGCCGCGGCGGGCAAGATCGATCTCATCCGGCATGTTGACTCCTGTTCTGGTGAGGAAGGGTGCAGTGCGAGTCCATGATTGGCATTTTCGATACCAATTATAAGAGTGGGTGTATATTGCGGTCCTGACAAGGTCAGGGATATACCACCAGGGAGATAAACAGGGGGGATTCTTGCGCCAGATCAAAGCCTTGCAGCGCAATAAAAATGGAGGTATCGGTTAAAATACCTCCATGTGAGGATTGCTATTTAATCGTTGGCGATTTTTTGCCGTTATCCGCCGATAGAGGCGAGATGGGGGGTAATACCGGCATTACCCTCATGGAGACGATGGGAGGCACTCTTGCCCGCCAGTGCGGCACGAATGCGCTGTTGCAGCTCATCCGACTGCTGATCTGCGGTGAGCAGATCCCGCAGGTCGACACCGTTGTCGCCAAACAGGCACAGATGCAGCTTCCCCAGCGAGGAGACCCGCAGCCGGTTGCATCCGACACAGAAATCCTTGCTGTAGGGCATGATGAGACCGACCCCACCTTGCGAATCGGGGTGCATAAAGACCTGCGCCGGGCCGTCATCCTTGCCCCGCAACTGCTGCACCCAGCCACTCTCCAGCAAACGCAACTTGATCTGCTCGCCGCTGACATGGTGGTCGCGAAACAGGGTATCCATCTCGCCGGTCTGCATCAGCTCGATAAAGCGCAGCTCGATGGGCTTGTGCTTGATCCAGCCCAGAAAAGCATCGAGCTGGTAGTCGTTGAGCCCCTTGAGCAGCACCGCATTGATCTTCACCGATTTGAACCCGGCGGCCAGTGCCGCTTCGATCCCCTCCATCACCTCCGCCAGCTTGTTCTCACCGGTGATCTGATGAAACTGGCGCGGGTCGAGACTGTCGACACTGATGTTGAGGGCGTTGAGTCCGGCATCAAACCACTCCCGAGCCCGATCCTTGAGGCGATAGCCATTGGTGGTCATGGCGACTTTCTCGATGCCCGGGGTAGTGGCAATCACATTGACGATCTCGGTGAAATCACGGCGCAGGGAGGGTTCGCCCCCCGTGATGCGCACCTTGCGGGTGCCCATAGCGGCAAAGCTGCTCACCACGCGGCGGATCTCGTCAACCGAGAGAAAGGGGCGGCGCCCCGCTTTGTGACCGTCCGGGGGGCGATAGCCATCCGGCAAGCAGTAGGTGCAACGAAAATTGCAGACATCGGTCACTGACAAACGCAAATAGTAAAAACGACGGGAAAAACCATCTTCAAGTGGCAACATAAACACCTTTCCAAATACGGGAGGCCAGGGCATTTCTTTCCTGACCCTTACAGCTCGAACATCGGCTGACGGCTGGTTTTCCCCTATCGCAAGGACGTAGGCAAAACCGCTCGGAGTTCATCTAGTTTTTCGATGCTAACACAAGTTGAAGTACACTCCCACGCATCTTGCGGGGTCCTTATCACTATCCAGAGGTGTGCATCAATATGGGAAAACGATTCAGGGTCCATTCGGTCAGCAGCGCCATTGGCCGCGCCATGGTATTGATCCTTTTCATGGCCAGCCTGATTGCGCTGGTCGCCATGGTGACCCTCTTCTACTCGGTACCCGATGCCAAGGCGATCAACCTATCCGGTTCGCTGCGGATGCAGGCCTACCGGATGGCCTACGAGATCGAGCGGGGCGATAGCGTACTGGGACGCCTGTCACAGTTTGAAGAGACTCTTCACGCCGCAGAGCTGCAGGAGACCCAACGCTGGATCACGCCCGCCTCCCTGCGCCGTACCTATGGCGAGGTGCTCGGCCAGTGGGCGGTGATGCGCCAGCATATCGAAGAACGCACCCCCAGACGATACACCGATAACACCGAGCAGTTTGTGGCGGCCATCGACAATTTCGTCAATCAGATGCAGTACCACGTGGAATTCAAGGTGCGGATGCTGGCCCTGGCAGAGGGGCTCGGGCTGCTGGCCATCATCACCATCGCCTGGTTCACGGTGCGATTCACCCGCCAGCAGGTGGTCGCCCCCCTCAATCAGCTGGTCTACTGCGCCCGCCAGATCCAGCGCCAGGACTTCGATCTCCAGCTGCCCGCCCACGGCGAAAATGAGCTGGGGGAGCTGTCGCGGGCCTTCATCACCATGGCGGACGAGCTGGGCAAGCTCTATCGGGAGCTGGAGAACAAGGTGGAAGAGAAGACCGCCAAGCTGCAGCAGGCCAACGACACCCTCTCGTTTCTCTACAGCACCGCCCAGAAACTTCATGCGGCACCGCTCAGCACCCGCACACTGATCAAGCTGCTGGACAGAGCTGCCGCTCACCAGCATATCGACCATATCCGGCTGACCCGCTTCGAACACAACGCCATGCCGGTCTATATCTCGGGGCGTACCGGCTGGCCCGGCGATCTCGATGCAGTCGCCAGCTTCTATCTGCAGATGGATGAGCAGGAGTTTGGCAGGCTCGACATCATCAGCCAGCACCCCATCGACGAGCGGTTGATCAAGAACTTCACCATGCTGCTGGCTCAGGTGCTGCACAAGGACCAGACCCTGCTGCAACAACAGCGACTGCTGTTGATGGAGGAGCGGGCGGTGATTGCCCGGGAGCTGCATGACTCGCTGGCGCAGGCCCTCTCCTATCTCAAGATCCAGTCCACCCTGCTCAAGCGCTCCTACACCAAGGGGCAGCAGGAGAAAGCGCAAGAGGCGATACAGCAGATCGACGAGGGGCTCAGCAATGCCTACACCCAGTTGCGCGAACTGCTCGGCACCTTCCGCCTTACCATTGGGGACGCCAATCTGGGGGAAGCGATCCGCGTGATGCTCGATCAGCTGCAACCCCAGACCCATGCCGAAATCAGATTCCACTATGGGCTGGCCGACACGGATCTGGAGGCGGGTCAGCATATCCATATCCTGCAGTTGATCCGTGAGGCAGTGCTCAACGCCATCAAACATGCCTACGCGCAAGTGATTGATGTTAGCTGTGAGACCCTCGCCAGTGGTAACATTGAGGTTCAGATTTCAGATGACGGTGTCGGGATCGGACTCGCCAGCTCGGCGATCAACCATTACGGTTTGAGCATCATGAACGAGCGTGCAAGCAAACTGCATGGTCTGTTGACCATCAGCGAACAGCAACCACAAGGCACCTGCGTGCATCTGACCTTCCCCACCAGTCTAACGAGAGACGCCTGATGGACGAGATGAAATACAGTGTTCTGGTCGTAGATGACCATCCCCTCATGCGCAAAGGGATTGTGCAGTTACTGGCTCTGGAAGAGAACATGGAGGTGACCGGTGAAGCCTCCAACGGTACTGACGCTGTGGCGCTGGCCAAGGAGTCAGAACCGGATCTGATCCTGCTCGACCTCAACATGAAGGGGCTCTCGGGTCTCGATACCCTTAAAGCGCTGAGAGCCGAGGAGATCACCTCCCGGGTGGTGATCCTCACTGTCTCCGATGCCCGCCAGGATGTAGTAGCCCTGCTCAAGGCCGGTGCCGATGGCTACCTGCTCAAAGATACCGAGCCTGATCTGCTGCTGGCCCAGCTGGCAGACGTGATGACCGGCAAGCAGATCCTGAGTGAACCGCTGCGCCCTTATCTCGAAAACATCTACGAGCTGGACCACCTGCAGCAGAAGCTGGAAAGCTTAACGCGTCGCGAAATGCAAATCCTGCGTGAAATTGCAAAAGGCCTCTCCAACAAACAGGTCGCCTCGGTACTCCATATCTCCGAGGGAACGGTCAAGGTTCATGTGAAGAGCCTGCTGAAGAAACTCGAGGCGCAAAGCCGCGTGGAAGCGGCTGTCATGTATCTCGAGCAGCGCAACTAAGTCCCCTCCTCCTCCCGAAAAGCCACCCTCCGGTGGCTTTTTTCATTCTCTGGCACAGTCGCTGCATTGTCATATTCAGCAACTACTCAATGGAGGATGGAACATGAAACTACAACCTTTGGCACTGTTCCCCTTGCCTTCCCACATACTTCCCGGCGGCAAGCTTCCTCTGCGTCTGTTCGAACCACGCCATCTGCAGATGCTCAAGGAGTCGTTCGTCAACGATCAGGGGTTTGGCATCGTGATGGAAGAGTCGACCACCTCGGGACAATCCGGCCGGATCCTGCCAGTCGGCACCCGGGTCAAGGTCACCGACTTCTACACCCTCAACGATGGTTTGCTGGGCATCACCGTCCTTGGGCTGGAGCGCTTCTGCATCCACGAGATGGAAACAGACGACATGGGCCTGCGCCGGGCAAAGGTGGAGATGCTGCCCAACTGGCCGAGCACCCACTCAGATTTCAACGACAAGCTGCTGGTCAACCGCCTGCGAGAGGTATTCGAGCAGTATCCGGAGCTTGATGAGCTCTATCCGGACAAACGCTTTGAAGATGCGGCCTGGCTCTGCCAGCGCTGGCTCGAGATATTGCCGATGCCGATTTATGAAAAGCAGATGCTGATTGCCAAACAGAACAGCGAAGCGGCCCGTAAATTTCTCCATCGCCTGATTTCACAATGACAAAAAACAGCGTTGCAAAATGCAATTATTCCAACAATGAAAATAGTAATTTCGCATTATGCAAATGAGTAGGAACACAATTAAGCCATAACAAGAGAGAGCCGCTGCGCTAAACGGCCAAAATGAACACAAAAGAGTCCTTTGAAAGTTGGCACAGATTTTTCATGTATTTTGATACAACCCGATTTATCCCGTGCTCTCTTCAGTATTTGCTGAAGAACTGGTCAACCCACAAAGTTGACCATTTTTTTTATCCGCGCGTCGGCAACCGCTGGCCAAAGTGGCGCTGCAAACACGCTCTCAGCCGCGACAAGGTAATGGGTTTGGCGAGAAAATCATCCATCCCCTGTGCCAGACAACACGCCTTGTCCTCCGCCATCGCATTGGCCGTCAATGCAATGATGGGCATGGTGCACCCCAGCTCCCGCAAGCGCCGGGTGGCCTCCAGCCCGTCCATCAGGGGCATCCGCATATCCATCAGGATCAGATCCGGTTGCTGTTCATCCACCTGTGCCAGCGCTTCCAGACCATTGGCAGCAAGGCGCACCTTGATCACCAGTTTTTGCAGCATCAGCGACACCACCAGCTGGTTGACCGGACTATCCTCCACCACCAGCACGTCCAGTGGCAGTAAAGGTGGTTCCATCTCTTCCCGCTGAGGTTGGCAATGGCAAGGCAGCGCCATGCCGGGGAGTTCAAACCAGAAGCGGCTCCCCTTGCCCGGCTCACTCTCTAGCCGGATCTCGCCTCCCATCAAGGCAACCAGCCGCTTGCTGATGGCAAGGCCAAGACCGGTCCCGGAAAAGCGGCGAGTCGCCGAGTTGTCGACTTGAGAGAAGGGCTCAAACAACAGCGCCTGATCAGCATCGGCAATACCGATACCTGTGTCAGAGACCGATATCCGCAACTTCTCATCCTGCCAGCCAAGGTGCAGCGTCACCTCTCCCTGCTCGGTAAACTTGAGGGCGTTATCCAGAAGATTGCCCATCACCTGCGACAGACGCATCGGATCCCCTTGCAGCTCCTGGGGGACGGACTCATCGATCCGATAAACCAGCGCAATCCCCTTGGCTGTAGCCCGTGCCTGCAGCGGCTCAACCAGAGACTGGCATAACTGGATTGGCTGCAGGGTCTCGCAGTGAAACACCAGGGTTTGCGACTCGATTTTCGAAAAGTCGAGTACGTCATCGATGATGGTTTGCAGCAATCTGGCCGAGTGGGTGGCATGACGCAACAAGCTCTGCTGCTCCGGCGCCAGCTCGGCATGCAGCACCAGATCAAGCATCCCCAGCACCGCATTCATGGGTGAGCGGATCTCGTGAGTCATCATGGCAAGAAACTGGGACTTGGCGCGGTTAGCCGCTTCGGCTTCATCCCGTGCCCGCGCCAGCTCTTCTTCACGACGGATCTGGGTGCTGATATCCCGCGCGGTACCGCGATACCCGATGAAGCTGCCACCATGATCAAAACAGGGCTCGGCGCTCACCTCCATCCAGCAGGGGCCATTGAGCAGCGCAACCTGCATGCGGACTCCGCGCACCGGCCTGCGCTGTGCCAGCAGCTTGAGATAAGCCTGTGACTCGGCACTCTGCTTGTTGCAAACATAGTCATAGAGGGTCGGCCGGGTTGCCAACGCCGTCATCTCATCGAGGTATCCCGGCTCGGACGCATAGCTGAGCCGATGTTCGGCATCGGTCTCCCAGAACCAGTCGGAAGCCATGGCGGCGAAACTGCGAAAACGGCGTTCGCTGGCCTGCAGGGCCTCGGTTTTTACCTCAACCTGCTCCTGCAAGCGGGCCCGATAGGTGATGTTGACCAACGCTTGCGAAATAAGTGGGCGACACCGTTGCATGGCCGCCTTGCTGGTAAGGTCGAAAGTGCCCGCCTGTGAATGGCGGCAGATGATGGCAGCGGTAAAGCCGGGGGCCTGCAATCCGGTCAACATCAGGCTGGCCCAACCGGGTTCACCCGCCAGCGGTGCCAGCTCTGGCAACTGGGCGGGGTCATAGATCACCAGCGTCTCTCCGGCGACGGCTCGGCCAAAGGCCGAAGTCATAAACCAGCGGCGGCCGCACTGACCCGGCTCGGTGCTGAGATGGGTGATCCCCTGACCACCTTCCCAGGCCACCACATCGGCATGTTCAAAGCCGATAAAGGGTTTGAGTACCTGGATAAGGCTCTCCAGTACCTGCTCCAGCGTCTTGGCATCGGCCAGAGTAGCAACCCCGCCCAACAGGGTCTGGGACTCATGACGGTACTTTGCCTCACGCTCACGACAGCGCATGAGATCGACCAGGCTGGTCTGCAATTTGTCGCTGAGGGCTTCCAGTTCACTGTTGCCAATCATCTTGTTGCCTGCTCTGTTATGTTCTGCCGACTCAAGGGGTCAGGAAAATCACGCTCGACACCATCAGGTTACCGTGGGCCAGCTCGCCATTGGGCAGCCGTCCCTGCTCACCGAACGTAAAAGGGGTGATAAAGGGGATCTTGCCGAGACGAGCCTGGCTCTGCTCAACAAACTGGCACAACATATCGCCAAGGGCCAAACGGCAACCAGCACAAAAGATGATGAGGGCACCGATCGGTTGCAACTCGGCATCGACGCCATAGGCCGGTTCAATCCGGATGGCATTGAGGCTGCGCTGCAACAGCCCCTCCTGACTGCTATACATCAGCAGCAACCGTTCCCCTTGCACCACATCGGTAAAAAGTCGCAAGCCCCCCTGCTCAGTCACCGCCTCGGGATGGGAAAGCTTGTAGTAGGGAATGCCATCCAGCATGCCCACTTGGCGGGCCAGCGGGGTCAGGGTCGTCTCCCGCAAAATGGCGCCAGCCGACCAGGGCTGCTCACGCCCGCACCAGCGGGCATAGACCTCGGCAGCGGGCTGGTGATCGATGGTAAGCACCTCGCGCCCGTCGCAGGCGGTGATCTCGCCGCTGAACTCGGCAGGGATGTAACCAGAGTGAAACTGGAACGCCAACTGACACTCCGGATAGAGTACTGCCAGCACAATGCCGTCTGAACAGACCTCTTCATCCCAACACAGTTGCCACTCGCCACTCACGCTATTGTCGGCCGCAGATCCGCCGACCACCGGCACCGAGGCACCCAGTTCGGCTTCGATGCCAGCCAGCAGCCCCTCCTCTTCGCCGGGACTGGCGTGAAACAGGATCAACTGGGGCAGCTCGCCAGGTCGGCCGCAATCGCTCATGGCGCTGCGCAGCAACTGACGCACATCCACCCCATCGCCGCTTGCACCGGCTACCCCGAAGGCCCCTTTCTCGTCATAAAGGGCTGCCACCGCCAACCCATATCCGTCTCTGGCATGGTGACCCATCTCGGTCATCACGCCGCCACAGGAGCTGCACCCGAGCAATCGGGTCGTCGGGAACTGGTGTTTGAGCGCTTCGCGCAGTATCGCGCCGTCATGAGCTTGGGTAAAATAGACCAGCAACAGGGAGGGAGCCTGAATGGCATGGTGGCGCAAACGCGCACAGATATCTTGGGCCGCCAGCGATGAACTTTCAGCGAGGGAGTGAACGGTCAGAAATTTCAACACCATCTCCTTGTTTTATCGGATAGCGGTCGCAAGCAAAAATCATACCTTTATCAAACAATTATCTCGCTTCACTTGCTAACATAGCTGTCAACTGAGCCCAATTACAGGACGCCCATATGTGGCAAAAAAACATCAATGACTTCGATCGGGTCGTTGCCATCGGTGGTGGCCACGGCATGGGTCGAGTGCTGTCGTCCCTCTCGTTTCTCGGTCAACGACTCACCGGCATTGTCACCACTACAGATGATGGCGGCTCAACCGGACGCCTGCGCAAGAGTCAGGAGTGCATCGCCTGGGGCGATCTGCGCAACTGCCTGAACCAGCTGGTGACCGATCCCAGCATCGGTAGTCTGTTGTTCGAGTACCGCTTCGCCGGCAAAGGCGAGCTGGCGGGCCACAACCTCGGCAACCTGATGCTGCTGGCGCTCGATAATCTCTGTGTCCGTCCTCTTGATGCTATCAAGCTGATCAGTGACATGCTCAAAATCGAGTCACAATTGCTACCCATGTCTGAATTTCCTACCGACCTCTGTGCCCATATGGAGTGTGGCACCCAGATCCTGGGCGAGGTCTCCATCGATCAACTGACAACGCCGCCTCTTTCCCTCGGCCTGATGCCGGAGGTGCAAGCCACCCGGGAAGCGGTGCTGGCACTGCAACAGGCAGACATGATCATTCTGGGACCAGGCAGTTTTCTCACCTCCATCATGCCACCACTGCTGCTGGCCGAGATCGCTCAGGCCATCAACGAGAGCAGCGCCATGCTGGTCTTCGTCTGCAATCTGGTGGCGGAAAACGGCCCCGCCAGCCAGCTGGATCTTATGAGTCAGTGTCGCTGGCTGGAGTCCCGGGTCGGTCAGGGTCGGCTGGATGCCATCCTGGCACCCCAGGGTGCGGGTGATGCGGGGGCCTGGCAAGGGCGATTGATCGAAGCCGAGCTGGGTGAACTTGAGCTGCCCCATCGGCACGATCGGTTGAAGCTGAAACTGGCGCTGGACAGGATCATCCAGCAACTGCTTAACCAGCGTTAGGCAACGGCCACGGCGCCCCGGCATCCCTGCATGGCGCCGCTACTTACTGATAATCGGCAAGAAACGCGAGCACTTGGGGCAAGGAGAGTTCCAGCAGTTGCAGCTGACGCTCTGCCTCGGCCACATCCGCCTGCTTGCAAGCCATCTCCAGCGCCATCACCTGTTGGTAGCTCGGGACTGCGCCGTAGCTGCCACAGGATGATTTCATGCTGTGAGCCACCCGGGCTAGCGCTTCCCACTCCCCCTGCTCGTAAAGGGGTCTGAGCTGGCTCAACTGCTCACCCACCTCTTCGATAAACACTGCGATGACCACCGGCAACATCTCCTGCCCGATATCATCGGCCAACTGCTGCAACACCTTGCGATCCACCCACTCCATGCGAGGCCCTCCAGAAAGGTATTCAAACAGACCATACTATAGATAGTTTTCGGCGTCGTGCCTCATGGCCAAGCGGTGATGAACCATCCGATTGGGCGGCTCAGGGGATAAACTGGCAAAAAATGTGATCAGTATCGAATTAGCGACGCAGAAACGTCCGTCAAGACAACAACTTGATTGCCACCAATTAACAATTGATCAACACTCAATCCCGTCAGAGTGATGATGCTCAGCAACACCTCTCATCCCTTTTTGCCTTTTATGGCTGCTGCGAAGAACCAGGGTAGGAATCTACCCTGGTATTTTTTTATCTCGCTCAGGCACGCCCTGATTGGTCGTCACCCGCTCCCCCATACGGAACAGATTAAATTCGCCGGGTGCCATTTTGACCCAGTTCTCATTGCCGGTCAGCGGACGGGTGGTGATCAGGGTTACCACATCGTTGGGAGTGGTCTCGCTCTGAAAGTCGATCACTACCTCCTCATCCAGCAGGCTCGCCTCGCCAAAGGGCGCACAGCGGGTCAGCCAGTGCAGGTTGTTGGTACAGTAGCTCATCACATACTCCCCGTCCGAGAGCAGCATGTTGAACACCCCGAACGCTCTGAGCTCGTCACACAGGGTGGCGAGATAGCGAAACATGGCGGGAAAGTTGGCAGGACGCTTGGGATATTTTTGCTCCAGCCGATCGAGCAGCCAGCAGAAGGCGTGTTCGCTGTCGGTATCCCCCACCGGACGGTGACGGCCGGTTGGCAGCTTCTTGTAGCCGGTCAGCTGACCGTTGTGGGCAAAGGTCCAGTAACGACCCCACAGCTCACGGGTAAAGGGGTGGGTATTTTCCAGTGACACGCAGCCACGGTTGGCCTGCCGAATGTGGCTGACCACGGCGCAACTCTTGATGGGCAGCGCCTGTACCAGTCTGGCGATGGGAGATTGGGCGCTGGGCTCGGGATCCTTGAAGGTGCGAAAGCCCTTCCCCTCGTAGAAGGTAATCCCCCAGCCATCCTTGTGGGGCCCTGTCTTGCCGCCGCGCAGCATCAACCCGGTAAAGCTGAAGCAGATATCGGTCGGCACATTGGCACTCATGCCGAGCAGTTCGCACATATCCGGCAGACTCCTTTCATGATTTGGCTTGTGTCATGTTCGACCAGTACTCTGGTTCGACAGACAGCAGGGGAAGATGCAATCCCTTCCCCTGTGACTGGCAGCAACCGGTCGATGGCAAACCATGCAACCTGTGATGCCCTTGTCTGGTAGCGACAGCCTGATTACTTGGCCATCTCTTTTTCGACCAGCTGGATCAGGATGTGGATCACCTTGATGTGCACTTCCTGAATACGGTCGGCATAGCCAAAGTGCGGCACCCGGATCTCGACATCCGCCAGACCCGCCATCTTGCCGCCATCCTTACCGGTCAGGGCGATCACTTTCATGCCTTTGGCGCGGGCAGCGTCAATCGCTTTCAGGATGTTGCCGGAGTTGCCGCTGGTAGAGATGCCAAGCAGCACGTCGCCACGGCGGCCGACCGCTTCTACATAACGGGAGAAGACATAGTCGTAGCCAAAGTCGTTGGAGACGCAGGAGAGGTGGCTCGGATCGGAGATGGCGATACCGGCATAACCCGGACGGTTTTCGCGATAACGGCCGGTCAGCTCTTCGGCAAAGTGCATGGCGTCACAGTGGGAACCACCGTTACCACAAGAAAGCACCTTGCCCTCTTCTTTGAAAGAGTCAGCCAGCAGTTTGGCGGCCGCTTCGATGTTTTTCAGGTTCTGCTCATCAGCCAGGAAGGCCTGCAGCACGCTGGCAGCTTCGGTCAGTTCATTGCGGATCAATTCTTGGTACATGATGTCTCTTCCACTGTTTTAATGTGCTTGTAGCTCGCGGCTATTCTCGCACAAGCCAATCGCGGAGTCGCCCCCCTGCCAGCGACTCCACCAGCCCGCCACTCCCCGAACAGGGAGCGAGCCGTGAGCGTTATGTGGATCACAGAGAGAAGGTAATGAAGATGTAAACAGCTTGATAACTTTGTGCGTATGAATTACAACAGGGGCCATATCCAACAGGTCAGACCTCTGGATCAGTTACGCCACGTTGGCAACCTAACCACGCAAGGAGCAAGCAATGACGACGACCCTCACTCTGCTCGGGGTGATCCTGGTTATCGGAGCCCTGGCCTATCGCCGGGCATCCCTGTTCATCTCCACCCTGGTCACCGGCGCCGCCCTGGTGCTTGGCGCCATCTATGGTCATGTGCCCTTGCTGGTATGGGCGCTGTTCGCGGTGATCGCCATCCCGCTCAATCTGGTGGAATTTCGCCGCAATCAAATAACCAAGCCGCTGTTCAAGATCTACAAATCGATCATGCCGGAGATGTCCCGCACCGAAAAAGAGGCGATCGAAGCGGGTACCACCTGGTGGGAAGCCGATCTGTTCGCGGGCAACCCGAACTGGAAAAAGCTGCACGCAATCCCGGTCAGTACTCTCTCTGCCGAAGAGCAGGCCTTTATGGATGGTCCGGTCGAGGAAGTGTGCCGCATGGTGAGCGACTGGGAAGTGACCCACGAGCGCGCGGATCTCTCCCCCGAGGTGTGGCAATACCTGAAGGAGAACAAGTTCTTCGCCATGATCATCAAGAAGAAATATGGCGGCCTCGAATTCTCTGCCTACGCCCAATCCTGCGTACTGCAAAAGCTGTGCGGCGCCAGCGCCGTGCTCGCCTCCACCGTCGGCGTGCCCAACTCGCTGGGCCCGGGCGAACTGCTGCAGCACTATGGCACTGACGAGCAGAAAGATTACTACCTGCCCCGCTTGGCGGTCGGCAAGGAGATCCCCTGCTTCGCCCTGACCAGCCCGGAAGCGGGCTCTGATGCCGGCTCCATCCCCGACTTCGGTATCGTCTGCAAGGGTGAGTGGGAAGGCAAAGAGGTGCTCGGTATGCGCCTCACCTGGAACAAGCGCTACATCACCCTGGCACCTATCGCGACCGTCTTGGGTCTCGCCTTCAAACTGCGTGACCCGGAACACCTGCTGGGTGAAGAGGAAGAGCTCGGTATCACCTGCGCCCTGATCCCTACTCACATCAAAGGGGTTGGCATTGGTCGTCGCCACTTCCCGCTCAACGTGCCGTTCCAGAACGGCCCGACCCTGGGCAAGGATGTATTCGTCCCACTCGATTTCATCATCGGTGGCCCGGCCATGGCCGGTCAGGGCTGGCGCATGCTGGTCGAGTGTCTGTCAGTCGGTCGTGGTATCACCCTGCCCTCCAACAGCACCGGTGGCGTCAAGATGCTGGCCCTGGCGAGCGGCGCCTACAGCCGCATCCGTCGCCAGTTCAAGCTGCCCATCGGCAAGATGGAAGGGATTGAAGAGCCGCTGGCCCGCATCGGCGGCAACGCCTACATCATGGGCGCCGCAGCCAACCTGACCGTGACCGGTATCGACCTTGGCGAGAAGCCGTCGGTCATCTCCGCCATCGTCAAATACCACCTCACCGACCGTGCCCAGAAGTGCATCATCGATGCCATGGACATCCACGGCGGCAAGGCGATCTGCATGGGCCCCAACAACTATCTGGCCCGTGGCTATCAGGGTGCCCCCATCGCCGTCACGGTGGAAGGGGCCAACATCCTGACCCGCAGCATGATCATCTACGGTCAGGGCGCCATCCGCTGCCACCCGTATGTACTGCCGGAGATGCTGGCTGCCAGCCACCCGGATAAAGAGCAGGCGCTGAAGGATTTCGACAAGGCGGTGTTCAGCCACGTCGGCTTTGCCATCAGCAACCTGGTACGCAGCTTCTGGCTCGGTATCACCGGCGCCCGCTTTGCCTCTGCACCATACAAGGATCAGACCAAGGGTTACTATCAGCAGCTCTCCCGCCTCTCGGCCAACCTGGCGTTCCTGTCAGACATCGCGATGGGCACCCTGGGTGGCGAGCTCAAGCGCAAGGAGCGGGTCTCCGCCCGTCTTGGCGACGTGCTGAGCCAGCTCTATCTGGCCTCCAGTGCCCTCAAGCGCTATCAGGACGAGGGACGCCAGCAGGCCGACTTGCCGCTGCTGCACTGGGCACTGCAAGATGCCATGTTCAAGGCCCAAGAGGCGATCGACGAGCTGCTGCGCAACTTCCCGAACCGCTGGATTGGCCTTGCCCTGCGCGCCGTGGTGCTGCCGCTGGGTCGTGACCTGAACCGTCCGTGCGACAAGCTGGACCAACAGGTTGCCCGTCTGCTGCAAACCCCGAGCGAGACCCGTAGCCGCCTGGCCAAGGGTCAGTATCTGACCCGCGAAGAGGGCAACCCCTTCGGTCTGCTGGAGCAGGCGCTCGATGACGTGCTGGCCGCCGAGCCGCTGTTCGAGAAAGTCTGCAAGAGCGATGGCATCAAGCGCCCCTTCATGGCGCTGGACAAGGTGGCCGACATTGGTCTGGCTGCTGGCGTACTGACCCAGAGCGACGCGGAGCTGCTGCGCCGCGCCGAGATCAGTCGCCTGCGCACCATCAACGTCGATGATTTTGACCCCATCGATCTGGTGGCCAACAAGAAGCTGTTTGAAGCCTCTGCTTACCATCACGCGGCCTGATAACCCCCCATCGACAACGCCTCCCTTGTGGAGGCGTTTTTTATGTTCTGCCGCCACTATCAGCAGCCCTACTGCCACAACCCGCTACCACAGCTCCCCCGACCAGCTGCAGCCCCCGTGTGGTCAGCCGGGAAAAAAGGCACAATAGCCGACAAATCGAATCACCAAGGAAGCCAAGATGACCCTTGAGCACCTGATCCTGTGGCGCCGCGACCTGCACCGCCTGCCGGAAGCCGCCTGGAAAGAGTTTCGCACCACCAGCCTGATTGCCCACCACCTGAGCGAGCTCGGTTATCGCATCGTGCTCGGCGACAAGCTGCTGGCCAGCAACCTGATGATGGGGCGCGATGTGGATGTGGCGGCCGAGAAGGCTCGCGCCCGCCGTCAGGGAGCCCATCCCGACTGGCTGGAGCGCATTGGCGATGTCACCGGGCTGATGGGAGAGCTGGATACCGGCCGTCCCGGCCCGACCCTGGCCTTTCGCTTCGATATCGACGCGGTGGAGGTGGAAGAGTCCGACGCCGAACAGCACCAGCCGCAGCAAGAGGGCTTTGCCTCCCACAACAAGGGGTGGATGCACGCCTGCGCCCACGATGGCCACACCGCCATCGGCATGGGGCTGGCCAGCCAGTTGATGGCGATGAAAGAGCAGCTGTGCGGTCGCATCAAGCTCTTCTTCCAACCCGCCGAAGAGGGGTGTCGCGGTGGCAAGGCGCTGGCCGCCGGGGGGGCACTCGATGACGTGAATGCCCTGCTCTCGCTCCATATCGGCATTCACGCTGGCAGCGGCGAGCTGGTGATCAACCCCACCGAGTTCCTCTGCTCCACCAAGTTCGACGTCCACTTTATGGGCACCGCCGCCCACGCAGGGCTCGAACCCAACGCTGGCAGCAATGCGCTGGCAGCCGCCTGCATGGCCACCACCGCCATGCTCGGCATTCCCCGCCACCGCGACGGCATGACCCGTATCAACGTCGGCCAGCTCCACGCTGGCAGCGGCCGCAACGTCATCCCCGATCATGCCGAGCTGCACGGTGAAACCCGTGGCGCCGACAGCAATCTCAACGACTACATGTTCAGTCAGGTGCAGCGCATCGTCGAAGGTACCGCCCTCGCCCACGGCGTCACCTACCGCATCATCAAACAGGGTGAGGCCATCGCCCTCGACAACAGCCCGGCGCTGCAGGCCGAACTGGCGGCACTGGCCCGCAAGCAGGGGCTCGCCACCATCCAGACTCGCCGCTTTGGCGCCAGCGAAGATGCCGGTTTTCTGATGGAGCGGGTACAAAAGCAGGGGGGCGAAGCGGCTTACCTCATTCTGGGCGCCGATCTGGCGGCGCCGCACCACCACAACGAATTCGATTTCGATGAGCGGGTGATGCAAAGCGGCGTCGAGCTGCTGGCCGCCTGGGCGCGCGCCCGACTGGGCGTGACAGAAGCAGCCCTCTCTTGATATCCCCTCGGCCAACGCACCGGCTAACGGGATCAAAAAAGGCGCCTCGGCGCCTTTTTTCTGCAAGAAAACCTGAGCGCTACTCGCTGCGCTTGCGATGCACATCGGGTCGGCCACCGGTCACGCTATCGGCTCGCCCCTCCTCTTTGGCCTTCTCGGCGCGCTTTTTACGCATCTCGCGGGGATCGGCGATAAGCGGGCGGTAGATCTCGATGCGATCGCCGTCGTGCAGCGGCTCACTCCCTTTCACCGGGCGGCTGTAAATGCCGAACTTGTTGACCGACAAGTCGATCTCGGGATGCTTTTGCACGATGCCGGACTGCTCGATGGCGGCCTGTACGCAGGTCTCGGGCGCCACCCGCAGCGCAATCACGGTCTGCTGCTGCGGCAAGGCATAGACAACCTCGATATTGAGTTGATCAGGCACCGTACACCACCTTGGCCCGGTTGGAGAAGGCGGAGACCATGGAGCTCACCAGATCGCGGAACACCTGACCAAAGGCCACCTCGATCAGCTTGGAGGTAAACTCGAAATCGAGATCAAACTCCACCTTGCAGGCGTCCACATCAAGCGGGGTAAAGGTCCACCAGCCCGCCAGCTTGCGGAACGGGCCATCCACCAGCTCCATCCTGATCTGACGGTTCACATCCAGCTGATTGCGGGTAGTAAAGGTCTTGGCGATACCCGCCTTGGCCACATCGACCGACGCCATCATGTAGTCATCGCCAGCCTCGTGGACACGGCTGCCGACACAGCCGGGCAAAAACTGCGGATAGGCATCCACATCGTTAACCAACTTGAACATCTGTTCTGCACTGAACATCACCAGGGCACTGCGCGTAATTCGGGGCATGGCTTTTCCTCATCCAATCGGCGCGATTTTATCACCATGTTTCGGGTTGTGGAGGTAAAACCTCAGCCAAACCGCTCAGAAAGCCACCACTTGACCTGTTGCGCGTTTTACAGCCGCCCCTGCCTACGTATAATACGAGCCTCCTAGTCATTGCCGGAAATCGCCCGTCATGAGCAAAAAAAACAGTAAAAACAAAGCCGGGTCCAGCACCATTGCACTCAACAGAACCGCGCGCCACGAATACTTCATCGAAGAGAAGATCGAAGCGGGTCTGTCCCTGCAAGGGTGGGAAGTCAAATCCCTGCGGGCGGGCAAGGCCAACATCAGCGAAGCCTATGTCATCTTCCGCGATGGCGAGGCCTACCTGTTCGGCTCCAGCTTCCTGCCACTGCAAGCGGCCTCCAGCCACGTGGTATGTGACCCGACCCGCACCCGCAAACTGCTGCTGAGCCGTCGTGAACTCGACAAGCTCGAGAGCCTGATCGCCCGCCAGGGCTACACCGTCGTTCCCCTCGCCCTCTACTGGAAACAGTGCTGGGTCAAGGTCGAGATCGGTCTGGTGAAGGGCAAGAAAGAGCACGACAAGCGCGAAGATACCAAGGCCCGCGAATGGGATCGGGAAAAAGCCCGCATCATGAAGAACAAATCCCGCGGTGGATGATGCGACGCCCCGGCCTGTCAGCCGACCAATAAACCAGCAATCAACCGGCCGAGGCCGGTTGATTGCTATCAACGCCTTGCTATGACAGCATTTTTGCGTACAATCGCAATTAACAACTTGGGGCTGATTCTGGATTCGACAAGATTCACGAAACCCAAGGTGCATGCCGAGGTGCGGTAGGCCTCGTTAATAAACCGCAAAAAAATAGTCGCAAACGACGAAAACTACGCACTAGCAGCTTAATAACCTGCATAGAGCCCTTCTACCCTAGCTTGCCTGTGTCCTAGGGAATCGGAAGGTCATCCTTCACAGGATCGTGTGGAAGTCCTGCTCGGGGCGGAAGCATTAAAACCAATCGAGCTAGTCAATTCGTGGCGTGTCTCTCCGCAGCGGGTTGGCGAATGTAAAGAGTGACTAAGCATGTAGTGCCAAGGATGTAGTAATTTTGGACGGGGGTTCAAATCCCCCCAGCTCCACCAAACGTTTGGAAAGGGCCACCTCGCAAGAGGTGGCCCTTTTTTATCGAGTTTAAAGCCTCAACGTCTCATAAAAAGCGCAGGGGAATATTCACACTGGGGGCTGTCACGCCCACAAACTGGTCAATACCACGCCACAACCGGGCATGCTCACGCACAGCTTGCTGATAGGCCCAAGTGGCGATGGCGGTAGAACGCTCGGCATCGACGCTCACCAAGGGGGCCAGCTCGTCAGTGAGGTACGCCCCGTGAGTCAGGATATTCTGCTCGTACCAGGCATCCCTGTGTTCGGGAGCGGCGAGAAAATCCCGTTTGCTCCGGTTACAGTTGGCGTGTGCCAGTACGAAGTTGTGGCCCAAATCGATTGGATAACGACGCCAGGGGATGAAATGGTCTACCTCACCACTCCCGTGTATCGCCTTGTTACAGTAAAAACAGGTTCCCCCCTGCAAATCCCTCAATACCTCTCCTACTCGCCCCAGCGCCTGACGGCTTGAACCAAAGAGAAAATGCTCCAGCCCCACACTTGGGCCAATCAGTGGCTGATTCCCCTTGATGTCGCAGATCAGCTGCAGCCAATGCTGTCGGGAGAGGGAGACCACCAGATCGTAAAAGCGGTGAAGACAGTAGAGAATGCCGGGGTTCAGGCAGATATGATCCGCGCCCCTTTGGTGCGGATAGAGGTGGCACTCCTCTCGCCCACCCAGGATCTGCAGACGCCACAAGGGCCCCTCAACAAGGATGCGCCGAACTCGGGCAAGAAGAGGCAGCCAGGCGTCGTGACGACGCAGTGCAGTTACCGAGCGGACACCCTCTTCACGCAGCCGTGACAACTCCGTCAGCATAATGGCCTGACGACCGCAGCTCTGTTTGAGCAAGCTAGCCGTTTCTCCCGTCGCCGAGTAGGGCAAACTGTGCTGCCAATAGAGCTCCACAAACTTGGTGGCCAGTTCGTCCAGCGTAATGGTGCGCGCCGCAGTCAGATCATGGGTCTCGCTGCTGCGCTCAATCGCGATATCTGCAATCCCGTGGAGCAAGGCGCACTTGTAAGTGGCAACAAAATCGCCCTCGGTAAAGATGCGTTGCAGATAGGCAATAAAGGCGAGTTGCTGCTCAGGGGAGGCGTGCATGTTCGCCCCCGATGATCAGACTCTGCCAACTCAAGCCGGTACGCGCCAAAGCATCTTCCTGTGGTTCCGACACATGGAGAAGTGTCATCCCCTCCCCCAATGCAAGCCGCTCCACTTCATCGGCAGCCACCGGGTACATGGCTCGCTCCCGTATCTCCTGCTCCGAGATAACCAGCCGCAGACTCAGTACCAGATAGCCATCTGGTGAGAGCAGCTCATGAAGACGTGCCAGAGCCAAGGGGCGGGATTCCGGGGGTAGATGCATCCAGACAGCACTGAGCAAAATCAGATCAAAAGCGCCTGTCACACGAGAGAGAACAGGCATAGCGTCACTGACCCACGCCACCGCAACATCCCGGGTATGGCATTGTCCCAGCGCTGCGAGTGCCGGACAGGGCTCGACAGCGACCACTCGGTGGTCCTGATGGAGCCCGGCTAAAAACGCGGCATCCCGACCACTGCCAGCCCCCACATCGAGCAACCGGCGCGGCGCCGCCAGGAGCCAAGGCTCCAGCAGAGTGAGCCAGTCGCAATGAATAGCGCGAGCAGATACCTGCTGGTAACGGGTCGCCAATTCGGTGGCGTGGCGCTGGTAGTAGTCGAGGGACACAATGCGTTCCGATCGGAGAAGGAATGGAAATAGTCTCACAAGATCAGTGGGTTGGCCATGACAAGGAGGACACTTTCCAAACATGAACCATTAAGGATGCAGAAACATTTACCAAAACGGGATGCCAGCCAAAAGAACTGCGACCAGAGGGCTCTGAATGATGCCACCCTTCAATATTTCGGGTAATATTTGGCCAACTCACTGATCTTTTGGCACTTATTATCGCCATGAGAGGTCAACGCCAGATGGAGATGGCTATTGATGAACTCGACTGATGTCGTGGCCCTGTTTGGGGAAGACAAGATTCTTGCCTTTGACCTTGAGCTGAGCCGGGATGAAAAACTGCGTCATCTGGGCGCCCTCCTGGCTGATCGTGAGCTCAATCTCAAGGGCCCGCAGGATCTCTCCCTCAAGGAGTTAAATGCGCTGGCACAAGGGGCGGATGTGGTCCTTGGCCACAATATTCTCGATTTTGATCTCCCCTGGTTGGCCAAACAGGCTGTACGTCCCCAGTTGCTTCTCGAAAAACCGGTTATAGATACCCTCTATCTCTCTCCCATTGCCTTTCCCAAAAACCCCTATCACCGCTTGGTCAAGGATTACAAACTGGTCCGGGACACCCTCAATGATCCGGTCGCGGATGCAAGGCTCGCCTTGCAGATCTTCTCGGAACAGTTGATGGCTCTGCAAGCCTTACCCCTGCCCCAGTTGCAGCTTTATCAATACCTGTTCAGCCAGGGCGTCACGGCACAATTCAAGACTCAGGGCCTGTCACTGGTGTTTGCCAGACTTACAGGCCGCCCGCCAGTGCGGGTCTCAGAGCTACCCACCCTTATCAAGAGCATTGCCCATGAGAAGGCATGCCCCAATCAGCTCAACCGGGTGATTGGCGATGCCCTGCGTCAACCTATGTTGCTGTTACCGTTGGCTTATGCCTGCGCCTGGTTGCCCGTGTCCGGCGGCAACTCCGTGTTGCCGCCCTGGATTTGGCGCCGCTTCCCCCAGACCGCAGAGATCATTCACACAGTTCGTGAACGTCACTGCGGTCATGCTGACTGCAGCTATTGTCAGGAGAACCACGACGCACGCCGCCATCTGCAGCGAATCTTCGAGCTCGACAACTTCCGCAACCTGCCTGATGGGACGCCATTGCAGAAGACCTTGATCGAGGAGGCCATGGCTGGCGTCGCACTGCTCGGCATACTCCCTACCAGCGGCGGCAAGTCGCTCTGTTACCAGCTCCCGGCACTGGTGCGCAACCAGCGCAGTGGTGCGCTCACTGTGGTGATCTCCCCTCTGCAGGCACTGATGAAGGATCAGGTGGACAACCTTAAACACAAGGCTGGTATTGAAGGGGTTGCCGCCATCTCGGGGCTGCTGACGCTACCAGAGCGAGGCGCGATTCTTGAGCAGATCCGCATGGGGGATATCGCCCTGCTCTATATCTCCCCCGAGCAGCTGCGCAACCGCACAGTCAAACAGGCAATACGGCAACGTCAGATCGGTGGCTGGGTATTTGACGAAGCGCACTGCCTGTCGAAATGGGGACATGATTTTCGCCCTGACTATCTCTACTGCGCCAAGGCCATCGCCGCCATTGCCAGCGAGCAGCAGGTCCCCATGCCTCCTGTCTTCTGCTATACCGCGACCGCCAAGCCGGATGTGATTGAGGATATTTGCGCCCAGTTTCTCGACAAGCAGCCCCGACCGCTTCTCAGACTGGAAGGAGGGGTTGAACGTACCAACCTCGAATATGCCGTCGTTGAGTGCCCCGGTCTCAATAAACAGGGCCATATCCTTAACCTGCTCGAGCAGTTCTTTGGTGGGGAGAAGCCCGGCTCCTGCGTTATCTACTGCGCAACCAAGCGCAGCGTGGACGAGTTGGCGGATTTCCTCGGCCAGCAACAATCCCTCCCCGTCTCGCGCTTTTACGCCCGAATGGACAGTGCCCAGAAGAAAGCAACCCTCGAACAATTTATCAGTGGCGAGATCCGGGTCATCTGCGCGACCAATGCCTTTGGGATGGGGATCGACAAGGATGATGTGCGTCTGGTCATCCATGCCGATATCCCCGGCTCGCTCGAGAACTATTTGCAGGAGGCAGGGCGAGCGGGCCGCGATACAGAACAAGCCCACTGCGTACTGCTGTTTGATGAACAGGATATCGAGAAACAGTTTCAGCTCGAGGCCATGAGCGAAGTCAGCCTGCGCGATATCAAACAGATCCTGCGGGGAATAAGACTCAGGGCCAGCAAAGGAGGCAAGCAGGAGAACAACCCGCCACTGGTCGCAACCAGTGCAGAGCTCATCAACCAGCCAGAGGTGGAAACCAGCTTCGCTGCCGATGACACCAATGCGGATACCAAGGTCAAGACAGCGATCGCCTGGCTCGAGCGCGCTGGCTATCTGGAGCGCAGCGACAACATCACGCAGGTATTTCAGGGGCGCCCTCTGTTTGCCTCCACCGAGGAGGCGATGAAAAGGGTCGACAGTCTGAAACTGGCTCCCAAGGCCAAAGCCATCTGGCAAGCGGTTATCCAGGCGCTGATGAGTGCTGCCGATGATGATGGTCTCAGTGCCGACACCATTGCCGAAGAGGCAGGCCAATACATGGCGGATCACGGCAGTGGTGTTCAGGCCAGCGAAGTGATGCGGGTGCTCACCCAGATGGCGGATGTAGGACTTCTCTCTCAGGGGATGTTACTGACAACCTGGCTTCGACCCAAAGGAAGAGACAACGCCCGGGTGCTCTGTGGGCAAGTACACAGTATTGAAAAGGCGATGCTGGACACCTTGCGTGAACAAGAGCCCGAACCTGATACAGGGCAAGGGCTGATCTTTAACATTCGACTGGTCAATCAGGCCATCAAAGATCTGGGACATGAACGGAGTAACCCTGGCTTGCTGCGCAATTTGTTGACCAGCTGGTCCCAGGATGGTCGATCGGGAGGCGAGAAAGGCGCCATTGATGTCAAATATCTCTCTCGGGAGCTCTACCAGCTCACCTTCAACCGTAACTGGTCCCAGATTGAGCAGACGATTGATCAACGCCATCGCGTCACAGGCGCCACCCTCGATTTTCTCTACACCCTGTTGGCAAACAGCGAAGAGAGTGTCCAGCGCCAGGTAATGCTGTCGTTTGCCCTGGAACAACTGGTCAAATACCTGCGAGAAGACATGGATGTGGCCCAGCTCATGAACAAGCGAGAGGCAAGCAGCCAGCAGGAGTGGCTGCTCAAAGGGGCTGAGCGGGCACTGCTCTACCTGCATGAGCAACACGCCATCGTGCTGCAAAATGGTCTCGCCGTGTTCCGAAGCGCCATGACCCTCACGCTGACGGCGGAGCGGCAGCAGCAATACAACAAAGCAGACTATCAACCGCTTGAGCATCACTATCGCCAGAAGGTGATTCAGATCCATGTGATGAATGAATACGCCCGCATCAGCCTGGAACACTTCAAGCGAGCCAAAAAGCTGGTGACAGACTACTTCTCCATGGAAGCTGACAAGTTCCTCGGTCACTACTTCAAAGGGCGCAACAAGATCCTGGAGCTGGCGACCAGCGAACACTCCTGGAAGCGCATTGTTGAAGATCTTCACAACCGGGCCCAGGAGCAGATCGTCCAAGCACCGCCCGAGCAAAACTTGCTGGTACTGGCAGGCCCGGGGTCAGGCAAGAGCAAGGTGATTATCCACCGCTGCGCCTACCTGATGCGGGTCAAGCAAGTCGCCCCATCGCGGATCATGTTGCTCTGTTACAACCATAATGCGGCGATGTCCCTGCGCCGACGCCTGACCGAACTGCTGGGGCGTGACGGAGCACGGGTCTCGGTATTCACCTTTCACGGTCTCGCGATGAGCCTGACAGGCAATGCGGTGCAAAACCGGACATCCGACGATATCGACTTTACCACCATCATTGATGACGCTATCAAGCTGCTCCGGGGAGAGCAGAGCCAGCTCGGTCTCGAGTTGGAAGAGCAGCGGGAAAAGCTGTTGGGTGGGCTGCAATTTCTGCTCGTCGACGAATATCAGGATATTGACGAGCAGCAGTACCAACTGATCGCCGCACTGGTTGGCAAAAGCGAAGAGGATGAAGAAGCGCGCCTGCACCTGATGGCGGTCGGCGATGACGACCAGTCCATCTACGCCTTCCGCGAAGCGAACGTCAGCTTTATTCGTCGCTTCGAGCAAGATTACAACGCCCAGACGCACTACCTGACCTGGAACTACCGCTCAACAAGCCACATCATCGAAACGGCTAACCAACTGATAGAACACAATCTGGATCGCATGAAGCGTTCGCACCCCATTGTGATCGATGAACGGCGCAAGATGGAGGTACCGGGTGGCACGTGGGAAGGGCTGGAGCCTGCACGCGGCAAAGTCATCGTCCAATCCTGCACTGACGCAGCCCAACAGGCCGCTGAAATCGTCAGACACATCACCCTGATCCGTGAAAAAGATCCGACATGCCCACTGGAATCTATCGCCGTGCTGGCTCGCAATGGGCTGGATAAAGAAGAGCTGGCATGGGTACGTTCAGCACTCGCTGATGCCGCGATAGCCTGCCGATTTACCCTGGATCGAGAGCATGGCTTCCCGATACATCGCTGTCGCGAGATCTTGCGCTACCAGAACTGGTTGCATCAACAAGGCCATGCACTCCTGACAGCGCAACAACTGGCCGATCCACTCCCTCCCCTTGATCAGGCAAACCGCTGGGAAACCTTGCTGTACGATCTGATTGCCCAATGGCAGGAGAGTCAGGGAGAGCAAGCGCTGTCGGCGCACTATTTCCTGCAGTTCCTTTACGAATATCTGAGCGAGCAGCGTCGCCAGATCCGCTTTGGCAAGGGCGTGCTCCTCAGCACGGTGCATGGCGTTAAAGGGGAGGAGTATCGCCATGTTTTGATCCTGGATGGCGGATGGCAACGCTGCGCAGAAAACAATGCGAACAACATCGAGGAAGAGCGACGACTCTTCTATGTCGCAATGACCCGAGCAATCCAACGGTTAGTGGTTATGTCCCGCGCTGACCAGCGGCATCCCCATCTTCCTCTCATTGCCGAACGTTGTTACAACGAGTCGACCCAGGCCACCGCCCCTGTACGGCAGCGCCGTTTTGCCATCATGGGTATGCGTCAACTGGATATCGGTTATGCCGGACGTAGCAACGAAAACCACTCGATACACCAGAACCTGCGGCAATTACACGTCGGAGACGCAGTGCGCATCGATATCGACAAGCGTCAGAAACTTCATGTTTTCCATGGTCAAACACCCGTTGCTCGCCTCTCCCAAAGTGCTCATCAGATCTGGCAGCACCAGTTTGCCACTATCCGGCACGCCAACGTCATCGCCATGATTGAGCGAAGCAAAGAACAGGAAGACGATGCCTACCAGGAACAAGTTCGAAGTGAACGTTGGGAGCTGCCCATTATCGAGCTGGAGTTATAACTGTCAGATGGGAGCGTGGTCTACCACTCTCCCATCTGGCAAGAGCCCCAGCGCCATCATGTTGCGCATATCGCGCAAACTTGAGTATTAACAAGGTCGGCGGAACACTCAGGCTGTCGGGCTCGACAAGCACCGGGGTTATCCGCATCTCCTTGAACGGGCCTCAGTCAAAAGAGAACGCCAAGCCCCTCGTCGGGCAGTGCGGCACAAAGGCCTTATCACCTGTTGCAATCCTGGGGAGCCCCCGGCTCACACCAGCCCGTCGGCATGCTGTGGATCAATATTGCGTCAATTGATGTTGGCCGCTGCATTTTAAATGCACTTACAATATGTGCCCAATTATTGTTGGATTCCCTTGATGCTCAGCCAATGTAATCGCCTATTCCTGTTGACCCTGCTCCTGCTCTGCTGCGGGACGGTGCAAGCCAATACCAGTCTGAATGAGGACGAGTTCGATCTGTCTGAGCGCGCCTGGCTGTCAGCACACCGGGAGCTGATCATCGGCATACCGGTGATGGGTGACCCCCCATACAGCTATAAGGATGCAGATCTGCGCTTTACCGGTCCGATACCCGACATTGCGCAGCAGATCGCCAGAAAGCTCGGCTTGACCCTGCGCTACAAGGCTTACCCCTCCTACGCCAATGCGTTGGCCGGGCTTGACCACGGCGAGGTTGACATGTTTATCAACTACCAGCCGGGTGAACAGTGGCGAGCCAATATTGTCTCCATCCCGTTTTTACTCTCCATACCGCGCGGCGTGTTGCTCAACAATGACAAAACGGAGCTGTCACAACAGGATGCCCGTACATTGCGCTGGGTCTGTGTCACGGGGGTCAGTGCTTGCAGTGAATTGAAAAAAATGGGATTGCCGCACGTGGCTGAGGCAGAGAGTCGCAGCGAAGCCGCCTTTATGCTCAAGCAACGGATAGCCGATGCCTATCTGGCCGATATGCCCTCGCTGATGATGGTGAAAGAGCAGCACCCCAACGCAGGCTTCACCATTGCCACCCCGGAATGGGTGAGCAGCACCGCCCTCTCCATCAATATGAGCCAGAGTGACCAGCCACTGGTCAGGCTGGTCACCAAGGCATTCAACGAGATCCCGGTTGAAGATCGCCGTCGCCTGCTGGAGGCCACCACCACGAGCCCGCATGCAAATGCAGGAGAGATTAAAACCGTCCAGTTTACCGCCGAGGAGCTGCAGTGGCTGAGCCAGCATCCGGTGCTGACCTACGGTGTCTCACCCAACTGGGCATCAATGAGCGAGTTTAACTACCGCGGCAAACTGGTTGGCCTTGTCGGCGATCTGGTGGAGCTGATGCATCAATACTCCGGTCTCGACTTCGCTCTGGTGCGCACCAGTAGCTGGATCGAAACCCAAAATCTGCTCAAGCTGCAGCAGATCGATTTTATTCCTGCCATCACACCAACCAGTGAACGCAATCAGTTTGCCCTGTTTACCCCCAGCTATCTGTTTGTCGATCGGGTCGTCATTGGCCCCAAACGCAGTGCCGATTTACCCGGCATCAACTCATTGCGGGGAAAGCGGGTCGGCATGGTAGATGGTTCGATAGACAGAGACGTGTTAATACGCGTTGGGGCGCATCCAGTCAGGGTCAATGATGACAACAGTTTGCTGGCACTGCTGGATAAAGGGGATGCCGATTATCTCCTGCTCACCATGCCCTCCATGAATAGACGGGTCAATGAGCGTTATCATATCGTCTATGCCGGAAAGGAGTTGCGATTGCCGATGGCCATTGCGACTCAGAAAGATCCATATCTGCAGCGGATCCTCACCAAGGTGCTCTATGCCATTCCCCCCGGTGAATTTGACAAACTGGAGAAGCGCTGGCTGTCGATGAACCTGCAGACCGGGCTCAATACCGAGATGGTTCTACTCTGGTTCAGCGTCGGCAGCGCTGCGGCTGTGCTGCTTTTTGTCCTGTTCTGGATATGGAACCGCACCCTGAAATCCGAGATCGTGCAGCGCAACCGGGCAGAGAAAAAGCTCAACGAACAGTTGGCCTTTGTCCAAACCCTGCTCGACTCCTTGCCCAATATGGTGATCTTGCGGGATCGCCAGCATCAAATGACCTTGTGCAACCGGGCATATCGCGAGCTGTTTATGGGTCCCGGATCCGATGACAATGGCTGGGGCCACATGCCCCGGGAAGAACGGGAACAGATGCTGCGCGAAGAGTTGGCCGTCTGGGAAACCGGCGAGGTTTTCGAAGGGTCCGGCTACACGAATCGACCAGATAACGAGCCACTGCATGTCGTCTATGTCAAATTGCCCTACCGCTCGCCGGATGGAGAGCTGCAGGGGGTATTGACGGTATTGACCGATGTCAGTGCGCTCAAAGCCGCCGAAGACAAGATCCGCGAAGTAGAAGCCAGGCTGCGGGACATTACCGACAGCATGCCGGGTCTGGTCTATCAATATCTTTGGCAGGGGGCCGGCAAGGGGAGCTTCCTCTATCTATCCCAAGGTGCCAGCGACATTCTGGGGATGACCCATCAAGAGTTGATGGCAGCAGAGTCCGGCGGGGTGATCTTCGGCTTGAACGAAGAGGCACTGGCTGCTTTTGTCGATGAGGTTGCCATACACGCGCGCACCCTTGAGCCACTGGATATGGAGTTGCTGGTGCCGTCTGTCTTGGGCGCTCGCTATATACAGATCCGCGGCAACTTTGTGGCGCAAGAGGGCGATGACCGTTTGCTTAACGGCGTGGTGCAGGACATCACCGCCCTCAAGCAACAGGAGCATGAACTGCGCGATGCGCGCGCCGCAGCCGAACAGGCGATGCAGGCCCGCAGCCGTTTTCTGGCGACCATGAGCCATGAACTGAGAACCCCCATCTCTGGCATGCACGGCATGCTGGAGTTGCTGCGGATGAGCAAGCTCGATGATGATCAGCGCTATCTGCTGCGCAATGTGGAGAACTCGGCCAATAACCTGCTCTATCTGGTCAACGATATCCTCGACTTTTCCAAAATCGAGGCGGGGCAACTCTACCTCAATTACCAATCCTGCCGTCTGCAATCCGTCGTCTGCGACGTGATCCGCGGCCATGCCGCACTGGCCTACAGCAAGGGGCTGAAGGTCACGCTGCAGTGGGAGGAGACACTCCCCGATCTGGCCGATATCGATCCGGTCAGGGTCGGCCAAGTGATCTCCAACTTGCTCAATAATGCGGTGAAATTCACCGAGCGAGGCGCTATCACGATACGAGCCAATTACCATGAACAGCAGCTCTCCATCACGGTAGAGGATACCGGGATAGGTATCGCCAAAGAGAAGCTGGGACTGCTCTTTACCCCGTTCGAGCAGGTGGAATGCGATATCAATCGGCGCTTTGGCGGCACCGGACTGGGTCTGGCCATCTGTGACCAGCTGGTGAAGAAAATGGGGGGCACTCTCGCGGTCAGCAGTCAGGCTGGCGAGGGGTCCTGCTTCCGCTTTACCATCCCGCTGACACATTGCCTGTGGGAGCCGCCAGCCCTGGCCGGCAGCGAATGGTGGTTTCTCGGCAGTGATCCAACCCTGCAAGCCATCATGAAACGGCTCGGTGCCAACTTGATCCCGCTGGATGTAAACCAGTCAAGTGGCAACTGGTGCGGCTTGCTGCTGGCCGAGGAGTCGGCACTGGAGGCAACCCTGGGCAGTGAGTGGCAAGCCCTGTTGCAGCGCGATTCACTGAAAGGCGTGGTGGTCTCTCCTCGCGAAGCACTCCGCGGGCGCATGGGCTCCGAGAACTGGTGGCGGCTCGGCCAATCCCCGCTCTATCCGGATCTGCTGCTCGAAAGCTGCCGCGATCTGCTTACCGGACGCACCGTGGCCACAGGCACCGCCACTATCGAGCCGTTGAGCGGACGGGTGCTGGTGGCCGATGATCATCTGGTCAATCGGGCACTGCTAGCCCGCCAGCTGGCGATCCTGGGGGTGAATTGCGAGGTGGTTGAAAATGGCGAGCAGGCACTTCGAGCCTGGCAAGCACAGCATTTCTCCCTGCTGCTCACCGACTGCCATATGCCTGTCATGGATGGCTATACCCTGACCCAAACCTTACGGGCCCAAGGGGAGCTCGCCCCTATCATAGGGGTCACAGCCGACACATCGGAGGAGGCATCTACCCGCATGGAGGTCGTCGGTATGAGTGGTATGCTATTCAAACCCTATTCGCTGGAATCGCTAAGACAGATGCTGATCCGCTGGTTGGCAGCCCCCGCAGCAGAGCCCGCTCCCCCTGTGGAGCAACCTCCCGGCATCCAATTGGCAGAGCGCTGGCAGGGATTGTTTGGCGATGAAGTGGTAGCCAGGAGCATGGCGGGCGAGTATCTGCGCTCAAACCAGGCGGATTGCAACGAGATGATGGCTGCACTCTTGTCCGGTGATACCCAGGAGTTGGTGGAGATAGCCCACCGCATAAAAGGGGCGGCCAGAATGGTTGGCGAGGTGCCGCTGGCAGAGCAGGCGGCGCGGCTGGAGTCTGCTGCCCGACTGAAGCAACTGGGTGAGCTGGACAGCCTGGGGCAAGGTGTGCAGGCGATAATGAACCGGATTGAACAGGAGATGGGATTGTGGCTCGATGAGTAAAACGGCAGACGAGTTGGTCATCATGGTGGTCGAGGATCATGCGTTTCAACGCAAGACCCTGATGCACCAGATACGGGCGCTCGGTTATCAGCAACTGCTGGAGGCAGCAGACGGCATCGAAGCACTGGCGCTGTGTCAGAGCCACACCGTCGATATCCTGTTCTGCGATCTGCGGATGCCCGGCATGGACGGCATGGCGCTATTGCGCCGTCTCTCTATCGGTGGCTTTCGCGGTGGCATCATCCTCTCCAGCGCGCTGGAAGATGATGTCGTCGATGCCGTGCTGCGCATGAGCGCGGCCTATGGCCTCCATGTGCTGGGCCGCATCGAAAAACCCTCCAGCCAGCAACGGCTGCAGCAATTGCTCGACTCCTGGGCCCCCAAATCAGCACCCTCGGGCAAAGAGGATGGCCTCACTCTCTCGGTGGACGAGCTGCGTCGCGCGCTCGACAACGACCAGCTGCTGCCCTGGTATCAACCCAAGGTCGCCTTTGCATCCGGCCAATGGGTGGGGATGGAGGCGCTGGCCCGCTGGCAGCATCCGGAATACGGGCTGATCTCCCCCGGCATGTTTATTCCGCTGGCAGAAAAAAACGGCCTCATCGACCAGCTGACCGATGTCATCATCAACAAGTCGCTGCAGGATTGCCATCTGTGGGAACAGACCGGCCTCTCCCTCAATCTGTCGATGAACCTGTCGACCACCTCGTTGATTGAGGGGGATCTCTGTCACTTTCTGATCAACCAGTGCCAGCACTGGGGGGTCAATCCAGAACTGATCACCCTGGAAGTGACCGAAAGCTCGTTTGTCGAGGATATCGGCAAGGCACTGGAGGTGCTGACCCGACTGCGGATGCACGGCTTTGGCCTCTCCATCGATGACTTCGGCACCGGCTACTCCTCGATGCAACAGCTGGCGCTGCTGCCGTTTACCGAGCTGAAGCTTGACCGCTCGTTTGTCGATCGCTGCTATGCGGATCCCTCCCGTCTGGCCATCATCGAGTCGAGCATCGAGCTGGCCCGCAAGCTGGGGCTCAAGTCGGTCGCCGAAGGGGTGGAAGATGTGCAGACCTGGCAACTGCTGGCCAAGCTGGGGTGCGATATCTGTCAGGGCTTCTTTACTGCCCGTCCGATGCCGCGCAACGAACTGCAACAGTGGCACCAGATTTGGCAAGCGAGATTACCTACCTTGCTCTCTGACTGATCCCGCGGGCGCATCTCCCCTGAAAAGGGGCATTTGCAGCCACGAGGCATACAACGGCTGGCCGCTCTCCAACATGGCGGTCACCTCGCAAGAGGTGGCCGCCTTTTGCTGGGTAATATGTCCACCCCCTCCATTCCTATGCGGCCCGGCCTGATCGCTCTTCCGGCGACGCCCAACGCCCCAATACATTCAAAATAAGTTGCAAAACATGCAACCTGACAACCAATCATTGGTAACGTAATACACCACGGCAAAACCAGAATGAAGCCTGGAAAGAGGGTAAATATGTTACTAATAGACTGCTATATATGGGATAAAGCTGAGTTCACTCAACCTGCGAGATGTACGACACACAATCTGAAATCGTTTTTCTCTTTAGGCCGATAACCTGTCCAAAATCAAATAAAGTTGTAAATAATTTTTGCTATGGTGAGCGCATAGCAAGCGACGTCCCTGTCGCCTCCCCTGCTGGCTACGCCAGATGCAGCATTTTCTGCGCCTTGAAAGCGAGTTTATGACGCCATGATCACCATCACCCTCGATGGGGCTCAGTTGACGGTTGACCCGACCCAGCCCCTGCTCCAGATAGCAAAACAGCACCACATTGACATCCCCTCCCTGTGCGGTGACAACACCAGCGGCCCCAAGACGCCGTGCGATCTTTGCGTGGTGGAGATTGCCGGGCTTGGCATCCGCCGCGCCTGCGAGACACGCCCCGAGGCAGGGATGGTGATCACGACGCAAAGCGAGGCCCTGAGCACACACCGCCAGCAGGCGCTCGGTCGCATCCTCTCGGATCACTACGCCGATTGCGAGGCTCCCTGCCAGCGCGCCTGCCCGGCCGGGGTGGACATTCAATCCTATCTGCACCACATCGCCATGGGAGATCACCAGGCGGCGATGGCCGTCATCAAGCAGACCCTGCCGATGCCCCTCTCCATCGGCCGGGTCTGCCCTGCTTTCTGTGAGGCACAGTGCCGCCGTGCGCTGGTGGATGAGCCTATCGCCATTCGCCACCTCAAGCGCCATGCCGCCGATCTCGATCTGGCCGATGCAGCCCCCTATCAACCGGCAAAGAAGCCAGCCAAGGGCAAACGGGTGGCCATTATCGGCAGTGGCCCGGGCGGCCTCACCTGCGGTTACTATCTGGGTTACGAGGGGTTCGAGGTCGACCTGTTCGAGGCGATGCCCGAAGCGGGTGGCTGGCTGCGCTACGGCATTCCCGAGTACCGGCTGCCCAAGGCGATCCTTGATCAGGAGATCGCGCTGATGTGCCAAAGCGGTATGCGGATCCACACCAAGCAGCGACTGGGCCACCAGATCACCCTCTCGGCACTGTGCCGCGACTATGATGCGGTCTGTCTGGCGGTTGGCGCCTCCAAGGCGGTGCCGATGGATTACCCGGGCAGCACCCTGGCAGGCTGTTATCTCGGGGTCGATTACCTCAAGGATCAGATGCTGGCCAAGCGGCTCACCACCGGCAAGAGGGTGGCGGTGATCGGCGGCGGCAACACCGCCATCGACTGCGCCCGTACCGCCATTCGGCTGGGAGCGGAAACCACCCTCATCTATCGCCGCACCCGCGCCGAGATGCCCGCCGAAGCGTACGAGATCGACGAGGCGGAGCACGAAGGGGTGCGCTTCATGATGCTCACCAATCCGGTGGAGAATCTGCCGGACAGCCGTGGTCGCGTCTGTCAGGTGCGTCTCGAGAAGATGGCCCTCGGCGAACCGGATGCCTCCGGTCGCCGCCGCCCCGAGCCCACCGGCGAGTACCTCATTGAAGAGTTTGATACCGTGATTGCGGCGGTCTCCCAACAACCGGATCTCAGCTTTATGGAAGGGGAGCCCCTCACCCTCCCCTTCACCCGCTGGCAGACGCTGGAGTCCCATCCCGAGACCATGCACAGCGGTCACGGCAACCTGTTTGCCATCGGCGATCTGCGCCGCGGGCCCGCCACCGCCATCGAGGCGGTCGCCGATGGCCGCAAGGCCGCACTGGCCATCGACCAGTTCCTCCATGGCAACATGGTCGATCCGGTGCACCCCTTCAACGCCTGCAAGGCCCCCAAACTCAAGCAGGTGGATCCCGCCCAGTTTGCTCACCTGAAAAAAGTCGCCCGCAGCATCATGCCTCATTTGGCAGATAAGGATCGCGAGGGCAGCTTTGCCGAGGTTGAGCGCGGCATCAGTGACCAGGATGCCCGCAGCGAAGCCAGCCGCTGCCTGGAGTGCGGCTGTCAGGCCAACACAGATTGTGCCCTGCGCGACTACGCCACCGAATACAAGGTCGACCAGCGCGCCCTCGATAGCAGCCAGTGCCAGAAGTTTGCAGTGGATAACAGCAGCGAATTTATCGTGTTCGATGCCAACCGCTGCATCGGCTGCGGCCAGTGCGTCCAGACCTGTGGTGAGCAAGCGGTACAAGGGGTGCTGCACTTTGCCAAAAACAGCGATGGCACCCTCTCGAACCGCCCGCAGTTCGATGCCGGGCTGGCCATGGGCGACTCCCACTGCGTGCAGTGCGGCGCCTGTGTACAGGTCTGCCCCACCGGCGCCCTGGTGGATGCCCGCGACAAGTCGCAGGGGCGCACCGAGCTGCTCACGCCGGTCAATACCATCTGCACCTACTGCGGGGTCGGCTGCGGCGTCACCCTCTATGTCGATGAGGCGCACAACCGCATCCGCTATGTGGAGGGGAACCGCAACTCGCCGGTCAATCAGGGGCTGCTCTGCGTCAAGGGGCGCTTCGGGTTTGACTTTATCCAGAGCGAGGAGCGCCTCACTACCCCGCTTATCCGTAAAAATGGCGAGCTGGTGCCCGCCAGCTGGCAAGAGGCCATTGAGCTGGTTGCCGAACGCTTCACCGCCCTGCGCCAGCGCTATGGCAGCGATGCACTGGCGGGTTTCTCGTCGGCCAAAACCACCAACGAAGAGAACTACCTGTTCCAGAAGTTCATGCGCCGGGAGCTTGGCACCAACAACGTGGATCACTGCGCGCGGCTCTGCCACGCCTCCACTGTCACCGGGCTGGAGGCGTCGCTCGGCAGCGGCGCCATGACCAACGACATCCCGAGCATCGACCACTCGGATCTCATCTTCATCATCGGCTCCGACACCTCGGCGGCCCACCCCATCATCGGCTCCCATATCAAGCGGGCCGTCACCGCGGGCAAGGCCCGGCTGGTAGTGGCCGATCCGAAGCGGATCGAGATGGCGGACCACGCCAGCCTCTATCTGGCCCATCGCCCCGGCACCGACGTGATGCTGCTCAACGGGTTGATGCAGCAGATCATCCAGCACGGCTGGCACGACCAGGCTTATATCGCCGAGCGGGTGGAAGGGTTCGAAGCGCTGCAAGCGGAGGTGCTCTCCCCCGCCTATGCACCGGACAAGGTGGCCCTCGTCACCGGCGTACCGGCCGAGCAGGTGATCGAACTCGCGCGCCTCATCGGCACCGCCGAACGCACCGCCATCTACTACTCCATGGGGATCACCCAGCACACCACCGGCCACGACAACGTGCGGGCCATCGCTAACTTGCAACTGTTGTGCGGCAACATCGGCATCGAAGGGGGTGGCATCAACCCGCTGCGGGGCCAGTCCAACGTGCAGGGAGCTTGTGACATGGGGGCGCTGCCCAACTGCCTCCCCGGCTATCAGAAGGTGGCCAACCCCGAGGTGCATGCCCGTTTCGTGGCCGCCTGGCAGCAGCCAAACTTGCCGCGCACGCCCGGCCTCACCCTCACCGAGACCATCGATGCCGCCTGCGCAGGCAGCCTCAAGGGGCTCTATGTGATGGGGGAGAACCCGGTGCTGAGCGATCCGGATCAGCATCACGTCATCGAGGGGCTCAAGCAGCTGGAGTTTCTGGTGGTGCAGGATATCTTCCTCTCCGAAACCGCCCAGCTCGCCGATGTGGTGCTCCCCTCCTGCTCCTTTGCCGAGAAGAGCGGCCACTTCACCAACACCGAGCGGCGGGTGCAGCGCATCTCCCCCGCCCTCAAGGCGCCGGGTGAAGCGCGGGAGGATTGGTGGATCATCCAGCAGATCGCCAACGCCATGGGCGGCGACTGGCGCTATCAAAACCCGCAGGAGATCACCGCCGAGATCTGCCGGGTCACCCCGCAATACGCTGGCATCCAGTGGGATAGGGTGGGACCGGAGGGATTACAGTGGCCCTGCAACGACGCGGCTCCCGAAGGCACTCGCCTGCTCCACAGCAAGCAGTTCACCCGTGGCAAGGGAGCGATGGTCGCCACCCCGTTCCGCTATGCCGCCGAGCTGCCCGACGAGACCTATCCCATCGTGCTCACCACCGGCCGCCTGCTGGAGCAGTTCCACACCGGCACCATGACCCGCAAGACCAAGGGGCTCGACAAGCTGGCTGGCCCGCGGGTGATGATGAGCGTGGTTGACGCCGAGCGGTTGGGCATCAGCAACAGCGAGAATGTGAAGGTCACCAGCCGCCGCGGCCATATCGAACTGCCCGCCTTCGTCACCAAACGGATGCAACCGGGGGTGGTCTTTATCCCGTTCCACTTTGCCGAAGCACCGGCCAACCGGCTCACCATCAATGCCACCGACCCCCACGCCAAGATCCCCGAGTTCAAGGTGGCGGCGGTGCGCATCGACAAGCTGACCAGCCCGCTCCCCTCGGCACCACAGCCAGAGATGGAGATAGCCTGACCGCAGACCAGGTAACGCGCTGGATAATCCGCAATAAAAAGAGCCACCCAACGGGTGGCTCTCTGTTCGTCGAACGGCAAATCAATAAACGACATCGGATAATAAAACGATGCTCTCAGAGAGAGACTCAATTATTGCAACATCTGCGATGTCGCCTTGTTTCTATCCTTGCATGTCGAATCGGTACAATCCCAGGAACGGAATGGAGATACCGTGACTTGATGATTCAGCGCCTGACTTGAATCAAAACTCAACGTCAACCCACTGAACCGGTTTACCAGACGATAGCTACCATCTCGTTGCTCACGGCCATCATTACGGCTTTGCACGGTCGATACTTTGACCCACTGTGAGTTCAAACAGGTATCCGAGGTTTCAGCCCCCAAGCAAGGATCTGCAACCAACCCAACCTCTGCCCCCCAACGCCTTGAGTCATTGACACCACCCGGCTCAGTAATGCCCAAGTATCTTTTTTGCTCCATATGTCCTGCCGGATAAGCCACAACATGGTAATAACCATCTTGCCGGTTCACGAGCCCCCAAGAGAGATCGCCATCATCCTGTCCATGCTTCACCGTCAGATTGAATCGACTATCGGCTGTCAGTACCTCGCCATCGCGATTACGTAACAGCTTTTCCTCTATCCGCGCTTGATTATCTGTGCCAGTTTTTTGAAAGGTAACGTCAATATATTCAGCACCATATTGCTGACATTCAATATAACAATATGTTCTGGTTGTTTTACCCACAATGAAATTTGACAAGGTTTGTACTTGCGGGTCCATCATGAAGCGATACCAGGATCGAGTCACATAATTATTGAGTGTTACTAGCTTTGCCCACTTCTGGCTTGACAAACTCTCGGTCACATAAAACTCCAACGGAGCCTTCTCTCCATTTCCCACCCCTGATGAAGGTTCCGGTGTGGCAATATATTTGCCCAGATAGCTATTCCATGCGACATTGGCAACCCGCAAGGGGGAGTTGACCAATTTCCCCTGGGCTACCAATTCTGATGCCGTGCCGACCATAGCGACAGGGTCATACTCGGGTGAAAAGTATCCATTGGCTGACACATCTACTGAGACAATATTACTGGCAGCCCCGGCATTACCCAGAGAGTAATCACCAGTATTAAACTCTTCCCATCGTCCATTATGAAACTTCCGCCAACTGGCTGGTGACATCTTGCCTGACATTGGCGCTCTCATGACATGCTCTTGCATAAATGAGCTAAACCCTGTCCAGCCAGAGAGGTTCTGTACACGACTGGTGTAGAATATGTAAAAATATCCTGATGCATAATCGACAAACAGCCGGGGATCGCCACCGCCATAATTGTAGGTCTGACCAAGCGTTTCTTGTCGAGAATCTTTCATACCATATTGGGAGGTTTGGATAACATCAGTTACTGCCCAATTCACTCCTTTATCCGTGGACTTCACCAGTTCAATCGCATCATATCTTGGAGTCAGACCAAAGATTTCATCGTGCAACAAGCCATACCAATCACCACTATCCGGATCTACCCACACATCCATTAAACCACAATAATTTATATAATTATAACCAGTCCCCTGTGGTTGTATACGCCTCATTAATGGCGTGTTGGTGCACAATGGAACGGTATTTTGAACTGTTGCTTGATCATAAATGCCTTTAATCTCATCATAATTGCGTGAGTTGTTCTTGAAAAGTTCATCTGCGCCTTGATAATTTTTCTCACTGAAAAAACGCCAAGCGTGATCAGCATTATTTGGATTATACTCGTTGTATTGTGACAGGGTATCATGATAGAAATACTTTCCTGTTTCATCAATAAATGAGAAGCCGGGCGAGTCATTCCCTAAATGAACCGCTACCGGAGGTGTGTGTGTAGCAGTAACGGCAGCATTGGCATACTGAACAGATAAACAACTTAACCCAATTATCCCTCCAGCAACAAGTTGTGAACATATTTTCATCTTAAACTCCATGTTATAAGAAGATATGACATTGCCTGCTACACGCAGGAAATACCACCATTAAATTACATGCAGGTAACTCTATTTTTATACTTATCAATATTACCTTTATTCACTTCAGCTGCTTGTAACGCATTGACAGAACGCCATAACAGCGGTTGTTTATCCAGCTTGATAGTCTGTTTGACACATTCACATACCAAGCTATTCAAGATAGTAAAGCCAATCACGGAAGAAATTGATCCGGTTGAAAAGTCATGATTGGGCACCGGAATAATTGCATCTCCTGGCACGCCCCCCATATCAAGCACATAATCACAAACATCTTCCAGTTTTTTACCGCTCTGGTGCCTTGATGACACTGCGCGAGTAAATGCAAAGGAAGTCAAACCAATCACGGTCAAACCTCGTTTTTTACCCTCCATGGCAAATTCAACCGGTACCGGATTTCGGCCAGAGGTAGATACCACAATCAAGATATCGCCTTGACGCAACTCTTTTTCACCATCGAGCGCGATAGCTGCCAACCCATGTTGCCGTTCAGCAAAAGTACTCATCGGAGCATAGGGAGACAGTGCCAGAACAGGTGGTAAAATCGCATTGACTTGTACCAGTCCTCCGGCACGGAAATACATCTCATGGGCAAACATTTGCGAATGGCCACAGCCTGTAACATGGATCATCCCATCATTTATAATTGAATTGGCCATCGCTACAGCACACTGTTCAATTACCTCTTGCTGATCTTTCACCGCATCAATATGTTGTAGCAAGTCAGTCAAATATTTCTTGTACATATAACCATCTCCAATTACAGGCAACTCACACGGCCTTTCATAGACAAAATATGCTTTTTATTGATCGCATCACCACGATCCAGATTTGAACTAACCCAAACTGGTGGTGTTACCCCAGCCTCAGCCAAATTGCATACCGTCTGTGTCACTAATGCTTGAATAACTGAGAAACCAATAATGGATGATACCGGGCAACATTTTTCGGAGAGCCCATCCAATTCGATGACCGCATCACCATACGGAATGTTGAGATCAATCGTAATATCTGCGATATCACTCAAAAACAAACCCGAAGAGTGCTTTGGTTTTGTCCGTTTGCTGAACTCCATCGATTGCAAGGCGATCACCGGAAGCCCGCGCTTTTTGGCCGCCAAAGCGATATCTACCGTCGGAATTGTACGCCCTGCAATCGAGGCCAAAATGACACAATCCTGTACAGTCACATGCTGGTCTTCAAAAATAGTCGTCCCAACACCTTCAACTTCATAAATATGATCTGAATAAGCCTGAGTACGCGGTGCGGTAGAATAAATATGTGGTAGCAGAGGGTTGATCGGCACCAAGCCACCCGCGCGATAAAATGTTTCCATCGCATAGATATGGCAGTGACCACCAGAAACATGGATAACACCATCATGCTGCACTGCATTGCTCATCAGTTTCGCAGCATTCTCAATGTTACTCCCTTCATTCGCTATCACTTTCTCAATAATGGCTTTACAGCTATCTATATACTTAATCATGTTGTCCTCTCATATATCTATTAAAGTATTCCGACATAATGCAGTAACACTGAACCAACAATCATGCCCAGCATCATTTTGACAGGTGATAGCCCACGCATAATCAGCTTGTAGCACCCGATGACGACAATAAGAGGCAAAATATTCGGCATTATTTTGTCTAAAATTCCATCCTGGATATTCAATACTGTGTCACCGAGATGAATTTCAGCACCAAGTTTGACCCTGACAAATGATGCTGTGAGTGCGCCTACCACTGTCAGACCAAGAATTGTTGCACCACGACTAAATGCATCACTTTGCTGCTTCAGAGAGCCAAGCGCATTGAGCCCTAATTTGTAACCATAGTTAAACAGCGGGATGTAGATCGAAAATCTAACCAGGTTAAAGAGCAACAGGAAAATAAGCGGCGCGATATAAACTTTATCCAATGCCAAGGCTGCTGCAATAGAAGCTGTGATAGGCAATATTGTCAGTTGACACATTGCATCACCAATCCCGCCTAATGGTCCCATCGCCGCCACTTTGAAAGAGCGGATGGTTTCTATTGGTTGCTTGCCTTTTTCCATGGCAAGGATAACCCCTTGCATGAAAGTAACCAGCCAAGGTGCAGTATTGAAAAACTCGTTATGCAGCTTCAATGATAATGAGAGGTCATGCTTATTTTTATGAATTCGCTGCAATGCCGGTAACATCGCATAGAGGAATCCGGATGATTGCATCCTTTGATAGTTAAATGAAGCCTGAACCCACAGCATCCGCAGCCAGGACTGCCTCATAATCTTCTGGTCCAGCACTGCGTTAGTGTCCTGGTCAAGATACTCTTCATTGTTCATCATTTTTTCAGTGTGCTGTGACATATTAAATGCCCTCATCCATTTGTTCATTGTCAAGCGGCGTTACTTTGTTTTTGCTATTCTTGCGCTCGGCATGATTAAAATAATCGATAATTGCGACAGACAAACCAAGAAGCGCAACAGCGATAACGGGCAACTTCAAAAATGTCGCACAGACAAAGCCGATGATGAAAAATGGAGTATATTTTTTCTCTTTCAACATCATCTTCAAAAGCATGGCAAAACCCAGTGCCGGCATCATGGCACCAGCGATGCTTAACCCTTCTATGATGACTTTCGGGACCTGTTCAACAATTGTTTTTGCAACCACATCACCAAAGTAAGTCGGGATAAAGGCACAGATAAAGAAGGTGAAGAAATAGGCTGCCATCCCCAAATAGTTAACTCGTTCGATCCCTTTCACATCACATTCGCCAGCCATCTTGTCGACTTTATTCATCAAGGTGGCAAAACCAGTAAATTGAATAACGGTTAACTGTTGCATCAGGATAGCAAATGGTATTGCCACACCGACAACTGCACTTGGGGACAATCCAGACTGGATCCCGAAAACAACACCAACTGCCGATCCGATAGTGACATTAGGGGGTTGAGCGCCCGCCAATGGCATTAAACCAAGCCAGGCCAGCTCTAACGTCGCACCAATTAACAAGCCTGACTCAATATCACCCATCAGCAGGCCAACAACCGTCCCGGTTACAATAGGCCGACCAAACATCAACCCGGAGCCATAATAATCAAGCCCGGCAAAGCCGACCCACAGGGCGATGGCGAATACAGTTAAAATATCCATATTTTCACCTTACAAGTATTGTTCAATATTTATGGGAGTATCTGATGGGTTACGTTGGATGGTGCAAGAAACCCCGAGACCAACCAACTCTCTGAATGTGCTTTTATCATTATTATCCAGCGACACAGTGGCATGAACCTGTTCTTTTCCTTCCTTGTAGTGCATATTGCCAACATTTATTTTCTTAATCGGCACACCACCTTTAACAAGGGTCAAGGCATCCTGAGGGGTACGAACAAGGATAAATATTTTTTGATGGTCCGCAGCTTTATGAATGACATCAATCGTTTTCTGCAAACTGAAAAAACGGGTATCAAATTCACCAGCCGACATTTTTGCCAATGCTTGTTGTGCAGGATCTTGCGAAACCGCGTCATTGGCAAAAAGAATCAGGTTGCATCCAGAATGAGGGCCATGACCTACCGCGACTTGACCATGTAAGCCTCGCTCATCGATTCGGGTATAAACAATATTTGGCATAGTGCTAGTCCTTTATTTCACGTTACTAATATCGGTTTTTATAATTTGTTATCGCTCATACACATGCGGATTTTCGCTTCGACCACCTCTTCCATGGCTGCCATGGCGGGGACCAGATACTGGCGCGGATCGCTGGCATCCGGATGAGAGCCAAGGAAGGCTTTCATGGCATCGGCGAAGGCGATCTTCAGTTCGGTCGCGACGTTGACCTTGCAGATCCCGAGTTCGATACAGCGGCGGACATCGGCTTCCGGCACACCGGAGGCGCCGTGCAGTACCAGCGGAATATCCACCTGCTCGCGGATCGCGGCGAGGCGGGCGAAGTCGAGGCGGGGCTCCTCCTTGTAGAGGCCGTGGGCGGTGCCGATGGCAACGGCCAGCGAGTCGATACCGGTGCGGCGGACAAACTCGGCCGCCTTCAGCGGATCGGTAAATTTGGCATTTGCGGCATCGACAATGAGGTCATCTTCCTGACCACCCAGCTGGCCCAGTTCAGCTTCGACGCTGGCCCCCATGCGGTGGCAGAAGGTGACCACACTGCGTACTTTCTCGATGTTCTCTTCAAACGGAAAGTGCGAGGCATCGATCATGGCCGAGCGAATCCCCGCTTCGACCTTGCTGTGGATGTCCTGCTCGTCTTCATGATGATCCAGATGCAGCACCAGCGGGATGCGGTACTCATGGGCCGCGGCCTGACAGATGGAGACCAGATACTCAACCCCGGCATGGCGATAGGTGCCCGGGGTACCAGCCAGGATCACCGGTGAACGCATGCGCGCTGCCGCGCGAGCCACAACCTGCACGGTTTCCAGGTTGTGGATGTTGAAGGCGGGCACGGCGTAACCGCGGCGCTGGGCATCTTTGAGCATTTCATGGGAAGAGATCAGATACATAGTGACTCCTGTGCGTCCTGATTGACGCGAGATCCTGAGAAAAGGGTGACGAAGTGAGCGGGGTCTATCTCCCGGCCAGCCACCCAGATGTGTTGTTGAGTAAGTTCAGTGGTAAGGGCGAGCAGGTTGGCCTGTTTGCCGACGGCCAGTGAACCGAGACGATCGGCAATACCGAGCATCTTGGCTGGTGCCAGTGATGCCATCCGGATGGCATCGGCCAGCGGGACGCCCGCCAGATTGACCATGTTGCGCACGGCGTCGAGCAGAGTGAGGGAGCTGCCAGCCAGACCGCCGGCCTCGGTGCGCACCACCCCCTCTTTCATCTCGACCCGGTAGTTGCCGAGCAGGTAGTGACCATCTGGCATACCAGCGGCCCGCATCGCATCAGTGATCAGCAGCAGACGCTCACCGGCGCAGCAGTGGCAGAGTTTGAGCACGCTTGGGTGGAGATGATGGCCATCTGCGATCAGCTCCAGCCAGGCATCGGGATGGACCAGGCCAGCACCGACCATGCCGGGCTCCCGGTGGTGCAGACCACGCATGCCATTGAAGCAGTGCACCAGCCCGGAGGCGCCCGCCGACAGCGCCGCCATGGTGGTGTCGTGATCCGCCGCAGAGTGGCCCAGCATCACCCGGATGCCGTTTGCGGCAAGATGACGAATGGCCGTGATGGCATTGGGCTTTTCCGGTGCCAGCGCCACCACTTTCAACGTGCCGCGTGCCAGCTGTTGCAGCCTGTTCAGCTCGGCAATCTCCAACTCCCGAAACAGCGCCTGATCGTGGGCCCCCTTGTTGGTCGGGGTAAAATAGGGCCCTTCCAGATAGCAACCGAGCAGCTCGGCACCCGGCATGCCGCTGGCAACGCCATCGGCAATGCGGGCAACGGCCTGCTCAAGATCGGGTAGCGGGGCGGTGACCGTGGTCGCGAGAAACGCGCCGACACCTTCCGCCGCCTTGGCCATCGACAGGGTGCCGAGGGCCTTGCTGTCGTTGTCCATCACATCCACCCCGGCGCCACCGTGGACATGACCATCGATCAGGGCCGGTACCAGCAGATCGACATCCCGCACCGGATCGCCATCTGTGATGGGGGCGATTGCGGTGATGATGCCCCCTTGGTGGGTGAGCGCCTGATGCTCCAGCCAGCCCTGCTCGGTCAGCAGGCGGCGAGCACGGATCCGTGAAGCCATTTAAATACCCTCCTCGACCAGGCTTGCTTCTGCCTGGCGATCTTTTTGCATTTCATCTGCCAGTGAAGTGAGGCCACGGTGGCCGCAAGCGAGGGCCTGGACACGGAATTCACTGACACTCAGGCCATCACGCTCCAGCAGCATCTCCAACAACAGCTGGAGATTGGTTCCGGTGATCACCTCTCGTTTGGGTGCTGCCATTGATAACAAAGAGGCCACCCGGAAAGGTGTTCCCCCTAGCAAGTCAGTGAGAAACACCACACCATCACCCTGCTCTACTGCCAACATGGCCTCTGCAAGTTGATGCTCCAACTTGCTGGTGGTTGATGATTCGGGAAAATCAATTGCCGCCACATATGGCTGTTCACCGAGGATCTGCTCCATTGCCTTTGCCAGTCCGCTGGCAAAACCGCCATGCCCCGTGATGATGATGCCCAACATGTGACTCACTCCTTTTTCTAATGATTAACAACAAACAGACCATGAAGAATGGAAACGTTTACAAAAATAAATATGCAATATTTTCAGATGCATAGTGATTAATTCTTATAGTGATTTCTGCCCGTTGATTCTCATTCCTGACTTTTATAGGGATAAATATTTACCCCTTGTACGACCCGGTTGACGTGCCCGGTCGGGCAGGGATTGTCCGGGCTGATACCAAGACTCAACGAGGTGTAGAAGGCATAAAACTGGGCATAGAGCAGGTAGCAAAAGGAGAGCTGGGCATCATCACCCTGCAGGGTGTGGGGCAGATAGATGTGCTCACCCTCTTCGATACGGGGGTCATGCTGGTCAGCAATGGCGACCACCCGGGCGGCCTGTCCGTCGCCCCGCAGTTCGCGCAACAGATCCAGATCATATTGACGGGTATAGGGGTCATTGGAGATGAGCTGGACGATCAGGGTCTGTGCATTGACGACGGATTTGGGGCCATGGCGAAAACCGGTTGGAGAGTCAAACAGGGCGACCAGCCGACCACCGGTCAGCTCCAGCAGCTTGAGCGCCGACTCCTGGGCAACCCCTTGCAGGCTGCCACTACCAAGATAGATAACCCGTTGTGGCAGCGGTTCATTCCATGCAGGCACCTGCTGAACAACCTGATCAAGGATCGCTTCACTGACGCCAACCAGTGGGGCGCAGGCCTGCTGGTTGAACTGTGCTGGCAGGAAGACGGCAAGACAGCTCAGCATCATGCTGGTCAGGCTGCTGGTCATGGCGAAGCTGCGATCATTGGTTTGTGGCGGCATCAGCAGGGCCAGAGAGCGGGCATCTTGCTGGCAGCGGCGATAGAGCGCCCCTTCGCCGTTGCAGGTGAGCACCAGATGATGACAGTTGCCGAGCAACTGGCTGGCCAGCTCAACGGTGGCCACGCTCTCCGGGCTATTGCCAGAGCGGGCGAACGAGATAAGCAGAGTCGGGCAATCCTCAGCCAGATACTCGGCCGGATCGGTGACAATATCGGTGGAAGCAATCGCCTCGAACCGGGTATTCAGGCGAGCAGAGAGGTAGGGAGCAAGCGCTCGTCCCGCAAAGGCAGAGGTACCGGCACCGGTCAGGATCACCCGCAGATTGCCATGGGAGCGCAGAGGGGCAAGAAAGCGATCCAGCGCATTGCGACACTCCTCCACCATGGCAAGGGTCTCCCGCCAGGTTGCCGGTTGTTGATGAATTTCACGGGCTGTCGCCAGGCCGTTGGCCGTGCGCAGCATCTCTTCTGGATAACCAAGGATCATGTCTACAACTCCTTAAACGACAGGGTCGAGCTGGGAAAGACAGGGGCAGGCTGTGCCGCAAGCGTTGGCATAGCTGCGCAACACCTCCTGCACCTGATCAAGAATGAGGTCATGGGGATTGGCCGACAGCGTGCCCAAACGTACCTTGCGGTACTGCAGGGGCAGATGCTGACTGAGCAGTGGCAAGGGGATGGGCTCTGCGGCCAGGTTGGTGAGCAATCTGGCATAGCACTCATCGACGCGCGCATCGGGCCAGTAGTAGCGAATGCGGTCTGAGTAGCTGTAACCGCGAGCGAGTCGGCATTCGTTGGCACTGCCCTGATAGTGGCTGCGCCAGAAGTCGGGGCGATCCAGCATGGTCTCTTCCATTACCTGGCGCAGACCCGAGCACGCCTTGGCGACAACCAGCTCCTCTTCGATGGCGGCAAGGGCAAACAGCGCTTCACGCAGGGCAAAGGTGAGGGCCGGGCCGACCTTGAGAATGGCAAAGTGGTCGCGAACCAACTGACGATAAGCCTCGGGGGTCTGGTAATCGGTGGAGTGAGCCTCGAACACCAGATGGGGGTAGGCTTCGATCATCCGGCTCAGTGGTGCCGCTTTCGCGGGTTGGTAATCGATGATGTGGGTGTGGTCAAACTCGACCCCGGGCTGCACCACCAGCCCGATCACCCGTGGCCAGATATGGGCCAGACCAACCTGAGCGAAGGCTTGCTGGTGTGCCTCCAGGGTATGGCGTGCCGCTTCCGGGGTGGTGACGGCCAACTCGGCCAACTCTTCATGAGCACCGCCCGGCACCGGCACCTCGGTGCCAATCACATAGACCAGATCGCTCTTGCCAAAGGTGGCCAGACAGGTTTGCTCGGCGATCTGCGCCAGACGGGCGGCCCGCTCTGCGACCAGCTCATCGGTCAGCGGCACCGGATCACCCTGACAAGACATGCTGCAGTCGAGATGGATCTTCTTGAAACCGGCGGCGACATAGCAGGCAATCAGCTTTTCGGCATGGGCCATGGCCTGCTCGGCTGGCTCACCTTGCCAGCGGTTGGGACCAAGGTGATCCCCCCCGAGAATGAGTCGGTGCGCCGGAAAGTGGCACTCGGCAGCCAGTTGATAGAGGCGATCACGAAAATCGGCCGGAGTCATCCCGGTGTAACCACCGAACTGATCCACCTGATTGGAGGTGGCCTCGACCAGCAGCAGTTGATCCCCTTCGGCGGCCAAGCGCAACGCGGCCTCCAGCACCAGCGGGTGAGCGGAGCAGACGGCATAGATCCCGACCTGTTCTCCCTGTTTATGTCTTTCGACCAGTGCCAGCATGGATTTCATTTTGATCTTCCTTCGTTGCTCTAGATGAAAGTAACCTTTCACTTCGTTTTCTTTACCCTAGTGGCGATACAAAGAAAACGAAACAAAAGAGTTCTATCTTCTTGAGAGGGATCACAAAAAGAAAGACACTGAAAGCTGCCGGGCGATGGGAAATGAAAATATTGCTGTGGAAAAGCTTAGTAATGGCTTGATTTGACTCTGCCGCTGAGCGTTAATATGAAAACGTAACGAAGTGAAAGAACATTTTCACCACAGCACTCCGGCAGAAGAGACTATGCAAACAACAGAAAGAAGCACGCTCGGGACCAGCGAGCGGCGGGAACGGATCATTCAGCAACTGCGCAGCAATGGCAGCGTTCAGGTCAATGAACTGGCCACCCACTATCAGGTGTCGACCGTGACCATTCGCAACGATCTGGCATTCCTGGAAAAACAGGGGGTCGCTGTACGCGCCTATGGTGGCGCCCTGCTGTGTGAACCCAATCAGGCCGTACCCGAGCGAACCATTGCCGACAAGAGCGTGCTCAATACGCCAGCCAAACAGCGGATCGGCGCGCTGGCGGCCACACTGGTACCGCCCGGGTGTCGTCTTATCCTCGACTCGGGCACCACGACGCTGGAGGTGGCGCGTCATCTGCGCGAGCATCAGGAGATCCTGGTGATGACCAACGGCATGAACGTGGCCAATGCACTGCTGGAGGCGGAGGGGGTCGAGCTGCTGATGACCGGCGGTCAACTGCGCCGCAAATCACTCTCGTTCTATGGGGCGCAGGCCGAGCAATCCCTGCAAAACTACCATTTTGACCTGCTGTTTCTCGGGGTGGATGGCATCGACCTCGAGCGTGGTGTCAGTACCCATCACGAGGATGAAGCGCGCCTTAACCGCTGCATGTGTCAGGTCGCCGAGCGGATCATCGTGGTCACCGACTCCAGCAAATTTGGCCGACGCAGCCTGCACAAGATTATCGATACCCCGCGTATTCATACCCTGATCACCGATGACGCCCTGCCAGCAGACGTGCTGACTGGCTTGCGTCATGCCGGGATCGAGGTACTGCTGGTACCGGCGGATCCCCACTGATCGCAGCAGGATTGCGTTAGCCCCCGGACACTAGGGTCAGGGTCATACCGATACTCATGCGGTCACCTCTGGCGAGTAACCGCAAACCGGGGTGACCGGCCAGATGGTGGGCATTGGCGGCATGGCTCTGGGGCTCCAGACAGACAAAGCCACTCCCCTCATCGGGCTGGTAGAGCATCAGGAAGGCACACTCGCTTGCAACCAGCAGGCGCTGCTGGCGGGTTGGATGGTCAATCTCGGCCTGACCGCGCCAGCCGCCGTAACAGTGGTTGAGCCACCCTTGCGGGCGAGCCCACTGGCGAAAGTCGAGGTGGGGCGCCAGTCTGCTCGACCAGTCGGTCGGCAGATGATCCGGCCCCTCTTGCCAGACGCCGCTCGCCAGAAAGCGAATGCGGGTCTGCGAGTCGCGCCAGAAGAAGGGGTGGAAACCGGCGCCGTAGAGGCAGGGGCTCTCCCCGAGATGGGTCAGGCTGATCCGCGCCACCAGGCTCGCCCCCTGCAGCCGATAGTCGATCTCCGCCAGATAATGAAAGGGGCCATTCTGGCTGGTGAGCTGCAAGGTCACCGAGCTGTCGGTCAACGCCACCGGTTGCCAAGGCTGCAACCAGCCATCCCCATGCAAAAAGAAGTCGGGATCGAGCTCGCTCGCGGGCAACGCACACGCCTCTCCCCACAGTTCAAACCGGTTGCCTGCGACCCGATTGGCCAGCGGCACCATGGGAAACAGCGCGCTCTGCCCGGGATGCCAGGGCTGTGCCGGGTCCGTGTCGCGCAGCAACGGGCGCCCTTTGTCATCCTCCAGCCCCAGCAGGCAGGCCCCTTGTGCAGAGACCCGCATCCGAAGATGCGGGTTGTTTAATGTGTATACCGTCATGCCGAGGCGCTCGCCTTGGTCGGCGTCAGTTCGACCTTGCCTTGGGCCAGCTGGGCTTCCAGCGCCTCCAGCGTGACGCCCTTGGTCTCGGGCACCTTGCGATAGATAAAGATGAGACCGGCGAAACAGATAAGGCCATAGAGCAGGAAGCTGCCTGCGGCGCCCAACCCGGCGTTAAGCAGCGGGAAGGTGTAGGTCAGCACGAAGCAGGCGATCCAGAGCGCCAGGGTACCGGCCGACATCGCCAGCCCGCGCACACGGTTGGGGAAGATCTCCGAGAGCAGCACCCAGGTGACCGGCGCCAGCGTCAGGGCATAGATGGCGATCGCCGCCAATACCAGCAGCAACACCGGCAGCCCCAGTACGCCTGTGGCATAGGCCGCCGCCATCATGCCGTAGATGATGGTCAGCCCCGCCGAGCCAATCAGCATCAGCTTGCGACGACCAATCTTGTCCACCATGGGCAGCGCGATCAGGGTAAACAGCAGGTTGATAAGACCGGTGGCGACGATGGATTTGAGGGTGCTGTTGATGTCAAACCCGGCGGAGGCAAAGATCTCCTGCGCATAGTTGAAGATGACGTTGATGCCGCACCACTGCTGGAACACCGCCAGCACAATCCCGATGATGAGGATCGGCCGTACCGAGGGTTTACCCAGCTCCGCCAGCGAGACCTTGTGGGTCTCGCCCACCAAGGTCTGACGAATATCGGCCAGGGTCTGCTTGGCATAGGCATCCCCGCCAATCTTGCCGAGCATGCGGGAGGCTTTCTCATACTGACCATCTTTGGCCAACCAGCGCGGCGACTCCGGCACGAAGAACATCAACACCAGAAACGCCAGCGCAGGTACCAGTTCGGCACCGAACATCCAGCGCCAGCCGGACTGACCATTCCAGGTCGCCAGAATATCGGCCTGAGTGGCGTTGCTCGCCACCGGATCGGCGATCATCAGGTTCACCAACTGAGCCGCCAGCACCCCGATGACGATGGTGAGCTGGTTGATGGCCACGAACTTGCCCCGCTTGTTGGCCGGGCTGATCTCGGCGATGTACATAGGCGAGAGCGCAGAGGCCAGACCGATGCCGATCCCGCCGATGATGCGATAGACCACAAACAGATCGAAGTTGCTGGCAGCAGCCGTGCCCCACGCCGAGATGGTGAAGAGGATGGCGGCCAGGATCAGCGGCTTCTTGCGACCGAAGCGGTCGGCTGACCAGCCGGAGATGGCGGCCCCCAGCACACAGCCCACCAGCGCCGAGCTCATGGCCCAGCCGGACTGGGCCGGGTCGGTGATGGCGAAATAGGCCTCATAGAATGGCTTGGCCCCGCCAATCACCACCCAGTCATAACCAAACAGCAGGCCACCGCAGGCGGCCACCAAGCAGATCATCCAGATGTAGCTCATATTGAGCCCATTCGTATCCAATTGATTTTTCGTGCGTTCCATGACTCATCCTTATCATCTTGTCGATTGTAGGGTGCAGTGGCGCCCCTCACCGTGGCGGGGCGCCGGTTTTTGTTATGAGTGTTATGAGTTGAGTGACAGCTCGCGGCAGATCAGGGCAAAGAGGTGCCCCTTGTCGTGAGCCGGGTTAAGGGTGAGCAGCTCTCGCAAGGTCTGTTCACAACCATCCCGCTGACCCAGCCCCAACAGGCCGAGCGCCCGGACCAGCAGACAGTGCTGGCGATGTTTGTGCTGCGGGTCGTCATCCAGCACGATGAGGTCGGGCAGTGAGACGGCGAAGAAATCCGCTTCGACCGACTCGCCCATCGCCTGCTCGGCCCAGCCGACCATCCCTTCAAAGAGACGCTGCGCCTCCGCAACCCGACCAAGACGTGCCAGCGCCATGCCCTGATAGAAGAGGTAATCCACCGGCTGATCGTTGTAGTAGCGGCTGGCCCCCAGCGACCCCTGACCAAGACAGGCCTGTTGCAGGCACTGGGCCGCCAGACTCTGGTTGTCACAGGCCAGATGGCAGAGCGCCAGCAGGTAGTGGATATCGTTGTCGGTCTGCCCCACCAGACGCCCCTCCCCCAGATTGAGGGGGTAGTGCAACGCCTGTTGCAGCAGCAAAATAGCCTGCTCGTGACGCCCCTGAGTCATCAACGCCAACGCCCGGCGCTGCTGGTTGATGAGGTACTGACCGGTCACCTTGCCCTCGCCCCCCTCCCAGGGGTGGAATTCGCGCAGCCGCAAGATCTCCGCCGCAGCCTCCAGCTGGCCGGTGATGTGATAGAGGCTGAGCAGTTCGGCAGTCAGGTCGTCGCGCTTGAGGGCCACCTCACGATGTGCCTCCAGCAGCGCCAACCGCTCGCTTGGTGCCATGACGCAGCGCTTGTGCAGTTGATCCAGTTCAAACAGCAGACGGGCATCGTCCGGCTTGAGGGCAAAGGCCCGACTCAGACACTGCTCGGCCGCCACCGGATCGCCGCTCTTGTTGAAGTGATAGATGCCAAGGTTGCGCCAGGCCGGGGCAAATCCGGGTGCCTGCTCGCACACCTGCTGCCACAGGGCAATCGCCTGCTCATAGTTGCGTTTGCTGTAGTGGAAGCAGCCCAGCAGATAGCTGGCAAACCAGCTGTGGGGCAGTTGCGCCAGCATGGCCACCTCGCCAAGGGTATTGGGGAAGCGCACCTTGCGGCCAAAGGCCTGCTCGGCCCGTTGCAGCAGGGCATCCTGCGCCTCACCTTCCGGCAGCAGCGCGGCCTGAAACAGCAGCGGCAGGGTCTCCTCCACCGGCAGTGTTGAGAGCAGTTGCTGCGCCAGCTCGGGGCGACCCAGTGCCAGCAGATTGCTCGCCAGGAAGCAGAGGTTCACCCCGCGCCCGTTGCACAGGGTGCGCAGCGCTTCGAGATCGTTCGGCTGCTCGCTTGCCAGCCAGCGCAGGAAGGCGAGCTGATAGTGGAGCGGATAGCGGACGCGCTGCTCGTCGATATAGGCAATGGCTGCCTCCCGCTGGCCAGACTCCAGCAGCGCCAACCCTTTGAGGGCGATAGCGCCGTAGTGGGTGCCGTTGACCGCAAGACTCTTCTCGACAAAGGGCAGCGCCTGCAGCGGGTCACGGCGCACCATGGCGATGCGAGCCAGCCCGAGGAAGCCGCTGTCGCGGCAGTTACCGCTCCAGGTCGCCTTGTAGAAGTCATCGAAGGCGGCATCGAACTGGCCAAGACGCTCCTCGATGTGGCCGCGCAACAAGCTCGCCTTGCCACACTGGGGGTTCTTGTTGAGGCGATGGGCACGAACCAGCGCCTGATTGACGTAAACCAGCGCCTGCTCATAGTTGGCGCGGTTGTACTCCAGGGTTGCCAGCGCCAGATTGCAGCGATAGTCGCCGCCATCGAGCTCCAGTGCCCGCAGGTAGTAATCAAAGGGCGAACGGCTGGCATGCAGATACTGCTCAAGATGCTGGCCGATGAAGTAGAGCTCGTCGACCGAGTCGAGATTGACGGCGGGCTCCGGTGCCGTGGCCGGATCCGGCAGGGCTTCGCCCGCGGGCTGATGCTCGAGATAACTCAAGATCGTCTGGCCCTGCTCATCCAGCAGGCGTACCTGCAAGCGTCCCTCGCTGGTGATGGCCTGCGGCTCGAGCCAGGCCTGACCCGGTTGCAGATCCAGCGTCTGGGTGAACAGCACGCCGCTCTCGTCACTCACTTCGAAACGGGCGTGGCACAGCGGCGCGATGGCGTAGGCACCGCACAGCAGACCGTCCTCGCTGCGCTCCAGCTTGATGGCGGCGCGGGTGTTGGCATTTTGCAGGGTGCCGAGAGTGTTGTAGGGCAGGAAGTTCTGCACGAACACCTTCTCCTCCCCCGCATCCAGCCAGGTGAAGTCGGGCTGGTTGTCGGTGTAGACCCCGGTCATCAGCTCGATGTAAGGGCCGTTGTCGTCGGTCAGGTTGCGATCCCAGGCCAGACCGAAGTCACAGTTGCCCCAGCTCCACTGCTTCTTGCCCGGCGAAACGTGGTGATCCGCCACGTGCAACAGGCCGCCCTGCTCGTCATGGCAGTAGGCGCCGACGAAGTCGTAGTCGGACTTGTCCGCCATATAGGAGGTGGGCACCGGAATATTGCGGTAACGGGAGATATCGACCCCGGCGGTGTAGTCCACCTTGTAGTAGGTGCCGCGGGCGATGGGGAAGGCACTGACGTCGCGCTTGCCGTGGTCATAGACGGCGGTCACATCAGGCGGGAAGACGCTCTGGTGGGCATCGCCCCCTTTCACTGCCGGGTTGGACCACCAGAGGAAGTGGCGCGGCGTGTCATTGCCGTTGAACACCTTGCCGGTGATCTCGATAAGCGCCTTGTCGGGATAGAGGGTGAAGCCTGCCATTACCTGCAGACCGCGCATCGGCTCCACTTCGCCGAGCAAGACGGTCTTGGCGCCGCCCTCGCGCTCCGCAATGGTGAAATCCACCGGCATAAAGGTGGTGGGTCTGTGGTGCTGCGGCCAGTTGAACTCGATGCCGCCGGAGATCCAGGGACCCACCAGCCCCACCAGCGCCGGTTTGATCACCTCGTTGTAATAGACGAAATCCCGCTGCATCACCTTGTCATAGGCACGGTGGATGCGGCCACCCAGCTCCGGCAGCAGCATCACCTTGATAAAGTCGTTCTCCAGCCAGACCGCCTGATAGGGCTTCATCTGCTTCTGACCGGTGAGGGTGTCGATCACCCCATAGGGATAGACGGCCCCCGAGGAGCCCTGATAGACCCGCTTCTCGAGAAACATGGGGTTGGGATCTTCGGCGCCCACCTCGTAGGTCGGCAGTGAGATGGTCTCTACCCAGACCTTTACATCAGCTCTCATTAATCTCGCCTCACTCAACATTTGTTAGTAAAGTTTTCAGTGAGAGCAGATTAGAATGGTTAAACCTGCATTAATTGCCGAAAGATCACGCAATACAGTAAGCGGAGTTTAGTGAAGCGATGAGCATAGGGTTGAACAACCAGAAGGTCCGCCACCACAACAAGCAGGTGCTGCTGGCCCTGCTCTATCAACTCAAGGAGGCGAGCAAATCCACCCTGGCCCGCCACTGCGAACTCTCCATCCCGGCGGTCAGCAAGATCCTCGACGAACTGGTGGCCGATGGCGCCATCAGCCACAGCGATCAGAACCTCTCCCAACGCGGCATCAATGGCGGCAGCTACCGCATTGCCAGCGGCCAGGGGGCCATCCTCTGCCTCAACATCAGCCCCACCCGTCTGGAGAGCATCCTGGTGGATAACCTGATCACCCCGCTGGATGAGTTCAGCGACCAGAAGATTGCCCCGCAGACCCCCGATGAGCTGCTGCGCCTGATTGAGGCGCACTACTACCAGCACAAACGCCGCCACAAGGGGCTGGCGATCCGGCTGGCCCTGTCGGTACACGGTCAGGTCAACCCGGCGACCGGGGTGTCGCAAACCATGCCGCAAGCCCCCTGGCATGCGCCGGTCGAGCTCAAGTATCTGCTGGAGGAGCGCCTCGGCTGCGAGGTGATGGTGGATAACGACTGCATCATGCTGGCACTGGCCCAGAAGTGGCAGGGCCGGGAAGGAAACGGGGATTTTTGCGTCATCAACGTCGATTACGGCATCGGGTCGGCCTTTATCATCAACGGCCAGATCTACCGGGGCGCCCTCTTTGGCAGCGGCCAGATAGGCCACACCATCATCAATCCGGACGGCAGCGCCTGTGCCTGCGGCCGCTATGGCTGCCTGGAGACAGTCGCCTCACTGTTTGCCATCAAGAAACGGGCCCGGGTCTTTCTCAAGCAACAAGTCAGTGCCGACAACCCGGCGCAGGCGGGTGTGGAGCTGGATACCGCCCAACTGCTCGCGCTCTACCATCAGGGGGATGCCATGATCCGCGCCCTGGTGGACGAAGGGGCCCGCGCCATTGGCCTGAGCCTCTACAACTTCCTCAATATCCTCAACATCAACCGCATCTGGCTCTATGGCCGCAGCTGCGACTTTGGTGAAGCATGGCTGCAAACTATCGTCAGTCAGACCGGAGCCAACCCGTTCGACTGCAGCGATGCGGTCAATGCGACCCAACTGCGCTTCGGTGAACTGACCCGCCCCCAGCAGGTAATGGGCATCGGCTACCTCTATGTAGAGCGAGCCTTGGCAAAAACCATGTAAAAAAGGGCGGGAGTCACTGACTCGCCACGGTTTTCCAGACACGCAGTTGCTGCCACGTTCAAACGCGACCGGCGACAGCCCGCCATTGGCACCATGACGCCTGATTGGGTTGTAAAACAGCTCGGTATCATCAAACAGGTCACTGCGGGCTTTATCGTCTGTCGGGTAAATCCGGTGCTTGAGCCGCCACCGCTTGCCCCCCTTCGTCGCCGCTTATCTGCCCTTAATCAAGCCTGCCCTTGCGGCAAGCGCCCCGTCACCCGCCCAGCGATAACGCCCCTGCGCCCCAAAAAGCGCGGGGGGCCTGATGGCCCCCCGCAAACACACCGGATGAGAAAATGCCTTACTTGGCAGCGCTATCCTTCACGCACTTCTGGACAAAGCTGTTCTTGGCCGCGCCAGCCAGCTTCTTGTCGGCCGCCGCCTTCTCGCACTTGGCCGCCGGATCCACCGCCGCGCCCGTCTTCACGCACTTCTGGATAAAGCTGTTCTTGGCCGCACCGGCCAGCTTCTTGTCAGCCGCCGCCTTCTCGCACTCGCCGGTCGCGGCGCCAGCGGCATCTTTCACGCACTTGCCGACAAAGCTGGTCTTGGCGGCGCCGTTAAGCTTTTTGGCTGCGGCCTGCGCCTCGCACTGCAACTGGGCAGTGTCGTTGGCAAAGACCGGATTGGCCAGCAGCACGCTGCCGCAGAGCAGGCCGAACAGGATGGTACGCTTCATGGGTGATCTCCTCTCTATCTGGTGATGTGTATGCATGGTCATATTTGCATGACGATGTGTTGCAAATGGCTGTGATGGCAACAGCTGATTGTTGCCGCAGATCCCCCGCCTCGCCAGCTTGGGAGCGGAGCAGAGGGCAACCAGCGCCCGCACTATAGCGCCGATTGCCGGAGCGGGATTGTCCCCAGCCAACCCTTACTCAACGGCAAGCCTGCCCCCTCTTCACCGCCACGCCCGCCAACCCCAATAAAATCAAGGGCCATGGGAATCCTGCCTCAGGTCACACCCTTTTATTGAGTTAGCGCAAAAAATCAGTCATTACTGACACTTACGTCATTTTTTGACTGGTGTAGCCAGATTCGATTGGCTTAACATAGCCATCCGGTGCCTATTCATCAGTGATGGGCAGCTGCCCTAGCTGGTTAATAGAGCATATTGGAAGCTGTAATCCACGGGCGGTAGCGTGGGTTTTGAACAGTGATTGATGAAGTTCGTAGGTTGGCGCTGAGCGCAGCGAAGCCCAACATGCGAGCCCTCGGTCAGTTGGTGGCCATTCGGTACAACCGAACAGACTGGATATTTCCGGAAAGGAGAACCATGCGCTATCGCCGAGCAACAACCAGTGGGGCATGTTGGTTCTTCACCGTCAACTTGGCTGACCGAAAGCAGGATCTGCTGGTACGTCATATCGACCTGCTGCGTGAAGTGCTCCGCCACGTCAAACAGCAACACCCCTTCGAGATTATTGCCATGGTGGTGATGCCGGATCATCTCCATGCCATATGGCAACTACCGCCGGGTGACAGTGGCTATCCCATGCGCTGGTCTCTGATCAAGGCAGGCTTTTCACGGGGCATTGCCAAAACAGAGCGGATACGAGAGAGCCGACTCAGAAAACGGGAACGAGGTATCTGGCAACGCCGTTATTGGGAACATCTGATCCGGGATGACAAGGATCTGCAAGCCCATGTCGATTACATCCACTTCAATCCGGTCAAACATGGTTATTGTGACAAGCCGGTCGATTGGCCTTACTCCTCCATCCATCGCCATATCGCCGCAGGATGGATAACGCCAGATTGGGCCATTGATAGTGACTCGGGCCGGGAATAATCGGCTTGGAATGTTTTGTAGGTTGGCGCTGAGCGCAGCGAAGCCCAACAAATGGGAGATATGATTTCCCAAACAAGATGAATTTTGAACATATAAAATCAAAAACCGAATTTAGCTTTCTCGGTCAACGTTGGGCTTCACTTCGTTCAGCACCAACCTACGAGATTTAGCCCAACATACGGGCTGGTTTTCACGAGGAAATGATGGATTTAAGAAAAATATTTGAATCAGTTAGCCTTGGGCTAACTGCTAAGTTTCAGCAAAGTGTGCAAATAAATCATCATGGTGGCAAAGGTGACAATAGAGAAGATGCATTTGTAGATTTTCTTCGTGATTACTTACCAAACAAATACGGCACAGGAAGAGGGGAAGTAATATCATCTAATAATGATGTAAGTGGAGAGCTTGATATTGTTATATATGATAAAGATCATTGCCCTTTGTTTCTCAAGTCACAATCACACTCTCTCTACCCAATCGAAAGTGTCTTCGGCGCAATAAGTATGAAGTCTCACTTGGATAGTGCAGAGCTGAAAGATGCATATCAAAATATTGTTAGCTTAAAGAAAATCGCTTCTAAACAAAATTTCTCACATAGCCCGAATCCAGGCATGCAAGTGGGTTTAGCACCAGTTACCCCTGTGACTGCGATTTTCGCATATGCTGCAAATCGCAGCCTTTCGGCAATCGCGAAACAAGTTAAAGAGCTCGATGGTCAATTAGAAGACATAAGCTTGAGACCGGACTTTGTGGTTGTTTTAGGACTAGGGATAGTCGGTCCGTCAGGAAAATTGAGGAACAATTTTAATAAATATACTTTACCCGAGTCTGTTGATGAGGTGGCAAATGAACGTAAAACAGGTCGCCACACTTTACTTCGGTTCTATATGCAACTCTTAGATGAGCTAAATACAATTACTCAGAAACCATTAGACCTTCATTCGTATTTTGAAATGCCGTCAAAGGTCGGCGAGTTCAAAGTTAGGAAACATGACCGACTTATGATTAGAAAGGTAGATGAAGGCTCGGAGAGTTCAGTAAAACGCTTAACGAAGAAGTTTATCGAGAAAATTGTTGCCGAATCAAAACCAGTCACTTTGAAGCAGCATTTTATTAATCACCTTGGGGCCTTACCCATAGGCGCTGAAAAAATTTACGATTTGAGTTCTACTGTCTATGAATACAACCCTTTGAAAAAACCATCACTTCAAGTTGTGTGGGATGAAAATGGACTACCGACTGGAGACAAGCAAACTTTTCAGCCTTACGGTATAGAAATAGACGGAAAACGATATGCTGTGGACATGGGTGATCTTAGTGAATCCGATTTTGAAGATAACCCTGACTTTACAGTTGATGAGTTAATGTCAAGGTGAAAAAATTTCAAATATTCTGGGATACCCACCATTTACACACTCGCTGATCCAGCTTTACCAACTCAGAAATAAAAATCCCCCGTTACCGGGGGATTTTTATTTATATCGGTATCTCAGCTCAGCGGCTTACCCCACCAAAAACGCCCTTAACCGGGCAAACTCTGCTGGCAAATTAACGGAGAGCAGCGGCAGCTCGGCGTGTTTGGCCAGAGGGCCGGGCAGCGGCACATCGAGATGCAGGATCTCGTCCACCGACTCCTTGAACTTGGCAGGATGGGCAGTGCAGAGGAACACCCCCACTTCGTCCTCGGCCAGCTGTTCACCCAGCAGATCCCAGGCAATGGCGCCGTGGGGTTCACAGAGGTAATCCAGCTGGTGCAGGCGTTTCAGGGCAGCGCGAGTCTGAACGTCGTCACGCATGCCTGACCCCAGGGTCTCCAGCGCCCAGCCCTTGCGGCGGCACAGCTCTTCTACTCGTGGCCAGTTGTTGGGGCGGCTGACATCCATGGCGTTCGACAGGGTTGCCACTGTCTGGTGCGGCTCCCACTGACCGGTTTTCAGGTAGCGCGGCACGGTGTCGTTGGCGTTGGTGGCGGCGATAAAGCGCTTCACCGGCAGCCCCAGCGCCTTGGCGATAAGACCTGCGGTGAGGTTGCCAAAGTTGCCGGACGGCACGCTGATCACTGCCTTGGCGCGGTCAGCTTTCGGCAGCTGGGCCACCGCCTCGAAGTAATAGCAAACCTGCGCCAGCAGACGGCTGATATTGATGGAGTTGGCGGAGTTGAGGCCAATGGCCTTTTTCAGCGCTTCGTCGTCAAAGGCCTGTTTTACCAGCGCCTGACAGGCATCGAAGTCACCGTCGATGGCGATGGTGCGGATATTGCCGCCGAGGGTGCAGAAGAGCTTCTCCTGCAGCGGGCTTATCTTGCCCTTGGGATAGAGGATCACTACCTCGATCCCCTCCAGCCCGAAGAAGGCGTGGGCCACGGCGGCGCCGGTATCGCCGGAGGTGGCGGTAAGGATGGTGATCTTGTCACTCTTTTCGGCAGATACGGTTCTAAAGGCCGCGAGGCACTGGGCCATAAAGCGGCCGCCGAAATCCTTGAACGCCAGAGTCGGGCCGTGGAACAGCTCAAGGGCATAAGTGCCATCCTTGAGTTTCACCAGCGGCGCCGGGAAGGTGAAGGCGGCATTGATCAGCTCGCTCACTTTTGCTGCGGGCACTTCGTCCCCCAGCAGGTGGCTGATGATGCGGGCAGAGCGTTCGGCCAGCGGCAGATCGAGCAGGGCATCCACATCGGCGAGCGGTTCGAGTTGTTCGGGGAAGAAGAGCCCCTGTTCGCGACCCAAGCCCTGACGCACCGCCTGCGCGAAGCTCACCTGTTCGCTGTTGTCCTTGATATTGTAAAGATTCATAGCTCGCTTCCTGTTACCCGTGCCCCGGCCATGTCCAGTTTGCAGACCCGGGCAAAACCATCTTCGTTCTGCACAAAATGTGCTTCCATCCAATCCTTCATCCGCTCGGCCTGCGCCAGCTCCTTCATCACCACAAACACGGTGGGGCCGGAGCCGGAGATGCCGGTGGCCAGCGCCCCGTTCTGGGCCGCCTGCGCCCGCACTTCGGCAAAGCCGTCGATCAGCGCCGCGCGGTAGGGTTCGGCAATCACATCTTTCAGTACGCTCGCGGCCAACCCTTCTTGCCCGGTGTAGCTGGCGTGAACAAAGGCAGCCAAGCGGCGGCCGTAGGTGAGGCAATCCTGACGGCGATACTGGGCCGGCAGAATGGCGCGGGCGGCGGCGGTAGAGACCACTGTGCCCGGGTAGCAGACCACCCAGTACCACTGATCGAACACCGGAATACCCTGACTGATAACGCCGTGCTCTTCCAGCACCAGCTGCATGCCACCGAGATAACAGGGGGCCACGTTGTCGTAGTGAACGGAGCCGGAGATCTTGCCTTCCATCTCCCCCATCAGCAGCAGCATGTCGTGCTCATTGAGCGGCGCGCCGTGAAAGGCGTTGAGCCCTTCAAGGGCTGCCACCACGCTACAGGCGCTCGACCCCAGACCCGAACCGACCGGCAGGTTCTTCTCCAGCACCATCGCCAGCGGCTTGAGTGTCAGGCCGCGCTTCTCCAGCGCCTCGCCATAGGCCACCCAGCAGTCGAACAGGATATTCTTTTTCGGATCATCCGGCAGCTTGTGGGCGTAGCGGCCCACGGATGAGAGCGCAAATGGCACGTCAGCCGCTTTCACCTGCACCCGATCACCGAGCAGAGAGCCATCAACGGGGGCGAGCGCCGCCCCCAGTACATCGAATCCCACGCTCAGGTTGGCGCTGGAGGCGGGCGCATAGGCGACTACGCTGCCGCCTTCCGTCATATAGGGGGGGGACATGTCTGAACTCATGCTTATAGCTCCTGCTTCCAGTTCTGGGTGCGCAGCACGTCGGCAAAGACGCCCGCTGCGGTCACTTCGGTACCGGCGCCATAGCCGCGCAGCACCAGCGGGATCGGCTGGTAGTAGGTGGAGAAGAAGGCGAGCGCGTTCTCCCCGTCTTTGACCTTGAACAGCGGCTCGTCGGCACCGACCGCCTTGATAGCCACCTTGCACTTGCCACCTTCAATGGAGCCCACATAGCGCAGCACCTTGCCTTCACGCTGGGCGGCGGCGAACTGATCGCGGAACCAGCCGTCCGCTTCGGGCAGACGGGCCATAAAGGCTTCCACGTCGCCGCTCACATCAAAGCCGGGCGGCAGCGCTTGCTCGACTTCGACATCGGAGAGCTCCAGCGCCATGCCAGCCTCGCGAGCCAGAATGAGCAGCTTGCGCGCCACATCCATGCCGTTGAGATCGTCGCGGGGATCCGGCTCGGTAAAGCCGTTGCTGCGAGCAATCTTGGTGGCTTCAGAGAAGGCCATCCCTTCATCCAGCTTGCCGAAGATAAAGGAGAGGGAACCGGACAGGATGCCGTCGAAGGCGCGCAGCTTGTCACCGGCCTTGATGAGGTTTTGCAGGTTCTCGATAACCGGCAGGCCCGCACCGACGTTGGTTTCATAGAGGAACTTGCGGCGAGTCTGGCGGGCGGTGCGGCGCAGCGCCTTGTAGTAATCAAGCGACCCGGTGTTGGCCTTCTTGTTCGGAGTCACCACGTGGAAACCGGCGGCGAGGAAGTCAGCATACTGGACGGCCACCGCCTCGGAGGAGGTGCAGTCCACGATCACCGGGTTGATGATGTGGCTATCTTCCACCAGCTTTTTCACCCCTTCCAGCGAGAAGCTGTCGCGGGCTTCCACCAACTGTTCGCGCCAGTTGGCGAGGTTCAGGCCATCCTTGTTGACCGCCATCTGGCGGCTGTTGGCGATGCCGACCACCCGCAGGCCAGTGCCCTGCTCGGCCAGTACCGGTTGCTGGCGGGCAATCTGATCCACCAGCGCGGCGCCGACGCCACCGACCCCGACCACAAAGAGATCGATAAACTGCTGGCTGCCAAAGAAGTTCTGGTGACACGCCTTGATGGCTTCCGCCACCTTGCGATCCCGCACCACCGCCGAGATGGAGCGCTCGCTCGACCCCTGGGCGATGGCGACGATATTGATGGAGGCTTGCGCCAGCGAAGTGAAGAAGCGGGCCGCCATCCCTTTGCTGGTGCGCATGCCGTCACCGATCAGGGAGATGATCGCCAGATCGCTGATGATATCCAGCGGCTCCAGCAGCTGGTTTTTGAATTCGAGCTCGAACTCGCGCTCCAGCACCTTGCGGGTCTTCTCACTGTCGTAGCTGTGGATACAGAAGCTGACGCTGTACTCGGAGGATGACTGGGTGATCAGCACGATACTGACCCCGGCGCGGGAGACGGCGGAGAAGATGCGACCGGCCATGCCGACCATCCCCTTCATGCCGGGGCCGGAGACGTTGAACATGCACATGCCGGACAAGTCGGAGATGGCCTTCACTTTCAGGTCATCGTCGCCGCTCTCGGGGCCAATCAGGGTGCCCGCCCCTTGCGGGTTGAAGCTGTTCTTGATGAGGCAGGGAATATGGAACTGGGCCACCGGCGCGATGGTTTTCGGGTGCAACACCTTGGCGCCAAAGTAGGAGAGCTCCATCGCCTCCTTGTAGGAGAGGGTTTTCAGCAGATAGGCATCCGGCACCAGACGGGGGTCACAGCTGTAGCAGCCCTCGACGTCAGTCCAGATCTCGCAGCACTCGGCATCGACACAGGCGGCCAATACGGCTGCGGAGTAGTCGGAACCGTTGCGACCCAGCAGCACGGTTTCACCCTTGTCGCTGCCACCGGTAAAGCCCGGCATCAGGTAAAGGCAGTCGCTACGCAGCCCCTTGGCGGCAAAGCGCACCCGGGAGGCTTCAATATCGACGTGCGCTTCCAGATAGCCGCCGTCGGTGACCAGCAACTCTTCCGGTACGATCAGCTCCAGATCCAGACCGCGCACCCGCAGCAGCTCGTGCATAAAAGCGATGGAGAGGTTCTCGCCACGGCTCAGAATGCGCGCCTGCACGTTGTCCGGGCAGAGGCCCAGCAGACGGATGCCCTGCATCAGCCGCTCCACCTGATCCAGCTCGGCGGTGAGACGGGCCAGCAGCGCCTTGTCATCGAGCGCCGGATAAGCAGCCTTCAACCCGGCCAGCAGGCGGGAGAAGATGCCGTTCACTTCAAACAGGGTGGAACTGGCATCCATGCCACGGCTGGTCTGTTCCACCAGCGCCACCAGATGATTGGTCACCTTGGCAGGCGCAGACAGCACCAGGGCTACCTGAGATTGGCCGTGGGTATTCACCGCAATGTCGGCAACCCGTAAAAAACGCTCTGCGTCGGCCAGAGATGACCCGCCAAACTTCAACACTCTCATCGCTTTCTCTCCCTGTAATCCCTGCTGTATGACCGAAAACCGGTCTGAAAATCATCCAACAAAAAGGCCCGTACTGGGTGGGTACGGGCCTTTTCTGATTTCTGTGCTTGTTCGTCAGCGCATCAACCGGCCCCAGTGCCACCTGTGGTGGTACCGGTAATAATGGTGGTGGTGATGATGTTGGTGAATAGCTGCATGACGAACACTCGTGAACGAAACTGGCTTTTAGCAATACCGCGCCGGGAGCAGGGCTGTCAACTTAAACCTCTTTCCTACTCACGCCCAAATCGGCGCGCAAGGTCTTTGCAGAGCAGGTGGAGCATGTTCAAATCCCGCTGCGGCAGCATGGGCACCCGGTCCATCACCCATTGATGCAGTTTTTCATCCTGCGAAACTCCGAGTTCACCCAGCAGTTCTGCTGTTTTGCTTTTCAGCACTCGAACCTGCCCGGCGTTATCAACATTTTCTGCTACCGCTGCGGCGCCGTCGGCATTGAGCTCATCCACCAGCTGACTCATCTCGTAGGCGTAGAGCATGATCGCCTGCCCCAGATTGAGGGACGGGTAGCTCACCTTGAGGGGCAGATAGCTGATGAGATCGACCTCGGCCAGCTGCTCGTTGGAGAGCCCCGACTCCTCACAGCCAAAGACGATGGCGACCTTGCCGAGCAATGGCTTGCTGCGGATCTGCTCGCGGATCTCCCCCGGCGTGAGGTAATGCTGGTAGCGACCGCGCTCACGGGCGGTGGTGGCGATCACCAGATCCATGTCCGCCAGCGCCTCGGGCAGGGTATCGAACGCCTCGGCCTGGGTCAGGATCTCCTGGGCGCCGTGGGCCACCCAGCTCGCCTCCTCCTCTTCGTGCACCCGGCTCGCTACCAGTCGCATGGCATCGAATCCCATGGTTTTCATGGCGCGGGCAGCCGCCCCCACATTCGCAGGACGGGCAGGTGCCACCAAGACAAAATAGAGCTTCATCGGGTTTCCTCACAGGCCGGACGGCCTCTCAAACAGACAGCAAACAGTCGCTAAACCATCACCAAAACAGGGGCGCAATCTACCGTTTATCCCCGAAAATTGCCACTTGAACAGACGTTTGAATGTTGCGATAGTGGCCAGACGTGTGAACGATTTACACGCAATCCTTCGCGCTATCGGCCCGACAGATCACAAGGAAGAGAGAGATGCAGCAGCCATTGGAACAGGCCGTCGCCGAGACTATCTTGCAACGCTTCGAGTCGTTTTACAGCCGGTTTCTCGAGATAACCCAGGGCAGCAAGAGCCGCTTCGAGAACAGTGACTGGCTGGGGGTGCAGCTCGCCGGACGGGAGCGGATTCGCCTCTATGACCACCATGTGGGGGCCACCGCCAGCTCCATCCGCCAGATGATGGGGGAGCACCACGCCACCCAGGAGCTGCTCAAGCGGGTCAAAAGCGCCTTCAGCGATCTGCTGCCCCGTTGTGACAACTTCGAGGTGGCGGAGTCCTTCTTCAACTCCGTCTATCGCCGGATCTTCCGCCATCGCAATATCCGCGACGAGAACCTCTATATCCACCCCTTTGTCAGCCGTGGCGAAAAACCGGACCTGAGCGCCCTGCTGCGGGTCTATCGCACCGATCTGGCCCACCTGCCGCAGACCTTGAGCCAGCTGCTCGGCGATTACAGCTTCACCCTCCCCTACGAGGACAAGCAGCGGGATATTGTCGACATCCACCGCCATCTTGCGGAGAACGGCCCGCAAATTATCCATGACGAGCCCTTTGCCATCGAGCTGCTCAAAGAGGTGTTTTACCGCAACAAAGGGGCCTATCTGGTGGGCCTGATCCGGGCCCGGGATCAGGTCTTCCCCTTTATCCTGCCCCTGCTCAGCACCGGCCACAGCATCTATGTGGACACCGTCATCTTCGAGCCGGATCTTGCCTCCATCGTGTTTGGCTTCGCCCGCGCCTACTTCATGGTCTATGCCCGTGAACCGGCGCTGTTTGTCGCCTTCCTGCGCCAGATCATGCCTCACAAACCCGATTACGAGATCTACAACGCCATCGGCTGCCAGAAGCACGGCAAGACCGAGCTCTATCGCCACTACCGCCACCATCTGGCCCAGAGTCGGGATCAGTTCATCATCGCGCCGGGCATCAAGGGGATGGTGATGAGCGTGTTCACCCTCCCCTCCTACGATGTGGTGTTCAAGGTGATCAAGGACGAGTTCACGCCCCCGAAGGATGTGAGCCACGAGCAGGTGAAGGCGAAGTACCGACTGGTAAAACAGCATGATCGGGTTGGCCGCATGGCCGATACCCAGGAGTTCACCAACTTCGAGTTCCCCCTCGATCGCATCTCGCCCGAGCTCCTTGCCGAGCTCAAGACGGTGGCGCCGTCGGCCCTCACCATCACGGACGACAAGCTGGTGATCAAGCACCTCTACACCGAGCGCAAGATGATCCCCCTCAACCTCTATCTCGACAAGGCGGACGAGCAGCAGACCCGGCTCGCGCTGGAGGAGTACGGCAACGCCATCAAGCAGCTGGCGGCGGCCAACATCTTCCCGGGGGACATGCTGTTCAAGAACTTCGGCGTCACCCGCCATGGCCGGGTGGTTTTCTACGACTACGACGAGATCTGCTACATGACAGAGTGCAACTTCCGCCAGATCCCGCCGCCGCGCTACCCCGAGGATGAGTGGAGTGCCGAGCCCTGGTACTCGGTCGCCCCCAATGACATCTTCCCCGAGGAGTTCGCCACCTTCCTGCTGCAAAAACCGCAGGTACGGGAGATCATGCTGCAACTGCACAAGGAGATGTTCGACGCCAACTACTGGAAGATGCTGCAGAGCAACATCAAGGTGGGGGTGTTCGAAGATGTCTACCCCTACCGGCGCAAGAAGCGCTTCAAGTACCAACGCGGCGGCTGATCCCGCTGACCCAGCGCGAATGGCAGCAACGAAAACGGGGTGGCACAAGCCACCCCGTTTTGCTGACCGCTTTGCGCCTTAACTGCCGCGACGGCGGATCACCCCTTCCTGCATGGTGCTCGCCACCAACATGCCGTCACGGGTAAAGAACTGACCGCGCACCAGACCGCGGCCGCTGCTGGCGCTCGGGCTGTCTACCACGTAGAGCAGCCAGTCGTCGAAGCGGAAATCCCGGTGGAACCACATGGAGTGATCGATGGTGGCCACCTGCATATCCGGCTCCCAGTACGACACCCCGTGGGGCTGCAGCGAGGTGAGCAGGAAGTTGAAGTCGGAGGCGTAGGCCAGCAGGTATTTGTGCACCCGCAGATCGTCCGGCATCTGACCGTTGGCCTTGAACCAGACATGGCGTACCGGATCCTGCACCGTCGGTCGAATAGGGTCGACCAGGGTTACCGGGCGCATCTCGATAGGCTGCTCGCAGAGGATCTTGTCGCGCAGGGAGGCCGGGATCAGGTTCTCGTAGGGGCGCACCAGCTCCAGCTCGCTCTTGAGCTCCTCCGGCGGGGTGATGCCGGTGGGCATCTGCGCCTGATGCTCGAAGCCATCGGCCGGCACCTGAAACGAGGCGTTGAGATAGAAGATGGGCTTGCCGCCCTGAATCGCCTTGACCCGGCGGGTGGAGACGGTCTGGCCGTCACGGATATTCTCCACGTCATAGACGATGGGACGGGTCACATCCCCCGGACGCAGGAAGTAGGAGTGAAAACTGTGAACTTGACGGCCGGTCTCGACCGTCTGCTTGGCGGCTGACAAGGCCTGCCCCATTACCTGTCCGCCAAACACGGCCCGCAGACCGAGATCCTGGCTCTGGCCCCGAAACAGGCCCTCCTCGATTTTTTCCAGCGCCAGCAACGCCAGCAGCTCATCAAGTACCTTGCTCATTGTTCACTCCTCTATCAGAGCCGCACAGGCTAACAAGAGCTCATCCAGGCTGCAATCTTTTGACTGGCGCGACATGGTTACACCACATGCAAAAAAGGAGGCTAAATAGCCTCCCTTGTCTGTTTGCAAACAGTCAATGCTTGCTCGCATGACTAACGCTTACCTCGTCACAACCGCCTAATCCGGGCATTCATCTTCAGCTTGTATGGTCAACAGCCGGGCCAGTTCTGTCGTTGCTG
>NZ_JRGK01000053.1 GCF_000764645.1 Aeromonas finlandensis
GTTGGGCTCGTCGGTCACCGTGGTGATCACCGCAACCGGCAGGGCTGGCGCTTTCTCGTAGCCACCGCCACTGGTGCCGCTAACGCTGACCTGGAACTGCTCGGCCTCTTCCGCATAAACGTCATCCAGGGTCTCAACATCAAACTTGACGCTGGTCTCGCCCGCCTTGATAACCACGTCGCGGGTCACCGCCTGGACATCACCGTTATCGGTGGTGATGTGCCCCACCACCACCTTGACGGTCAAATCGGTTTTCGGTGCGTCGCTGATGGTCAGGGTGTAGTTGGCCTTGCCCCCCTCGACCACATTGGCATCGCCGGTCAGGGTCAGGGTCGGTGCATCCTGATCATCCACCACTGTATTGGTGATGGTGCCAGTGGTAACAACGTTCTCGTAATTGCCACCACTGGTCTTGTCGATAGTGACGCTCAGTGACTCTTCACCTTGCTGATAAATGTCATCACCACGAACCGGTACCGGCTCGCTGTTGGCGCTGCTGCTGCCCACCGGAATGGTGATCACCACCCCGTTGGAGAGGGTCACGGTCAGCGGGCTGCCAGTCACCGGGTTGCTGACGCTGGCGGTGTAGACGATGCTGCCGCCCTCGGTCACGGTCTGGCCATTGGTGGCCGAGCTCAGGGTCACGGTGGTGGTGTCCACGGTATCAGCCACCTCGGTGGTCACCTTGCTGCTGGTGTCCAGCTGCTCGTAGTTACCACCGCTGCTGCCGGTGATGCTCACCGTCAGGCTGCTGCCATCCTGGTACACATCGTCACTCGGGGCATCGACCGTCACGCTGCCGTTCAGCTCGCCCGCCTTGATGGTGATGCTGGCACCGTTGGACAGGGTCAAAACCAAGTCACTTTGCGGGGCGTTGTTAACGCTGGCGCTATAGGTGATCTGGCCCCCTTCGTTGACCTGCGCCGGAGCACCCAGGGTCACCGTGGTGGTGTCCACTGTGTCGTTAATCTGGGTAGTTGTTGAAGGGCCGGTAATGATCTGGTTGAAACCACCGCCTTGAGTACCGGTGATCGAAACAGTGATCGTGGACGGGTCAACATAGGGGCTGTCGGCAGGAGCTGCCACGGTGACAGAACCTGTGTTCTGGCCAGCAGGAATGGTAATGACCGCACCATTGGAGAGAGTAATAACCAGATCGGTACCAAAAACAGGTACATCAACAGACGCAGTGAAGGTGATAGAACCACCTTCATTGACTTGGGGCTGGGCAGCAAGGGTCAGATTAGCAGAGATAAAAGGCTGATCTGCAACGCCGGTCGCATCCAGTGTAGGCGCGGCACCATTGTTGTAGGTGGTATCAAACCCAGCCTGGGAGATGGTGGCATCACCTACCCGATCGATGGTGACAAAACCGCCGTTCCCACTGGAACCGGCAACACCACCAATACCGCCACCACCAGCAGCCGGAGCACCACCTGCAGCGGATGCTTCAAAGGCTTGGGTCGGGTCAGCCCCGCCCAAAATTGCCTGTTGCAATGCATTGATATCACTGGGCGTTCCCGCGGCACCATTCTGCGCCAACTGGGAAGCATCGCCCTCTTCGGCCGGTTTAGTCTGCTCGCTGGCCGGTTGCACATTGAACGACTGTCCGCCGCCAATAAAGCTGCCGCCATCAGGTGACATGATCACCGCGCCTTTCGGCAGCACATCACCTTCAGCCAACAGTTTCCGGCTGCCATCTGCGGCCACCAGGTAAATTTGTCCTTTGAGTTGGGTTACGGTTACACCCTGTTCCAAGGTAACGGCATTGGTAATCATGTTCTCTCCTGAATCCTGATTTGCATGCAATAAGCCACAGCCTACTGTGCATACAGAAAGTACAAATAACCAGCTCGAAAATTCGAAAGGATAAAGTGATTTGAGGCTGAATCGTTCAGCCAGAGAGAAGGGTATAAATCCGTGAATTCGGAAAAATAAAAACCAAAATTATCAATAAATTACAGAACAACGACAGGAGCATGACAATGCATGCCCCTGTCTGCTTCCACCCTAGGCACCTGCCCAGAGGATGATGGCCAGCAGTTGCGGCGAGATGATCCGCAGGAACATCACCAGCGGGTAGACTGTGGCGTATGAGAGCGCACTGGCACCACTGGTTGGATGCATTGCGTTGGCAAAGGCCAGCGCGGGAGGATCAGTCATGGAACCCGCCAGCAAGCCGCACAGGGTCAGATAGTTCATCTTGCCGTAGAGGCGCGCCAGCACCCCGACGACCAGCAGCGGGATCAGGGTGATCGCCATGCCGTAGAGCATCCAGGCCGGACCATCACCGTTGATCAGGGTATCGATAAAACCGGCCCCCGACTTGAAGCCCACCACCGCCAGAAACAGCACGATACCGATCTCCCGCAACGCCAGGTTGGCACTGGGGGGCATGAACCAGTAGAGCTTGCCGATGCTGCCGATCCGCGACAAGATCAGTGCCACCACCAAGGGCCCACCCGCCAGACCCAGCTTGAGCGCGGCAGGGAATCCGGGCAGATAGAAGGGGATGGAGCCCAGCAACACACCGAGGCCGATCCCGATAAATACCGGCAACATCTGCACCTGTTGCAGTTTTTGCTGCACGTTGCCGACTACATTGGTCACCGCTTCGATGGCGTCGAGACGCCCTACCAGGTTGAGAATGTCGCCAAACTGCAGACTGGTCTGGCTGGTCGGAACCAGCTCGATGCCCGCCCGGTTGAGACGGGAGATCACCACGTCATAACGCTGTTTGATGTCAAGATCGCGGATCTTCTTGCCAAGTACCTGCTCGTTGGTCACCACCACCCGTTCGACGCGCAGATCGGTGCCTCGGGTCGAAAGCGAGGTCTCCACCTCCTCTCCCAACACCAGCAATACCTTGTGCAGCGCGTGGCGCTCCCCCACTAAATGCAACAAGTCACCCAGCTCGATACGGGAATCAGGCCGAGGAACCATCAGCTCCTCACCCCGTTTGAGGCGAGAGCAGATCACATCGGACTCATCGAGACTCGGGATCTCGCTCAGCATCAGACCGTGCATATTGGGATTGCGGACCGCGATGTTGATGGTCTGCAAACTCTCTTTGGTTTTACCGGTTTGTTGCTCGAACTGGGCGGCTTCATCGTCGATCTTGATGCGAAAGAACACCCTGACCAGCCACATGGTGAGCAAAATGCCACAGATGCCGAACGGATAGGCAACCGCATAGCCCATCCCCATCAAGCCGGTCGAACCGGGCGCAGCGCCCAGCTCAGCCAGGATCTGCTGCCCGGCACCGAGGGACGGCGTGTTGGTGACGGCACCGGAGAAGACCCCGAGGATCACGGGTAACGGGACATCAAACAGTTGGTGCAGCGCAGCCGCTACCACGCAACCAAGGATGACCAGCAAGGCGGCAAAGGCATTAAGCTTGAGCCCCGAACTGCGCAAAGATGAAAAGAAGCCAGGCCCGACCTGGATGCCGATGGTGTAGACAAACAGGATCAAACCAAATTCTTGAATAAAGTGAAGAGTTTGCGCATCCAGCGCAAGATTGGAAGCACCAGCAAAGTGACCCACAATGATGCCGCCGAACAGCACCCCCCCTATCCCCAGACCAACGCCATAGACCCGCCAGTTTCCCAGCCAGAGTCCCAGCACTGCCACCAGCGACAACATGCTGATGGAAAGCGCGATATCACTCATTTCGTGCATCCTTTGCGAATTGAACTGTCCCTAGCTTGTCAGCAAACGCTGAAGCCAACTGTGTGATACCGCACGAATTTATCCTTTTACGCGCTAGAAATACCAATTTAGGGCTAGTTACACGACGTTAGGCGACGTAACCGTAAATGGCCATAAAGTGACAAACACTGCCACCCAGCACAAACAGGTGCCAGATAGCGTGGTTATAGGGGATCTGCTTGGCCACATAGAAAATGACCCCGAGACTGTAGATCAGGCCGCCGAGTCCGAGCAGCAGCAGCCCCTCACCGGCCAGATGAATGTAGAGCTGATAGATGACCACCAGCGACAGCCAGCCCAGCATCAGGTAGGTAAAGAGCGACAACTTCTTGAAGCGGTTGATGAACACCAGCTTGAACACCACACCAGCCAGCGCCAGGGCCCAGATCACCACCATCAACCCCTTCGCCAGCGGCGTATCGAGGGCCACCAGCAAGAAAGGGGTGTAGGTGCCGGCAATCAGCAGATAGATGGCACAGTGATCAAACACCTTGCACCAGCGTCTGGCCCGCCCTTCCGCCATGCTGTGATAGAGGGTCGAGGCGAGATAGAGCAGCACCAGACTGCCGCCATAGAGGCTGTAGCTCACCAGCGCCTGCGTGCCCTGCCCCCATCCCTTGATGAGCAGCAGCACCAGCCCGACAATCCCCAGCAACAATCCCGCACCGTGGCTCAGCCGGTTTGCCAGCTCCTCCCGGGGGGAGTAATCCATCACACCACTCATAACATCGACTCCACAATAACTGTGGCTCACTCTACCCAGCGCCATTTCAGAGTACAAGCGTTCGCTTAAAAAATGGAGTGGCTGCCACCTGCCAACCTTTGGTGTATGCTCTGCCGCCGATGCCCGAGACAAGCGGCATAGACACCTACCCCGGTGACCTGGTCTGGAGAACCTGATGAAGTTGACTGAGCTGTTTACACAACCGGATGCAGCCTTTGGCGACGCAATGAGCGCCATGCTGGCACATTTTCACCACTCGGATGACAGTCAGGCCCCCTACCAGCGCGACCAGTTCATCCACCAGCTCGATCAATCCCGTATGCCTGCGGTCGGCCTCTCCATCGAGAGCTATCTGGCGCGGCTGGCCACCCTGGTGCCCGGCGCCTCTCACCTCACCTCACCCCGCTACATGGGCCACATGACCGCGCCACTACCGGCCTATACCGCCGAGCTGTCGCGCCTGCTGGTGATGCTCAACCAGAATCCGATGAAGATGGAGTCCTCCCGCCTGCTCAGCTTTCTGGAGCGGGAGGTGCTGGCCAAGCTGCACCGCCTCATCTATGGCAGGGACGATGCCTTCTACGGCGAGCAGATGCATGCCAAGGATGCCGCCCTCGGCGTCATGACCAGCGGCGGCACCATCGCCAACGTCACCGCCCTCTGGCTGGCCCGCAACCGCGCCTGCGGCGACAACCTGTTCGCCCTCTATGAGCAGGGCTATCGAGGCGCCGTCATTCTGGGTTCCCGGCTGATGCACTACTCCTTCGACAAGGGGATGGATCTGCTGGGACTGGGCGCCCGCAGCGTCTGGCGCCTTGAGACCGACGAGCAGAACCGACTCAGTCTGGCTGCGCTGGAGCAGGCGCTGATCCAGTGCAAAGAACAGAAGCTCAAGGTGCTGACGCTGGTCGGCGTGGCGGGCAGTACCGACTTTGGCTCCATCGACCCCCTGCCGGAGCTGGCGGCCATCGCCGAGCGCGAGCAGATCCACTTCCACGTGGATGCCGCCTGGGGTGGCCCGACCCTCTTCTCCCCCCGCTATCAGGGGCTGCTTGAGGGTATCGAGCGGGCCGATACCGTCACGCTGGATGGTCACAAGCAACTGCTGGTGCCGCTCGGTACCGGCATGCTGCTCTGCCGCCAGCCCGACCTGATGATGGCGGTCAAGCGGGAGGCCCCCTACGCCATTCGTGCCACCTCGTTCGATCAGGGGCGCTTTACGCTGGAGGGCACCCGCCCGGCCAACGCCCTCTATCTGGATGCCGCCTTCCAGCTGTTTGGCCTGCAGGGTTACGCCCGCCTCATCGAGGCCAACTACGACCGTGCCCGACTGATGGCCGAGCTCATCGACAGCGACCCCGCCTTCGAGTTGATGTCGGCACCGGTGATGAACCTGCTCTCCTACCGCTGCATCCCGCCCCATCTGCAGGGCAAACCGCTGGACGAAGCGGCCAATACGCAGATCAACGACTTCAACGTGGCCCTGCAAAAAGCCCAGCGCGCCGAGGGGCACAGCTTTGTCTCCCGCACCCAGCGGGCGGTGGTGCGCTACGGTAGCCAACCGCTCACCCTGCTGCGCGCCGTGCTGCTCAACCCCCTTATCGAAGAGCACCACATCCGTGAATTGTTGGCGGATCAAAAACGGTTGGGCGAGCCCCTTGCCCGCCAGCTATTTGGCTAGCGCTGCGCCAGGGAACTGGACGTAAATTGGGCGGTCTTATTCATTTGCCGTTGCCTATCGGGCAGGTAAACTGGACAAAATTTTGAGTTCCATTCTTGAGGGCTACGCGCCAGACATGAAGCAATTTATTGAATTTATTCCACTTATCGTTTTCTTCGCGGTCTACAAGTTTTACGACATCTACATGGCCACCGGCGCACTGGTGGTGGTCACCGGTTTGCAACTCGCCTATAGCTGGCTCCGCTACCGCAAGGTCGAGAAGATGCAGCTCTTCACCTTCCTGCTGGTTGGCTTCTTCGGCGGCCTCACCGTCTTCTTCCACGATGACACCTTCATCAAGTGGAAAGTGACTGTCATCAACGTACTGTTCGCACTGGGTCTGCTCATCAGTCGCTACGGCTTTGGCAAGAACCTGATCAAGCAGATGCTGGCCAAGGAGCTGCAAGCGCCCGATGCGATCTGGGACAAGGTCAACCTCGGCTGGGTCGGCTTCTTTACCGTCTGTGGCCTGCTCAACCTCTACGTGGCGTTCAACATGCCGCAAGAGATGTGGGTCAACTTCAAGGTGTTCGGTTTGCTGGGGATGACGCTGGTCTTTACCCTGCTCAGTGGCGTCTATCTCTACCGCCATATCCCTGCCGAGCAGTTGTCCCAGCGAAAAGACGAACCCAAAAAATAACCCTCATCAGAAAAGGATCCTCTCATGTGGTATCTCATCTACTCCGAAGATGTCCCCGATAGCCTGCCACTGCGCAAGCAGGTTCGCCCTGCCCATCTGGCTCGCCTGCAAGCCCTGCAGGATGAGGGTCGCCTGCTGACCGCCGGTCCCAACCCGGCCATCGATGCCGAGGACCCAGCCGATGCAGGCTTTACCGGCAGCACCGTCATCGCCGAGTTTGCCTCGCAAGCTGACGCCAAAGCCTGGGCTGATGCCGACCCTTATGTGACCGCCGGTGTTTACGCCAAGGTCACCATCAAGCCGTTCAAGAAAGTCTTTTAAACCCGCGTCAGATGCAACGAGGCCGGAACGGGTGCACAACCCGCTCCGGCCTCTTTTTATTGGGCGGTGTGAGAGATGCTCCGCGCACCGGCAAGGTCACGCCCTGGCGACAAACCAGGGGTTGAGGATGTCGGGCTTGTTGTAGGCAAGGGGTGAACCGTCGAGCTGGGTGACGCTGCCACCCGCCCCCTCCAGCACCGCCTGCGCCGCGCCGGTATCCCACTCACAGGTCGGCGCAAGGCGCGGATAGAGCTCGGCGCCCCCCTCGGCAATGATGCAGAACTTGAGGGAGCTGCCCATCGAAACCAGCTCGATTTCACCAAAAGGAGCCAAGAAATCGAGGGTCTCCTGCGACAGGTGGTTACGACTGCCCACCACCCGCCACGCCTCTCCTTCCCGATGAGGCTGGGTCTGGATGGACTCTCGCTTGCCATCGGCAATGCGCCAGGCCCCGAACCCCTTGCCGCCATACCAGAGCTTGCCCAGCACCGGCGCATAGACCAGTCCCCAGCGCGGCGCCCCCTCTTCAATCAGCGCGATGTTGACGGTGAACTCACCATTACGGGAGACAAACTCCTTGGTGCCATCGAGGGGGTCCACCAGCCAGTAGCGTGACCAGCCGTGGCGCGCGGCCATTACCTCGGGGTCTGACTCCTCCGACAACACAGGGATATCGGGGGTCAGCCGCGCCAACCCCTGCACAATCACCTCATGAGCCCCCTTGTCGGCAGCGGTGAGCGGACTCTCGTCGCTCTTGTACTCCACAGCAAAAGGCTCGCGGTAGATCGCCATGATGGCTGCACCCGCCGCACGAGCGACAGGTTCAAGGTCGGTGATATCGGGGTGGTACAGGGGGTGCTCCATAACAATCTCGTCCAGCTCACAGGGCCAACCAGTGTAACCCTTTTGACATCAACTGCTTATAGCCGATTGTGCTGGGTTATTACAGCGCGGTGGCCGCCAGCCCATTGCCCTCGCGTGAACAGGCCCAAAAACAACAAGGGACGCCGCGGCTTCCCTTAGTGTTTCTGGCGATCGGTATCAAGCCGCGCCCTGGCTGGCGGATCAGATCCCCTGACGGGCTTCCTGCATCAGCAGGCGCATGTCGCTGACCGCCTTGGCCAGACCGTCGAAGGCGGCGCGGCCGATGATGGCGTGGCCGATGTTGAGCTCATAGAGCTCGGGGATGGCGGCGATGGCTTTGACGTTGTGGTAGTGCAGGCCGTGGCCGGCATTGACCTTGAGCCCCTTGCCAGCGGCGTAGGAGGCTCCGGCGGCGATGCGCTTGAACTCGGCATTGCGCTCGGCATCTGTGGTGGCATCGGCGTAGCGGCCGGTGTGGATCTCGATAAAGGGGGCGCCACTCTCGGCAGCCGCATCGATCTGAAGGGGATCTGCGTCGATAAAGAGGGATACCTGAGCCCCCACGGCAGAGAGGCGGGCCACAGCGTCAGTCACCTTGTCCAGCTGGCCAGCCACGTCCAGACCGCCCTCGGTGGTCACTTCGGTGCGCTTCTCCGGTACCAGACAGACGAAGTGGGGCTTGATGCGGCAGGCGATGCCGATCATCTCTTCGGTTACCGCCATCTCCAGGTTCATTCTGGTCTGGATAGTCTGGCGCAGGATCTCCACGTCACGGTCGGTGATGTGGCGGCGATCTTCACGCAGGTGCACGGTGATGCCATCGGCCCCGGCCTGCTCGGCCACGAAGGCGGCCTGTACCGGATCCGGATACTGGGTGCCACGGGCGTTGCGCAGAGTCGCGATATGGTCGATGTTCACACCCAGATAGATTTCACTCATTGAGAACTCCTTGAAAGGCTTCATCTGTTGACTGCGCGGCTACCGCGCGAATATCCGTATATCAGCTCGTAGGTTCGATTAGCGCAGCGTAATCGGACGTAGGTAACATTCTTACCGTGTCGGGTCACGCCGCAGAGCGGTTAACCCAAGCTATTCCGGCGTTTTAAAAACAGCTCCCGGCTCTTTAGCTGGCGCTTACCCAGATAGGGTTGCAGCGCCAGCCGGCTGAAACGTTTGGCCGCCTGCAGCAAGGGAGGGGTATCGAACCGTCCCTCGGCAAAGGCGAGCAGGTGGGCACCGAGAAACAGGGTACGGGGATCCGGCGCCCGCTCGCAAGCGACAAAGCCCAATTCACGCTCGAAGCCATAAAGCAGGGTCGGCTCGATAGGCGACTCGTCGTCCGCCGTGTATTCGAAATCCACCGCATAGCCCAGCGCCTGCAGCAGCAGGAACTCGAAGCGGCGCAGGGGCAGCTCCGGCGTCTCGCCATCGGCCAGCGCCATGATGGCACGGGCATAGGCGTCGAACACTTCGGGGAACGGGGTGTGGGCTTCCAGCAGGTAGTAGACCAGCTCGTTGAGATAGAGGCCGTAGAAGAGGCGATCGCCCCCTAGTCGCAGGGAGTGATCCGGGCATTCGACCTGGGTGAGGTTCTTGAGATCCCCCTTGCCGCGCCAGGCGATGGTGAGCAGGGTAAAGGGTTGCAACAGCCCCTTGAGGGGGGAGCGTGGCCCGCGAGAACCGCGAGCCACCAGGGTAAATCGGCCACTATCCTGGGTGAAGACCTCGACCAGCTGGCTGGTCTCCCGATAGGGCCGACTGTGGATGACGAAAGCCGGGCTCAGCAATCCGCCATTACCTCTCAAAACCTGTCCACGCACTGTCACGAGAGGCCGTCAGCAAGGTAAAGAGCAGCGCAGGAACCGGAGTGTATGTGAATACATGAGGATTCCGAGCAGCGCATGAGCCTTGATCATGGCCTCGCAGTAAGCGCGTGCACAGGTTCTTAATCATCGCCGTAACCGAGACTGCGCAGGGCTCGCTCGTCATCAGCCCAGCCGGACTTGACCTTGACCCACAGCTCGAGGTGCACCTTGTTCTGGAACAGCCGCTCCATGTCGAGGCGCGCTTCGGTGCCGATAGTCTTGATCTTCTCGCCTTTATTGCCGATGACCATCTTCTTCTGGCCATCACGCTCGACCAGGATCAGGCCGTGGATGTGGTAGAGGCCGTTCTCTTCCACCTTGAAGCGTTCGATCTCCACCGTCACCGAGTAGGGCAGCTCCTCACCAGTGAAGCGCATCAGCTTCTCGCGGATGATTTCGGAGGCCATGAAACGGGACGAACGGTCGGTCACGTAATCTTCCGGGAAGAAGTGAATGTTCTCCGGCAGCAACGGCTTGGCCCACTCGCGGATCTTCTCCACGTTGGTGCCCTTTTCGGCACTGATGGGCAGGATATGGGCGAAGTTCATCTGTTGGCCCAGCCACTCGAGGTGGGGCAGCAGATCTTCTTTCTCTTTGACGTTGTCGATCTTGTTGACCGCCAACACTACCGGGCACTTGAGATTGCGCAGCTTGCCGAGCACCATCTCGTCATCTTTGGTCCAGTGGGTCCCATCGACCATGAACACCACCATGGCCACATCACCCAGCGAACTGGTAGCGGCACGGTTCATCAGGCGGTTGATGGCCCGTTTCTCTTCGATGTGCAGACCCGGGGTATCCACATAGATGGTCTGGTAGTTCTCCTCGGTGTCGATCCCCAAAATCCGGTGACGGGTGGTCTGGGGTTTCTTCGAGGTGATGCTGACCTTCTGGCCAAGCAGCTTGTTGAGCAGGGTGGACTTGCCGACGTTGGGGCGGCCCACGATGGCGACAAAGCCGCAGTAGGTGGTATCTGTCATGACAGTTTTTCCAATGCTTGCTGCGCTGCGGCCTGTTCGGCCTTGCGGCGGCTGGTGCCGACCCCGACCAGCGGACCATCCAAGCCTTCCACGTCACACTGGACGGTGAACTCCTGGTTGTGGGCTTCGCCCTTGACGTTGGTCACTGTGTAGGTCGGCAGGGATTTGCGGCTTCCCTGCAGAATTTCTTGCAGACGGGTCTTGGGATCTTTCTGCTCGATGCCTGGCTTGATTTCGTCCAGACGGCTGGCGTACCAGCTCAGCAGCAGGGTCCGCACCGTCTCAAGATCTCTATCCAGATAGACGGCACCGATCACCGCCTCGACCGTGTCGGCCAAAATGGATTCGCGGCGAAAACCGCCGCTCTTGAGTTCGCCGGGGCCGAGGATCAAGTGATCCCCGAGGTCAAACTCCCGGCCCAGTTCGGCCAGGGTCTTCTCACGCACCAGGGTGGCGCGCATCCGGCTGAGATCCCCTTCCGCCGCTTGCGGGAAGCGGTGGAACAGATCATCGGCAATCACCAGACTCAAAATGGAGTCACCCAGAAATTCCAGTCGCTCATTGTGACGGGAGCCGGCGCTGCGGTGAGTCAGCGCCCGGGTCAGCAGTTCCTGATCCTGAAAGACATGCCCGAGACGGGACTGCAGTCTGTTCATCTTGATATTCATTTACTTGATTCCGCCAATGCGGTTGAAGCGCACACCTGTCGGTACCCAACTTGGCAGCAGGGAGCCTTCTTCGCGCTCGAATTCAAAACTTATCCAGATAGCGACCGCCTTGCCGACCAGATTCTGCTCGGGCACAAAGCCCCAGAAGCGGCTGTCGGTGCTGTTGTCACGGTTATCGCCCATCACGAAATACTGGCCTTCCGGTACGACCCACTCATCGGGGTAGGTGCCGGGCTGGCGATAGTAACGGCCAACCATATCGGGCATCAGCGGATTACGCAGGGTCTCGTGGGAGACATCACCCAACTGCTCGGTATAGCGGTCAAGGGGGATCCCCATCTGGGTAAATTCGCCTCTTTGTTCAAACTTGACGTCGAGCTTCTTGAAGCCCGGGCACGTTTTCCCTTCCTGCTCCTCGCACTTGGGCCGGATCATCAGCTCCTTGTTGCGATAGATGACCCGATCACCCGGCATGCCAACCACCCGCTTGATGTAGTCAACGCGCGGTTCAAGGGGATACTTGAACACCACCACATCGCCACGCTTGGGCTCGCCGGTCTCGAGGAACTTGGTGTTGGTCACCGGGTCCCGCAGACCGTAGGCAAACTTTTCCACCAGGATGAAGTCGCCCACCAGCAGGGTGGGCATCATGGAACCTGACGGGATCTGGAACGGTTCAAAGATGAACGAACGCAGGATCAGCACAAAGGTGATGACCGGGAAGACCCCGGCGGTCTGTTCAATCCAGACCGGCACGGGAGCAACCTTGGCCAGTGTTTTGTCATCCAGATGAGCGCCGCCATGGGCACGGGCCACGGCAATCTTGGCGGCTCGCTGTTTGGACCAAATCATCTTGTCCAGACACCAGATAACACCGGTGATCGCGCAGACCACCACCAGGATGAGGGAAAACGTGCTTGCCATCTATTAATCCTTTCCGACGTGGAGAATCGCGAGGAAGGCTTCCTGCGGCACGTCTACACGGCCGAGGGACTTCATCCGCTTCTTACCTTCTTTCTGCTTGTTCAGCAGTTTCTTCTTACGACTCACGTCACCACCGTAGCACTTGGCGGTTACGTCTTTACGCAACGCCTTGACGGTGCTGCGGGCGATGATCTGGTTGCCGATGGCAGCCTGAATGGCGATATCGAACATCTGGCGCGGGATCAGCTCACGCATCTTCTCCACCACCTGGCGACCGCGATACTGGGCGTTCTCCTTGTGGGTGATGATGGCCAGGGCATCGACGCGCTCACCGTTGATCATGATGTCCAGACGGACCATCTCGGAGGTTTCGAAACGCTTGAAGCCGTAATCCAGCGAGGCGTAACCGCGACTGGTGGATTTCAGACGGTCGAAGAAGTCGAGCACCACTTCCGCCATCGGGATTTCATAGGTCAGTGCCACCTGCTTGCCGTGATAGACCATGTTGGTCTGCACGCCACGCTTCTCGATACAGAGGGTGATCACGTTGCCCATGTACTCCTGCGGCAGCAGGATATGACACTCGGCGATCGGCTCGCGCATCTCCTTGATACTGGTGATGGCAGGCATCTGGGCCGGGCTGTCGATATGGATGGTGGAACCGTCGGTCAGCTCGATCTCGTACACTACGGTCGGTGCCGTGGTGATCAGATCCAGATCGTATTCACGCTCCAGACGCTCCTGAATGATCTCCATGTGCAGCATACCGAGGAAGCCGCAACGGAAGCCGAAGCCCAGCGCTGTGGAGCTTTCCGGTTCGAAGAACAGGGAGGCATCGTTCAGGGAGAGCTTGTCGAGGGCGTCACGGAACGACTCGTAGTCATCGCTGGAAATGGGGAACAGACCGGCATACACCTGCGGCTTCACCTTTTTGAAACCGGCCAGCGCCTTGTCGGCACCGTTTTTGGCCTGAGTCAGAGTATCGCCCACCGGCGCGCCGTGGATGTCTTTGATACCGCAGACAACCCAACCTACCTCGCCACAGCCCAGACCCTGGGTATCCACCTGCTTGGGCGTGAAGATACCGATACGATCGACACCCCACACCTGACCAGTGCTCATCACCTTGATCTTGTCGTTCTTCTTCAGGGAACCGTTCTTGATCCGCACCAAAGAGACAACGCCCAGATAGGAGTCGAACCAGGAGTCGATGATCAGCGCCTGCAGCGGCGCATCCGGATCACCTTCCGGTGACGGAATGCGGGCCACGATCTCTTCCAGCACCAGATCGACACCCAGACCAGTCTTGGCAGAGCAGCGCACCGCATCGACCGCGTCGATACCGACGATGTCTTCGATCTCCTCGGCAACCCGCTCCGGCTCTGCGGCCGGCAGGTCAATCTTGTTAAGCACCGGCACTACTTCCAGCTCCATTTCCATGGCGGTATAGCAGTTGGCCAGAGTCTGTGCCTCAACCCCCTGGCCGGCATCCACCACCAGCAGCGCCCCTTCACAGGCCGCCAAAGAGCGGGAGACCTCGTAGGAGAAATCCACGTGGCCCGGGGTGTCGATAAAGTTCAGCTGGTAGGTGTTACCGTCTTGTGCCTGGTAGTTCAGGGTCACACTCTGTGCTTTGATGGTGATGCCGCGCTCGCGCTCCAAATCCATGGAGTCAAGCACCTGAGCCTGCATCTCGCGGTCGGACAAGCCACCGCAAGTCTGGATCAGACGGTCCGACAGGGTCGATTTACCGTGGTCGATGTGCGCAATAATCGAAAAGTTACGAATGTGTTTCATCGAGCAAGAGTCACTCAAAATTAGTTAAGGTCAGTTATGGAGGCGCGATTTTACTGGATAACCCGGCTGACGGCCATTCTTTAGTCGCCAGCGCCAGTGAAATAGCGCCTGTTCAGTCAGGGGAGGATGCGGACAGGGACCACCACGCCGAGCATCTGCGGGCCGTAGCGCCCCTGATCCAGGCGGTTGGAAAAGTAACGAACCAGTAAAAAGCCCAGCACGCCCCCCAGCAGACAGCAGAGAATGGTAATCCCCTCCCCGCCCGAGAGCAGCGGCGCCAGCCAGAGCTGCCCCAACAGGGCGCCGGCCAGCAGGCAGAACAGCGGCAGCACATAGACCAACGCCGCCCCGCGCAGCAGACTCTGCTGCGGGATACCGAGCCTCACTTGCTGGCCAACCCGCACCTCGGCGGTCAGTCTGACCCGCAAGCGGGGGGCTTTCAGGGGAAACGCCTTGGCCACGGTGCCGGTACCGCAACTGGATTGCTGTTGGCAACCACTGCAGGCGGAGCGCCGCTCGCACTCCACCCAGGCATGGTCACCCTCAATGGCCACTACGGTCGCCAACTCTTCACTCATCTCGTTCACGGCAACACCTCGGGCTCATGCAATAAGGGGATCTGACCACGACTCGCCACGCCCGGCAAGCGGGAACAACCCCGGCGCCCCCGTTACTGCACCGCTTCGTTGCGGGCCAGCGGCTGGACCGACTCGGCGATGCGCTTGGCGGTCTCGGCAGGCACCTCGCCCACCACGGTGATCTCGACGCCCACTTCGTTGACATAGCTCACCAGCGAGGTCGCCCCCTGACGGATCAGCTGCTGTCGCACCGCCTGCTTGGGATCCACCCGGGAGACATAGACCGAGAGATCCACCAGCCCGTCGGAGAGCATCATGTAATCCACCGGCATACTGGTGGTCACCAGCTGGTGCCGGTCTTGCGACAGGATCTTGAAGCCATCGGGCAACCAGGTGATCTGCCAGTTCAGCGCCTGCTGCGGCGCAGGATAGGCATCCTCCAGCGCCAGCGCCGGAGGCTGCTTGCTGTTGGCCAGGGTCACCAGCCAGGGGGCCGGTTTGCTTTGCAACTCCAGATCCACCCCCAGCACCTGCTCCACCAGATTGCCTTCCCGCTCGACCATGTCGATCCGCAGCAGCAAGTGACTCTGCTCGTCAATCCAGAGCACGAAGCCATACTTGTCGGCCTCTTTAGGCACCAGCCTCACAACCTGCGCTACCACTCCGGCGACCCGGCTGCGGCCAGCCAGTACCGGATCATAGCTCTCCAGCACCTGCGCCAGCGGCATCCTCACCAGCGTCGACCAGACGCCGGGAAAGCGGGCATCCTTCAGGGTGTAGGGCTCGTGGCTGTTTTCAAAAAAGGTGTATTCATCCTGACGCTGCAGATACTCGATCGCCTTGCCGTCGAGGTAACTGAGGTGGGCAATTTCCTTGCCGTTGATGACGGCATGACTGATCCGGATCGGCTCAAGACGCCCCTGACGGGCCTTGACCATGGATAACTCGAAGTTTTGCTGCTGCACGGCACTCTGCATCTGCTGCAACAAGGCCTCGGCCGACTTATCGTCGGCCGAGGCCTTGGCACTGATCAGCAGGAGAGAGGCCAGCAAAATACGGCTGGACTGGCGCACGTTGGTATCCCTGACGATTCGTTATTGTTGGTTCTGTTTGTCTTGCAACAGGCGCTGCTGCAACTGGTGATCACGCAGGAAGGCGTTGATCCGCTCCCGCTGCTCCTGCATCTGCTGCTCGCTCAGCCCTTGCTGACGGGCACGGGCTCCATCCTGTTGCGGATAGTGGACGCTCACCGGCGAAGCACTGCCACCAATTGGAATAGTATTGAGCACCGGATTGGTCGGCACGCCATCCTGACCCTGATACTGCTGCACCCCGAAAATGACGGCAGCGGCAACGGAGGCAGCAATGGCATATTGACCAAGCTGCTGACCGACCCGGCGGAACAGCGGAACGACATTGGAATCTGTCTTGCCCGGTGCAACGACCGGTTGCAGCACAGGCGTAGCCTCAACCGGCTTGGGTGCCAGTATGGTGGGCTCATCCTCCAGCGCAGCCATGATGCTGTCGCTGAGATCCAGTTGCAGATTGACCGGCAGGTCACCCCGCATGGCATCGCCGATCAGGTGGTAACGACCCCAGGTATCTTGCAAGTCGGAGTCCATCTCCAGCTCGTTCAGTACCTCTGCGTCACTCAGGTCACCATCCATCAGGGCAGAGATTTGCTCTTTATTTGCCATAAGTTAACCCGTCTTTCCCCAGTTAATTCTCGATCAGAGGTTGCAGCTTTTTATCGATTGCTTCCCTCGCCCGGAAGATACGGGATCTGACCGTACCCACTGGGCAATCCATGATTTCGGCAATCTCTTCGTAGCTCAGCCCTTCCAGTTCGCGAAGGGTGATAGCTGTCCTCAGGTCTTCCGGCAATGCCTCTATGGCTGAAAACACGGTGCGTTTGATCTCGTCAGTCAGCGCCAGGTTTTCGGGGGTTGAGACCTCTTGCAAGGCTTCGCCACCACCATAAGACTCCGCTTCGTCAGCCTCCACATCACTGCTGGGCGGCCTGCGCCCCTGGGAGGTCAGATAATTCTTCGCCGTGTTCACGGCAATTCGGTACAACCAGGTATAAAAAGCACTTTCGCCACGGAACGTCGGCAATGCCCGGTAGGCTTTTATAAAGGCCTCTTGCGCCACATCGGGCACATCACCGGGATTGTTGACATACCTGGCGACCAGGTTGACCACCTTATGCTGGTATTTTTTTACCAACAGGTTGAAAGCTGCTTTATCGCCGCGCTGGACCCGTTCAACCAGCTGTTCGTCCAGTAGATTCTGGTCGCTCATCAGAGCCGTAAAACCCCCATCAGGTTATCGTTCTTCTTTTCCGGCCCTTCCTAAGCGCACAAGTTCAGACAGGGAGAATCAGAGAAAGTTCGCTTCAATTGAAAAAAATGTGATGCAGGATGCATCCTCGCCCTCGCTTGGGCTACCATGGGGCCAGTTCTTAATCCAGGCCAATGATACTTATGAAAGCAAGTGTTGAATACCTTTGCGATGTACTGATCATTGGCAGCGGTGCCGCTGGTTTGTCCCTCGCGTTGCGATTGGCAGACCACGCCAAAGTCCTGGTTCTGAGCAAGGGGCCCATCAGTGAAGGGGCCACTTTCTACGCGCAAGGAGGCATCGCTGCCGTTTTCGACGAAACCGACAGTATCGAATCTCACGTAAGCGACACGCTCAACGCTGGCGCCGGGTTGTGTGACCCGGCAGTGGTAGAGTTCACCGCGCGCCACGCCCGCGAATCGATCCAGTGGCTCATTAAGCAAGGCGTCCCCTTCGATCAGGAGGAGAACGCCGACGGTGAATCCCACTATCACCTCACCCGCGAAGGGGGTCACAGCCATCGCCGCATCTTCCACGCGGCGGACGCCACCGGCAAGGCAGTCCAGCTCACTCTGATCGATCAGGTCCGTGCCCACCCCAATATCCAGCTGATGGAGCGCTTCAACGCGGTCGACCTCATCACCACCCGCAAGCTCAATCTGCCGGGCAACAAGGTGCTGGGCGCCTACGTCTGGAACCGCAACGCCGAGCAGGTCGAAGTGATCCGCGCCCGTTTCGTGGCGCTGGCGACCGGTGGCGCTTCCAAGGTCTACCAGTACACCTCCAACCCGGATGTGAGCTCTGGCGATGGCATCGCGATGGCATGGCGGGCCGGCTGCCGGGTGGCGAACCTGGAGTTCAACCAGTTCCACCCAACCAGCCTGTTCCACCCGGATGATCCCAACTTTCTGCTGACCGAAGCACTGCGTGGCGAGGGGGCCTACCTGCGCCGCCCGGACGGCAGCCGCTTTATGCCGGAGTTTGACGAGCGGGCCGAGCTGGCGCCGCGCGATATCGTCGCCCGCGCCATCGACCACGAGATGAAGCGACTTGGCGCCGACTGCATGTATCTGGACATCAGCCACAAACCGGCCGATTTCATCATCAAGCACTTCCCGACCATTTATGAGCGCTGCCTCGCGGTCGGCATCGACATCACCAAGGAGCCGATGCCCATCGTGCCGGCCGCCCACTACACCTGTGGTGGCGTGATGATCGACAACAATGGCCAGACCGATATCCCGGGCCTCTACGCCATCGGTGAAGTGACCTACACCGGTCTGCATGGCGCCAACCGGATGGCCTCCAACTCCCTGCTGGAATGCGTGGTCTATGCCCATCAGGCGGGGGCCGACATTCTGGCCAAGCTGCCGATGAGCGTCGAGCCGCCACGCCTGCCGGTGTGGGACGAGAGCAAGGTGGAAGATTCCGACGAACTGGTGGTGATCCAGCACAACTGGCACGAGCTGCGGTTGATGATGTGGGACTACGTCGGGATAGTGCGCACCAACAAGCGTCTGGCCCGCGCCAAGCGCCGCATCGATCTGCTCAAGCAGGAGGTGCAGGAGTACTACGCCCACTTCCGGGTCTCCAACAATCTGCTGGAGCTGCGCAACCTGCTGCAGGTGGCTGAGCTTATCGTCAACTGCGCCCTGCAGCGCAAAGAGTCCCGCGGCCTGCACTACAACCTGGATCATCCGGATATGCTGCCGGACTCCAAACCGACCGTGCTGACCCCGGAGCGGGATTAATCCCCTTCCTGCCAAGCGTTGCAGCTATCAGTGACCCCGCCCCGGCGGGGTCACTTGTTTTCAGCCGTTTTTTTCAGCAAATAGTGCCGCCAGCCACATGGCAGCAGCTTATCGCGATAAATCAGCGCATGGTCATCACGGGAAACAGCTGTCAGCGCCGGGACGGCAGAAAGTGAATGGCTCGCGCCAGCAAACGGTAATGTTCGGGAGGAAGGGCGTCGGAGAAGAGCCACAATTGCCGTGGCGACACAGCTCCACTCTCTTGCGGCTCGGGGCAAAGCACCAGCCTCAGCACACCGGGCAGAATGCGGCTTTTCTTGCCGAGCTGATAGCGGCGACCTTGCCACTGCAACCACTGACCATCCCAGATAAGCTCGAACGGGGGCGCGGCGAGCGCCCGCCAGCTCAGCCAGAGCGCCACCAACCAGACGGGCAGCCACAGTGCCCACTGCCAACCGGCAATCAGGCCAGCCACCGGCCAGAGCAGCAACAGAAAGAGGGCCACCAGCACACATTGCTGATGGCGGGAGGGGTGAACCATGATGATCACCCGCTCCACGGTATTACCCTTGGCGGTCGTGGCGCGCCTGATTGCGCTCCAGGATCATCGGGATCATGGCGGCAAATGCGGGATCGGCAGGAACACCATGACCCATGCACCATTTGAACAGATCCGGATCGTCGCTCGCCAGCAGGCGGATAAAGGTCTGCTGATCGGCGTCGCTCAGGGAATCGAACTCGTGTTCGAAAAAGGGCATAAAGATCACATCCAGCTCGAGCATGCCGCGACGGCAGGCCCACTTCAGGCGGGATTTTTCAACTGGGCTCAACATGGCACTCTCCTTACAAAGACCGGGGGATGGTACCAGCTGGATTTTCCGGCTGACAAACATTAGTTACGTCTTTACCATGCAGCTCACATACTTTCTCTCTGGAATACCATCGTGAGCCTGCAACCACCTGTTTTTCCTGCCGAGCCGACCCGCTTCCTCCTGACCAAGCTGGCCATCACCCGTATCAGCGGCGAGGATCGCGCCAAATATCTGCAAGGTCAGGTCACCTGTGATGTCAACGCCCTGCAACCGGGGCAACAGACCCCGGGTGGCCACTGTGATCCCAAGGGCAAGCTGTGGAGCAATTTCCGCCTGCTCTGCCTCGACGACAGCCTGCTGCTGCTGACCAGCCCCTCGGTTCTGGAGCGCCAGCTGCCGGAGCTGAAGAAATTTGCCGTCTTCTCCAAGGTCGAGATCGCCGCCGATGAGCGCCACGCCACCGGGATCGCCGGTGCGGGCAGCGATGGGTGGATCGCCGCGCAGTTTGGCCTTGCGCAGAGCGGTCTCATCGACGGCGGCATGGTGGTGAAGATCGAACAGGATCGCTGGCTGCTGGTAAGCAATCAACAAGCCGACGCCCTGCCGCAGGGTGACGAGTCACTCTGGTGGGGATTCGACATCAAGGCGGGTCTGCCGCACATGGAAGCGGTGCATCAGGGGGAGTTCATCCCGCAGATGCTCAACCTGCAGGCGCTGGATGGCATCTGCTTCAACAAGGGTTGCTACATGGGGCAGGAGACGGTAGCCCGCGCCAAGTATCGCGGGGCCAACAACCGCGCCCTGTTCCTGCTGGCGGGCACCACTGGCGCGCCGGTCGCCAGCGGCGATACCCTGGAGCTGCAACTGGGTGACAACTGGCGCCGCAGCGGCATGGTGCTCAACGCCTGGCAACAGGCCGGGCAGGTGTGGCTCACCGCCGTGCTGCCGAAAGATACCGAGGCTGACGCCCAATTCCGCCTCAAGCAGGACGAAGGCTCCCGCCTCACCCTGCAACCCCTGCCTTACGCACTGACCGAGTAAGGTCGGCTAGCGAGGCACGCGCGCCAGCAGTGCCTCCTTCAGCCAGCGCCCCGCCTGCCCCAGCGGGTGGGCGCGATGCCACTGCAGCTCCAGCGCCAACGCGTGGCTGGCGATAAAGTCCGGCTCCAGCACCACTACTTCGCCCCGCGCCAGCGGCTGATGCAGCAGAAATGCCGGAATGGCGGACCAGCCAAGGCCCCGCTTGACCAGCTCCAGCACCCCGAGATCCCCCTCGACCCACCACACCTGAGCCGAGATGCGAAAACGCTGGCGCTCGCTCCCTTCCCGTCGGCCGGTCACCATCAGCTGGCGCGCCCCCTGCAGATCGACCTCCCGCAGCGGCTGCTTGCGGGCCAGCGGATGATCCGGTGACACCACCAGTGGCATGGCCACCTCCCCCAGCGAACGGGCGACAATCTCCCGTTGGGGATGGGCCTGCCGGTAGGTGATGCCGAGCTGGGCGCGGCCGCTCATCAGCATCTCGGTTACATCCTCCATCAGCGGAAAGAGCAGCTCCAGCTCCACGGTCGGGAAGCGGGTGGCAAACTCCTCCAGCAGGGCGCCGAGCCAGGGGAGGTGGGAGTCATCATCGATAGCCAGGGTGAGGCGCGTCTCCACCCCGGCCGCCAGCTCCCCGGCAATGGATTGAAGCCGTTCACTTTGCGCCAGCAGGATCCCTGCCTCCTGTACCATGCGGGCCCCCGCCTCCGTCAGCTGCGGATAGCGTCCGCTGCGGTCAAACAGGGTGAGTCCCAGATCGATCTCCAGATTGGCGATGGCGCTGCTCACCACCGACTGCGCCTTGCCCAGCTTGCGAGCGGCGGCGGAAAACGAGCCGGTTTCGGCGGCGGCCAACAAGATTTTGAGTGGTTCCAGTGACGGATTCATCCTGTCTATCCCCTGCATGGGCCCGGGCGCGGGCGTTATCCATCTATTTTAGCGATAGATACCAACGTGAAGCTATCGCAAAAAGGCGATAGATTGGCGCTGTTATCTGTCAACACATCTGCGAAAGAGAGTGATTTATGCGTACCCGTAACGACCGTATCCGCCAAGCCATCGGCTTTGAACTGATTGGCCTGTTCATCGCCGCCCCGCTGGCCAGCTGGGCCACCGGCATCCATCTCAGCCATATGGGACCGCTGGCGATCTTCTTCTCGCTGCTGGCTACCGCCTGGAACTACGTCTACAACGTCGGGGTCGACAAACTGCTGCTCAAATATCAGGGCCATACCCACAAGACCCTGTGGCAACGGGTGCTCCATGCCATTGGTTTCGAAGGGGGATTACTGCTGGCCGCCATGCCAATCATGTCTCTGTGGCTTGGCATTACGCTGCTGGAAGCCTTCTTCCTGGATCTGGGCTTTGCGATCTTCTATCTGATCTATGCCTTCTTCTACAACCTGAGCTACGACAAGATATTCCCCATCCCCCGCATCGTTACACAATAAGTGACGCAAGTAAGGGCACGGCAGAGTGCTTTGTGTTGAAGGCCTGAGCTGAAGATGTGGAGTGGAAGAGGTTGGCTTGCAGACGCCTGGCTTAAAAGATTAATAGCGAGCGTTAAAAGCACGGCACCATCATGACAGACATGATGGTGCCGCAAGAGGGGTCAGCGGGGGCAGGCCGGCTGATTCAGAGGTAAGGATTCAGACCTGCCCGTCACTCAGGCCTGGGCCTTGAGCTCTTCGCCGCTCTCATCGGCAGCGGCAGCCTCTTCAGGCTGGGCCTGGGCGGCCTGCAGTGCGTCCAGTTCGCTCTGATAATCGCTCAGGATCTGCTGGGCAACCGCCATATCCCCCTTGTGCTTGCGCTCGAACAGATGGTGCTGCACCACGCCGTTGAGATACTCCACCGTGATGGGCTGCTCCAGGGTGGCCATCAGCTCCTCTTTCTCCAGCTCGGCATTGATTTCATCGGCGGTAGTGCGCAGCAGCCCGGCCAATTGAACCAACATGCGGCGCTCACCTTCGCGCAGCAGGCTCAACATGCGGTTTCTCTGCTGCTCATTCTGTTGGGTCATACATTTCCTTACGTCAATTGGGAACAAGCCCGCTCATTCTGCCCTGTCCCTCCGATAGCGTCTATCTCATGCCCCCTACTAATTTTTGGCGCTGGCTCACAAATGGCGACAGATGCTATTTGAAGCGGCTCTGGGGTATAGTAGCCGCTGATTTTCGGGCGCGTTTTCCACACTCATCTTCAACGTTCGCGTTGCCCGCCCGGTTTACCCCAACGAGGTGAAGATCCGCTTTATGACCGACGCCATTGTGGTGCTCTGCACCTGCCCAGATCAAACCAGTGCCGACCTCCTCTGCGAACAGCTGCTGAACCAGCGGTTGGCCGCCTGCATCAATCAGCTGCCGGGGGTCACCTCCGTCTATCGCTGGCAAGGCAAGGTGGAGCGCGCCACCGAGATCCAGCTCATCATCAAATCCCGCCAGCCGCTCTTTGCCGAGCTGCAAGCATGCATTCAAGCCCATCACCCCTATGAGGTGCCCGAGCTGCTGGCCCTGCCGGTGAGTGCCGGGCTGCCCGCCTACCTCGACTGGCTGAACGGGGAGACCTCATGACATTCACCCGCTTGCTCTCTCCCCTGCTGCTGATCTGTGCCCTGCTGATGACAGCGGTGGGCAGCGCCCCTGCTCACGCCAGCGGCGCCGATCTGCTCAGCTCGCTGGGCATTGAAGCCAACGCCAAACCCAAATTTTTGCAGGTCGATGAAGCCTTTCAGATCGAGAGCGAACAGCGCGGCGATCAGCTGCAGCTGACCCTCCACATCGCCGACGACTACTACCTCTATCGCCACAGCATGCGCTTCAAGGGAAACAACCTCACCTTCAGCGAGCCAACCCTGCCGGAAGGAAGCGAGCACGAGGATGACTTCTTCGGCAAGACCCGGGTTTACTACCAGCAGGTCAGCATCACGGTGCCGCTAAAGGAGGTGGGGGAAAACGCCACCCTGCGGGTTCGCTATCAGGGCTGTACCGACGGCCTCTGCTACCCGCCGACCGACAAACTGATTGATGTGGCCCCGCTGGTCACGGTAACCACAGCGTCCACTGCTGAAACGGCACAAAGCGTCGCACCAGTGAGCCAGCAGGATCAGCTGGCCGCCGCCCTCGGCCATCAGGGGTTCTGGCTCAGCATCGTCGCCTTCTTCGCGCTCGGGCTGGGGCTCGCCTTCACCCCCTGCGTCTTCCCCATGTACCCCATTCTGACCGGCATCATCGCCGGTGCCGGTCATCGCCTCTCCACCGGTCGCGCCTTCCTGCTCTCCCTGGTCTATGTGCAGGGGATGGCAGTCACCTACACCTTGCTGGGGCTGGTAGTTGCCTCGGCAGGTCTGAAATTCCAGGCGGCGCTGCAACACCCCTATGTGCTGATCGGCCTCTCGGTGATGTTCGTGCTGCTAGCCCTCTCCATGTTCGGGCTCTACACCCTGCAACTGCCAAGCAGCCTGCAAACCCGCCTCTCCGGTCTCTCCAACCGCCAACAGGGCGGCTCGGTCGCCGGGGTCGCCATCATGGGGATGATCTCCGGGCTGGTCTGCTCACCCTGTACCACAGCGCCGCTTTCGGGGGCCCTCATCTACGTGGCCCAAAGCGGCGATCTCTGGCTTGGCGGCGCGGCGCTCTATGCGCTGTCGCTCGGGATGGGGCTGCCACTGCTGCTGCTCGGCACCTCGGGGGGCAAGCTGCTGCCCAAGGCGGGCGCCTGGATGGATGTGATCAAGCAGCTGTTTGGTTTTGCGCTGCTGGCGGTGCCGATCCTGCTGCTGTCACGGCTCTGGAGCGATCAGCTTGCCACCCTCGCCTGGCTTGGCTGGGGGCTGCTGCTGTGCGGCTACCTCTATCACCACAACCAGCACCAGCCCCACTCGGTGGCCAGAAGCCTGCGCGGCTTCGTACTGCTGCTGGCGATGATCAGCGCCGTGGTGGTGGGCAAGGATCTGCTGCAACCGCCCGCTACCGGCACCGTCACGGCAAATGCCAGCCAGAGCGCTCCGCAGTTTGTCCGCATCAAGACGCTGGATGATCTCAAGGTGCAACTGGCCGCCGCCCACGGCAAGCCGGTGCTGCTCGACCTCTACGCCGACTGGTGCGTCGCCTGCAAGGAGTTCGAGCACAAGACCTTCAGTGACCCCGCCGTGCGGGAGCGCTTTAGCCAGATGGTGCTGCTGCAGGCGGATGTCACCGCCAACGACGATGCCGGTATCGAGTTGCTCAACAGCCTCAACGTGCTGGGATTGCCGACCCTCATCTTCTTCGACCGCGAGGGCCAGGAGCTGACAGGGCAGCGGGTCACCGGCTTTATGGGGCCGACCGAGTTTCTGGGCAAGCTTGATCAGCTACGCTGACCAGCGGCGCCCCTTGTCGGCAGACAGGGGCCGCCTTATGCGTTACGCGCTGATTTTTCTGGCAATCCCTTGTATATGACCGGCAGCATGGCAAAATTTGCCCTTCGATTGTCTCGCCCGTCCGGAGTTTTGATGAAAAAGTGGTTCATCCCCCTGCTAGCCCTCTGGCTCTATGGCTGCAGTGCAGGACCCGGTGAAGAGGATATCCGGCAACAGGTCACCGCCAGGCTGCTGGCCGAGACAGACGCCAACCTGTTCGAGATCAGCGACTTCACCATCCTCGGCAAGGAGGAGCGGATGGAGGGGGTCTATCTGGTCAAGGTGAGCTACCAGCTCCACTTCAAGCAGGGGCTGGACCAACTGCAAGTGCTGCACGACGAGGATCTGGTCTACGACCGGGTCGGCCCCTTCCAGCAGGAGATGGGACTGATGGAGCTCGAGCGCAAATATGGCGAGTTCGAGGAAGGTCAGGTGCTGCCACAAGAAGCAGAGGTGTGGATGATGAAGGGCGAACAGGGGTGGCGACTGGCCGAACCGGCCCAATAAAGGACTGCCCGGCCCTCACTCTCTGCAACAACAGATCTGCCGTTGCCAGCCAGCTCAGACCTGGGTATCAACCCGATACCCTTTTCGATCAGCGGGTTCGCTCGGCAGCTTGCTGGCCAACCCTGACAGCACCTCTTTGAGGGTGACCCCACTTTCTGCCGCACCGCTGCTCTCCAGCAGCTTGGTCAGCTGACTCTGCAATGGGCTCACCGCTTCGCCCCCTTTCCCTTGCCCACTCTCTGTTCCCTGCCCGCCCGGCTGATCCAGCGTGCCCAGCAGGCGCACCAGATCCCGCTTGAGCGGGCTTTCGCTGTGGTCGGCGAGGGCAAGCTTGCGCTGTTCCTGCGCTTGCTGCTGTTGTTGCTGCTGCAACGCCAGCTGTTGCTCTTGCTGCTGTTGCAGGGAGCCCATCATGGTGTTGATGAACGCCTCCAGCGAATCCCTGATAGAGATGCTGCTCCCGCCGCGGCCCTCCCCCTTCGGCGACAGCCCGAGAGTGGTCAGCACAGCGCCAAGGTCACGCACCATCCGGCTGTCACCGCTCGCCGACGGCATGACCCTCTCCGCCGCCTGCGCAGCGGGAGATCCTTGCCGTTGCGCCAGCGGGCTGAGCCCGCCTGACGCGACCACATTCATCTCCATCTCAGCCCTCCTCTCTCCCCACCCTCGGCCCTTTTTCGGCAAGTATTCCGGCAAACAGGCACACCCTTGCCCCCTTGGCAGAGAACTTCCCTCACACCTAAAAGATAGTTTCTGGTCGGAAAACGTGGCGATAACGCGTTTTTTGGTCTATCAGGCCGTGCGCTAGTACTGTGCCGCTATAACCAAGGGCTGGCGGGGCGCAACACCCGCCAGTGCGGGGTCAGAAGATATCCTTCATCCGGTGCCACAGCATTCCCAGTGCCAGCAGCGGGGAGCGCAGCGCCGGGCCGCCGGGGAAGGTGATATGGGGCACGCTGGCAAAGAGATCGAAACCCCGGCTCTCGCCCCTGATCGCCTCGGCCACCAGCTTGCCTGCCATGTGGGTCGCGTTAAGACCATGACCAGAGTAGGCCTGGGCGTAGAGCACGTTGGGGTGTTCCTTGAGGCGGCCAATCTGCGGCAGCCGGTTGGCGCCGATCCCGATCATGCCCCCCCACTGAAACTCGATGGCGGTACCAGCCAGCTCGGGGAAGACCCGCAGCAGCTTGGGCAACATAAAGGCCTTGATATCGTGGGGATCCCGGCCCGAATAGTTGCAGGCGCCGCCAAACAGCAGGCGGCCGTCGGCGGAGAGGCGGTAGTAGTCGAGGGCCACGTTCTGATCGCACACCGCCATGTTTTGCGGCAGCAACCGCTGGCGCAAGCGGCGATCCAGCACCTCGGTGGCGAGGATGTAAGAACCGGCGGGCAGCACCTTACCCCCCAGATCGGGATTGAGGTCGTTGAGGTAGGCGTTGCAGCCGATCACCAGATAGTCGGCCGTGACCCGGCCGTGGGCGGTGGTCACTTCGACCTGCTTGCCGTAGTCGATATGGGTCACCCGAGAGTGTTCAAACAGGGAGACCCCGAGGCTGGCGGCGGCGCGCGCCTCGCCCAGCGCCAGATTGAGGGGATGCAGGTGGCCGGAGCCCATGTCGATGAGGCCGCCGATGTAGCGATCCGATCCCACCACGGTATGGATATCTTCCCGCGGGACCAGTTTCAGCTCGTGCTCATACCCCAGACTCGCCAGATGGTCGAGATCCTCCTCGAAGCCAGCCAGATGACGCTGACGGGTCGCGAGGTCGCAGTAGCCCCAGGTGAGATCGCAATCGATATTGAAACGCTCGACCCGCTCGCGCACCAGCTGCACCGCCTCCAGCCCCATCAGATCCAGCTCGTGTACCCCTTGCTCGCCAATCCAGCGGGCAAACTGGCTGGTGTCGTGGCCGATACCGCGAATAAGCTGACCACCATTGCGCCCCGACGCCCCCCAGCCGATGCGATTGGCCTCCAGCAAGACGACCTTGTAACCGGCATCTGCCAGATTGATGGCAGTGTTGAGACCGGTAAAACCGCCGCCGATGATGCAGACATCCGCCTTCAGCTCAGCTTCAAGTTCCGGCCACTGCTGTGGGTCGTTGCGGGTGGCCGCGTAGTAGGAGGCGACGTGCTCCTGATATCCGATGTGCTTTCCTGCCTGCATACTCAGCATCCTGCTTTGGTTGCAAATTGTTTAATAAAATAAGCAAACTTGTTTCGATAATACCCAGTTCCTTGGCCACTCACCAACCGGTGCGGATCACAGAAATGCAAAAGGCGCCCCGAAGGGCGCCTTTTCATGCAATCGAGCTGCTGTAACGAATTACAGTACGTCGATGGCGTTCAGGTCGGAGAATGCTTTCTCCAGACGAGCGATCATGGAAGTCTGACCGGCACGCAGCCATACGCGCGGATCGTAGAACTTCTTGTTCGGCTTGTCAGCGCCTTCCGGGTTGCCCAGCTGACCTTGCAGGTAAGCTTCGTTGGTCTTGTAGAAGTTCAGCAGACCTTCCCAAGTTGCCCACTGGGTGTCGGTGTCGATGTTCATCTTCACTACGCCGTAGGAGATGGACTCGCGGATCTCTTCCAGAGTGGAACCTGAACCACCGTGGAATACGAAGTCCAGAGACTTGGCAGGCAGACCAAACTTCTCGGAAACGAATTTCTGGGAAGCGTCCAGGATGGACGGGGTCAGCTTGACGTTACCCGGCTTGTATACACCGTGCACGTTGCCGAAGGAGGCAGCGATGGTGAAACGCGGGCTGATCTTGGACAGACGCTCGTAAGCGTAAGCAACATCTTCCGGCTGGGTGTACAGAGCGGATTGATCCATGTGGCTGTTGTCCACACCATCTTCTTCGCCACCGGTGCAACCCAGTTCCAGCTCCAGAGTCATGTTCATCTTGGCCATGCGGGCCAGGTACTCGCAGCAGATGTCGATGTTCTCTTCCAGAGACTCTTCGGACAGATCCAGCATGTGGGAGGAGAACAGCGGCTTGCCGGTTTCAGCAAAGTGCTTCTCGCCCGCTTCCAGCAGACCGTCGATCCACGGCAGCAGCTTCTTGGCAGCGTGGTCGGTGTGCAGGATGACCGGCACGCCGTAAGCTTCGGCAACAGCGTGAACGTGCTTGGCACCGGAGATGGCACCCAGGATGGCGGCTTTCTGGCCTTCCAGCTTCAGACCCTTACCGGCGGTGAACACGGCACCACCGTTGGAGAACTGAACGATAACCGGCGCTTTAACCTTGGCGGCAGCTTCCAGTACGGCGTTCACGGAGTCGGTACCAACGCAGTTTACGGCCGGCAGAGCAAAGCCGTTCTCTTTAGCGATGGCGAACACTTTCTGAACGTCATCACCAGTGATCACGCCAGGTTTTACGAAGTCGAAAATTTTCTTAGACATGTTTAATCGTCCTGTCTCGTATGCCGTTAATAAAAAATGGGGGTTCATCATGAACCGGCACAGCGGGCTCATGATAAACGAAACGGGAGGCTTTTGCCCCCCGTCTCGGGTCAATTAGGCTTTGGCGCGCTGTTCCAGAATCGCAACAGCCGGCAGTACCTTGCCTTCTACGAACTCCAGGAAGGCGCCGCCGCCAGTGGAGATGTAGGAGACTTTGTCAGCGATGCCGAACTTGTCGATGGCAGCCAGAGTGTCACCACCGCCAGCGATGGAGAAGGCCGGAGAAGCAGCGATGGCTTCAGCGATGATCTTGGTGCCTTCAGCGAACTGGTCGAACTCGAATACACCGACCGGGCCGTTCCACAGGATGGTCTTGGCGTTCATGATGATGTCAGCCAGGGCCTTGGCAGAATCAGGGCCGATGTCGAAGATCATGTCGCCGTCGGTCACGTCAGCAACAGACTTGATGGTCGCCGGAGTGGACTCGGAGAACTCGGCACCTACAACCACGTCGGTGGTCACAGGAATGTTGGTCTCGGCAGCCAGTTTCTTGGCGGTGTCGATCAGGTCGTGCTCGCACAGGGACTTGCCGACGTTGTGACCGGCAGCAGCGATGAAGGTGTTGGCGATGCCACCACCGACAACCAGCTGGTCAGCGATTTTGGAGAGGGATTCCAGAACGGTCAGCTTGGTGGAGACCTTGGAGCCGCCAACGATGGCAACCATCGGGCGCTCAGGCTTCAGCATGGCTTTACCCAGGGCTTCCAGTTCACCCGCCAGCAGCGGACCGGCACAAGCAACCGGTGCGAACTGGGCAACACCGTAGGTAGAACCTTCAGCGCGGTGAGCAGTACCGAACGCATCCATTACAAAGACGTCACACAGGGCGGCGTATTTTTTGGCCAGCTCTTCGGTGTTCTTCTTCTCGCCTTTGTTGAAACGGCAGTTTTCCAGTACAACCAGCTCACCGGCGGCAACGTCTACGCCATCCAGGTAATCCTTGGCCAGGCGAACCGGGCAGGACAGAGCGTCTTTCAGATAGTTGACAACCGGAGCCAGGGAGAATTCTTCGTTGTATTCACCCTCGGTCGGACGACCCAGGTGGGAGGTGATCATCAGCTTGGCGCCTTTTTCCAGAGCCAGCTTGATGGTCGGCAGAGTCGCAACGATACGTGCATCGGAGGTGACCTTGCCGTCTTTTACCGGTACGTTCAGGTCAGCACGGATCAGAACGCGTTTACCCGCCAGATCCAGGTCAGTCATCTTGATAACAGACATATTCAGTCCTCTATATTTTCCAGGTAATGTTAAAAACAGTAACCTTTCGCCCGGGGCAGGCTCAGCCTGCGGCCATCATGGCCCGGGTGGTATCCAGCATCCGGTTTGCGAAGCCCCATTCGTTATCGCACCACATCAACATCTTGACGAGGTTGGCATCGCTCACCCGGGTCTGGGTACCATCAATGATGCAGGAGTGTGCATCATGATTGAAGTCTACGGAGACCAAAGGTTCCTCCGTGTAATCCAGAATACCGTGTAATGTACCTCTGGATGCCCGTTGCAGGGCTTGATTTACGTCAGTAACTGTCACTTTTTTACGAACAGTAATACTGAGGTCCATCGCTGTTACATTGATGGTCGGCACCCGCACCGCGATCGCCTCGAACTTGCCGGCGAAGTGGGGCAGGATACGCTCCAGCCCCTTTGCCAGCTTGGTATCCACCGGGATGATGGACTGACTGGCAGCGCGGGTTCGGCGCAAGTCACTGTGGTAGGCATCGATGACTTGCTGATCATGCATGGCCGAATGAATTGTCGTAATAGTACCACAATTTATCTCGAATTCTCGATGCAATGTTTCAATCACCGGCACCACGCAGTTGGTGGTACAGGAGGCGTTGGAGACGATCCGCTCCGCTCCGGTGAGGGTATGATGGTTGACCCCGTAGACCACGGTGGCATCCACATCCGCATCAGCCGGGTGGGAGAAGAGCACCTTGCCCGCCCCCGCCGCCAGATGGAGCTCGGCATCGGCTCGCGAGCCGAACACCCCGGTGCAATCGAGCACCACATCGACCCCCAGCGCCCGCCACGGCAGCTTTGATGGATCCCGCTCGGCAAACAGGGAGATGAGATCCTCCCCCACCAGCATGCTGTTGCCTGCCAGTTGCACCGGATGGTTGAAGCGACCGTGACTGGTATCGTAACGGGTCAGGTGCACCATGGCCTCGGGGGCCGCCAGCTCGTTGATGGCGACGATCTTGATGGTCTTGTCGCGCCCGCTTTCATAGAGGGCTCGCAACACGTTGCGACCGATCCGCCCGTAACCATTGATGGCAATCTTGATCATCGAGAATCCGTTTCCTTGAACCAGCAACGGGGCGGCGCACCGGCCGCCCGGGAGCCCCGGCTACGACAGCAGGGCCTCCTTGAATTCACCGCGGGCCAAGAGTGCGGCCCCGAATACCCCGGCACTGTCACCGAGGGCTGGAGCAATAATGGGGGCGCTGAAGCGGGGATTAAAGAGGAAGGGCAAAATTGTCTCTCGTCCCACGCTGTAGAGGCTCTGCACGTTGCCCACCCCGCCGCCGATGACGATCACATCCGGGTCGAGAATATTGACCACGTTGGCCAGCGCCTGACCAAACAGCAGGTGCAACCGGTCAATGGTGAGCTTGGCGATGTGATCGTGGGCGGTCGCCGCCGCAATCTGGGCCAGCGAGAGGCGACGCTTGGCCTTGGCCTCGTACCAGGCCTCCAGCGCCGGGCCGCTGATCAGGGTCTCGACGCAGCCACGCTTGCCGCAGTAACACTCGGGACCATCGGGGGAGAGCACGTTGTGGCCCCACTCACCGGCAATGCCGTGGTGGCCGTTGAGGATCTGGCCGTTGATAACGATGCCGGAGCCAACCCCGGTGCCCATGATGATGCCGAACACCACTTTCGCATCGGGATGGTGCTGGCGCACTGCGCCCAGATGGGTTTCTGCCAGCGCGAAACAGTTGGCGTCGTTGGCGATCAGTACCGGCACGCCCAGCTTGCGTTCCAGATCTTCCTTGAACGGCTTGCCGTTGAGCTCGGTGGTGTTGCAGTTCTTCATCAGGCCGGTTTGCGGATCCCGTGCGCCAGGGGTGCCCATGCCGATGACGGTCGGGCGCTGGCCAATCTTCTCGGCGCACTGTGCCACCAGCTTGGCGATCTGGCCGATCATATGGTCATAACCGCCAGCCCGCTCGGTGGGGATGCGGTGGCGCAGCAGCACCTCGTCGCCATCCAGCACCACACATTCACACTTGGTACCGCCAAGATCGATACCCCAATCCAGTGACTTGCTGCTCATCTTGCCTCCTGCACGGGCACCACGCTCTCATCATCGCGGCGCCTTTTAAAATGTAAAACGGGGCCTGACGGCCCCGAATTTCAATCACACTATCCTTCTCTCGCCCCCAACCTTAGCGGCCGTGGTACTGAGCGGAGAGCTCGTGTACCGCGTTGACGAACACACCAGCGTGCTCCGGGTTCACATCCTGATGGATGCCGTGACCCAGGTTGAAGACGTGGCCGTTGCCGTGACCGAAACCGGCCAGAATGGAGGCGACCTCTTCACGGATGCGAGCCGGAGTGGCGTAGAGCATGGAGGGATCCATGTTGCCCTGCAGCGCTACCTTGTCGCCGACCCGGCGCTTGGCGTCGGCAATGTCGGTGGTCCAGTCCAGACCCAGCGCATCGCAACCGGTGGCGGCGATCTGCTCCAGCCATTGGCCACCGTTCTTGGTGAACAGGGTGACCGGCACGCGGCGACCGTCGTGCTCGCGAATGAGGCCATCGACAATCTTGTGCATGTACTGCAGGGAGAAGTCGCGGTAATCGCGCGGGGTGAGCACGCCGCCCCAGGTGTCGAACACCATGACAGCCTGCGCACCCGCCTTGATCTGGGCGTTGAGATAGCTAATCACGCTGTCGGCCAGCTTGTCGAGCAGCAGGTGCAGGGTTTGCGGCTCTGCGTACATCATCTGCTTGATCTTGGTGAACGCCTTGGAGCTGCCCCCCTCCACCATGTAGGTGGCCAGGGTCCATGGACTGCCGGAGAAGCCGATGAGCGGCACTTCGCCCTTCAGCTCACGGCGGATGGTGCGCACCGCGTTCATCACATAGCCCAGCTCATCTTCCGGATCCGGAATGGGCAGCGCCTGCACGTCGGCCATGGAGGTGATCGGGCGCTCGAAGCGCGGGCCTTCACCCTGCTCGAAGTAGAGACCCAGCCCCATGGCATCGGGCACGGTGAGGATGTCGGAGAAGAGGATGGCGGCATCGAGCGGGTAGCGGCGCAGCGGCTGCAGGGTGACTTCACAGGCCAGCTCGGCGTTGCGGCACAGGGACATGAAATCCCCCGCCTGGGCGCGAGTCGCCTTGTATTCCGGCAGATAACGGCCAGCCTGGCGCATCATCCATACCGGGGTCATGTCCACGTCCTGGCGCAGCAGGGCGCGCAGGTATCGATCGTTCTTCAGCTCTTTCATCCCAGTTCCTGAGTTCGTATCACGCATAAAATGGCGGCCATAATAGCACTTTGCCCACCGGAGCGGACTGCCCAAAACGTGGCAAATGGGCGCGCGGTTGCAAAGATGTGAAGGGGCGCAAACCAGCGCGCCCTGTTTACAAAAAAAGGGGCGAAAAGATTGGCGAAAAGATAAGCGCCTCGTTACCCCTCACCCGCCAGCGAACGCTCGATCAGCCGCCGTGCGATGGTGCCGTGGGGCGGCAAGCGCGGCAGCCGGTCGGCGGCAAAGAAATCGGCAGCCACCAGTTCGTCATCCTGCACCTTGATCTCGCCGCTCTCGTAGTCGGCGGTAAAACCCATCATCAGGCTGTGAGGGAAGGGCCAGGGCTGGCTCGCCACATAGCGCACATTGCGCACCCGGATGCCGCTCTCCTCGAACACCTCCCGCGCCACGCACTGCTCGAGGTTCTCCCCCGCCTCCACAAACCCGGCCAGCACGGTATACATGGGATCGTCGGCCTGATAGTGACGGCGATGGGCCGCCAAGAGGATCTCCGGCCCCTTGCGCACCGCCACGATAATGCAGGGTGAAATGCGCGGATAGACCGTATGGCCGTGGTGGCACACCTGCGCCCACTCCCCCACCTTCGGAGTCATGGGGGCACCGCACTCGCCGCAGAAACGGTGGGTGCGGCGGAAGGTAGCGAGCTGCCAGGCACGGCCCGCGAGACGAAAGCTCTCTTCGTCCCCCGCCACCATCAGCTGGCGCAGCGGGCTCATGGCGCTCGTGTCGGCCTCATCACCCAGATCCAGCAGGTAGCAGGGCAGCCCCTGCCACTCGTCAAAACGCTCGAAACGGGTGTCAGCCAGCGCCGCGGGCAGGCACGCTTTACTTCCTTGTGGCACCTCTCCCTGCTGATCGAGCAGTACCAGATGATCGCCCCCCAGCACGAACCAGCGGGCTTGTTCGGTTAATGACATCAGATGAACACTCTCGTTAAATCCAGTTAAACAAAACCCTGCCAACGGCGGGCCCGCCAAGGGGCAAAAGCCGCGCTAATGGCTCCCATCTTACGACCAGCACAGGTCGCTGACGACCCCGCCGTGGCCGATTGTCCTATTCGTAAAAACGGATGGCGAAAATAAAGAGGCCACCCGAAGGCGGCCCGCTGTTAGCCGGCATCCAGTATCCGGCCTCTATCGACGTGGATCAGGCATCGCCCATCGCCAGCAGGGAGGCGTTGCCACCCACCGCCGTGGTGTTGATGGTGCGGGTCTTCTCGGTAACAAACCGCCCGAGATAGTGGGGGCCGCCCGCCTTGGGGCCGGTGCCGGAGAGCCCCTGCCCGCCGAACGGCTGGACCCCGACCATGGCGCCGATCTGGTTGCGGTTGATGTAGACGTTGCCGACGTTGATGCGGCTCGCCAGCTCCTCGGCGTGGGATTCGTTGCGGCTGTGGATCCCCAGCGTCAGGCCGTAGCCGGTGCCGTTGATGTCGCCGATCACCTTGTCCAGATCCCGGGTGGCGTAGCGCACCACGTGCAGGATGGGGCCGAACTGCTCCTTCACCAGCTCACGGATGGAACCGATCTCTAGCGCGGTCGGCTGGACGAAGTGTCCTTCCATGGTCGCGGCGGGCATCGGTGCCTGGGCAATCAGGCGAGCGCGCGGGATCATGTAGGCGAGGTGAGCATCGAGACCGGCCTTGGCATCGGCATCGATCACCGGGCCGACGTCGGTGTTGTGCTCGGCCGGATTGCCCACTTTCAGCTCCTGCATGGCGCCAGTGAGGATCTCCAGCACCCGCTCGGCAATCTCCTCCTGCAGATAGAGCACCCGCAGAGCAGAGCAGCGCTGACCGGCGCTCTGGAAGGCGGCGCTCACCACATCGCGCACCACCTGCTCCGGCAGCGCGGTGGAGTCGACAATCATGGCGTTTTGGCCACCGGTCTCAGCGATGAGCGGCAGGATGGCGCCATCGCGCTGGGCCAGGGTCATGTTGATGAGCTTGGCGGTCTCGGTGGAGCCGGTGAAGCAGACACCGCCGATGCGCGAGTCCGCCGTCAGCTTGGCGCCGACGGTAGCGCCGTCACCGGGCAGCAGTTGCAGCACGTCACCCGGAATACCGGCCTGATGGGCCAGGGTCACCGCCAGATGAGCGATAAGGCCGGTCTGCTCGGCAGGCTTGGCGATGACGGTATTGCCGGTGGCCAGCGCCGCCGCAACCTGACCGAGGAAAATCGCCAGCGGGAAGTTCCACGGGCTGATGCAGACAAACACCCCGCGCCCCTGCAGGAACAGCTCGTTCTGCTCGCCGGTGTAACCGGGCAGCAGGGTCGCCTGCCCCATCAGGCTGCGCGCCTGCACCGCGTAGTAGCGGCAGAAATCGACCGCTTCACGCACCTCGTCGATGCCATCTTGCAGCAGCTTGCCCGCCTCGCGGGTACAGAGGGAGACGAACTGCTCGCGGTTCGCTTCCAGCAGATCTGCCAGCTTCTCCAGCGCGGCGGCCCGCTCGCTCACCGGCGTTTCGCGCCAGCGCGGGAAGGCGGCATGAGCGGATGCCAAGGCCTGCTCCACCGCCTGCTCGTCGGCCCAGTGGATCTTGCCAACAGTGAGGCTCACATCCTGCGGGCTCAACACCACGCGGGCTTCGCTGCGCTTGAGGGTCTCGCCATCCACGATGGGGCCCGCCAGCCACTGCTTGCTCTCCAGCTCTTGCAAGCGAGCGAAGAAGGGACGCTGGATGGAGAGGATGTTCATATTGACGCCGCTGGAGTTCTTGCGGTCGGTGAACAGGTTCACCGGCTGCGGAATGCGGTCGTTGGCAAAACCGGAGTAGCGCTTGAGGGTGCGCAGCGGGTGCTCAGCCAGCGAGTCGACCGGGGTGTTGGGATCCACCAGCTTGTGGACGAAGGAGGTGTTGGCCCCGTTCTCCAGCAGGCGGCGCACCAGATAGGGCAGCAGATCCTTGTGGGCGCCGACCGGTGCATAGGTGCGGCAGTGCAGACCGGGATTGTCGTTCAGCACCGCGTTGTGCAGCTCCTCCCCCATGCCGTGCAGGCGCTGGAATTCAAACTGGCGATCACCCGCCATCTCCAGAATGCTGACCACGGTATTGGCGTTGTGGGTGGCGAACTGGGGAGCGATAAAGCCGCGGGTCGGCTCGCTCAGCAGGTAGCGGGCGCAGGCGAGGTAGGAGATATCGGTGCCCGCCTTGCGGGTAAAGAGCGGATAGCCGGGCAGACCCGCCTGCTGGGCATATTTCAGCTCGCTGTCCCAGTAGGCACCTTTTACCAGTCGCACCGGAATGAGGTCACCCTGCTCGCGGGCCAGCGCGGTGAGCCAGCAAAGTACCGGCAGGGCGCGCTTGGAGTAGGCCTGCACCACCATGCCGAGCTTGCCCCAGCCACGGTTGGCATCGGAGCGGTAGAGCTGCTCGAACAAGTCCAGCGACAGCTCGAGTCTGTCCATCTCCTCGGCATCGATGCTGATGGCCACATCCTTGTCGCGGGCGAGGCGCACCAACCCCACCAGCCGCTCGCACATCTCGCCGAGCACCCGTTCGCGGTTGGCCACGTCATAGCGCGGATGCAGCGCCGAGAGTTTGATGGAGATGGAGGGGGCCGGGCCGCCGTCGCTGATCCGCTCATTGCCCACCGCCTCGATGGCGTTGCGATAATCGGTCAGGTATTTGTCGGCATCCTGCAAGGTGAGGGCCGATTCGCCCAGCATGTCGTAGGTGTGGGTGTAGCCCAGCTCGCGGGATTTGCGGCTCGCCTTGAGCGCTTCTTTCATGTCGCGCCCCAGTACGAACTGCTTGCCCATGATCTTCATGGCGGCATACATGGCGGAGCGCACCACCGGCTCCCCCAGCTTGTTGACCATGCGCCCCAGCAGGTTGGCCGGGTTGCCGTCGAGCTTCTTGTCCAGCTTGATGATCTTGCCGGTCAGCATCAACCCCCAGGTGGAGGCGTTGACCAGAGTGGAGTCGCTCTTGCGGAAATGGGAGGACCAGTTGGCGCCGGAGAGCTTGTCCTTGATCAGGGCATCGGCGGTCTCGGCATCGGGAATGCGCAGCAGCGCCTCGGCCAGACACATCAGGATGATCCCCTCCTGGGTATCGAGGCTGTACTCCTGCAGGAAGGCGTCGATACCGTCACCGGAGCCGCTCTCCTTGCGCACCTTGGTCACCAGCATGCGGGCACGCTGGGTCACCTGCTCCAGCGCGGCGCCATCCCCCGGCAGCATGGCCGACAGTTCGGTCAGATAGGCATTTTCATCCACCACGTAGTTCTGGGTGATGGCTTCGCGCAGGGCGGCCAGATCGGAGGGGATATAGTCAGCAGCAAGCACTTGAGTAGCTTTGAACATAGGGGTCTTCCTGTACGCCCGAGGGCTGATATCGACAAAGGCGGACGCGCCGCCGAAACGCCGATAATGTATACAATATTGCACCCTATATGAAATGGATTTGTTGCCATTATTTAACAAACATCGCTATTTCAGCCCCCTCAGCCCTCTTCGGGCCCCCTTGCCGACTGTGACGAGGGCCATCCGGCATCATTTTGTATACGATCTTGGACCGATGCACTCCGCCATCCGGGCCACTGGCAGCGGCAACCGGCGCGGGCAAGATGCAGATAAAAAAGAAGGGCCGCCACGGCGACCCTTCTCATCAGTTCATTCAGCCAGATGCTGTCAGTTCATCCAGCGATCACCGCGGCTGCGACGACGGGGCAACATGGGCAACAGAATGCCGAGCAGCAGCCCGGCCCCCACCATGGCACCGCCACGAATAAACCAGTCCATCTGCATGTCATGTTCCTGGTTGTCGTAGCTCTGGGTCAGGGCATCATTCTGCTCCTTGAGACTCCCCATCTCCTCGTTCTGGCTGGCCAGCTGAGCCTTGAGGGCGGCGATCTCCTTGCTCTGGGCTGCGATCTGGCCATCCTTCTCGGTGAAGCGTTTCTCGTTGTCACCGTTGAGGTTTTGCAGGCGCGCCTTGAGATCGTCACGCTCTTTTTCCACCTGGGGCAGGCGCTCGCGCAGGCTGAGCTGGCTCTGCAGCTCGCTGTTCTTGATCCACCCCTCGCGGCCACGACCGTCCACCACCTGGGTGAAACCGGCCTCGCTGTTCACCGCCTTTACCTCCAGCGGTTCACCAGCCTTGATGCTGCCAAGGATCCGGTACTGGGTACCCGGGCCATTGTGGATAAAGGTAAAGATGTTGTCTGAAACATAACGGGTATCGGCCAGTGCCTGTTGGGCACACAAGCAGATAAGAATCCCGAGAAGGGCGCGCATGGTCGATCGGTTCTCTTTTTCAGGTTTGGACAAGAGGTTGAATGTTAAGCCGCCTGCAGGTTAAAGGACAAGCAAAGAAAAAGCACCTCCCCCCGGATAAAGGGCGCAGAGTTGCGAGTCACCTCGCAACTTGCCCGCCCGCGGCCTCACTTGTTTTTCAGCTCCCGCACCTCGCTGCGCAGGGCGCGGATCTCCCGCAGCAGCTCCTCTTGCTGGGTGTTGTAGTGATGACGCCACTTGTCGGTCTCACCATCCCCCTTGTTGGGCTGCAGAAACAGGCTGGCCATGAAACCGCTGATGGCACCGAACAGACCGACCCCGAACAGGATCAACAAGCTGGCGACAAAGCGCCCCTCCTCGGTCTTGGGCACCAGATCGCCATAACCCACGGTCGACAAGGTCACCAGCGTCCACCAGAAGGCATCGTAGGGGGTCTCAATCTGGCTGCCGGGCTGGCCCGACTCAATCCAGTACATGACGCCGGAGCCCAATCCCAGCAGCAGGAAGAAGAGGAACAGGATGCCGGAGAGGGTGGTCTCGTTGCGCTCGCGACGGAACATGGCCCAGAGATCCGGGTGCTCCTTGAACAGCTGATAAACGCGCCACAGCTGGATCAACCGCGCCCAGCGCAACTGCTCCGCCATCGGCAGGCTACCCGGCAGATAGATCCAGTTGGCCTTGAAATAGGCCTTGCGATCGGAGGCCCGGATCCAGCCATAAGCAAAGTGGGCGAGGAAGAAGTAGCAGATCAGACTGTCGAGGTCATAGAAGAGCTGCAGGGTCTGTGGCGTCAGGCTCTCCTGGCCCCACCAGCGTGCCGTGACCAGCACGACCGAGATAATCGACAGAAATGCCATCAGCAGATCCATCGCCCGCAGATGCGTTAAGTGATGTCGCATACATTTTCCAACTTTAAGCACAGTGCAAATTAATAAAAGAGAAGATAATGCCGATAGCCCTGAGGGCAAAGGAAAAAGCGGTTTTTAAAAGGAGAATGACAATGCAGTTGAATCTGCTGGAGAAACGGATGAGCAACATCCGGTTGGTGCCAAAAGTGGTGCTGCTGATGGTGTTTAGTACCCTCCTGCTACTGACAAAACTCTGGTTTGACGCCAACAATCTGGAAGCCACCCTGCTCAGCGAAGGGCTTGATCCCGCCAAGGCGGATGCCATCTCCAATCGCCTGCTCTGGACCGGCCTGATGGAGACCACCATCATGGGGCTGCTGTTCGTGATCCTGCTGCTCACTGGCTCCCGGCTGATGGTCAAGCAGGTGCACTATCTGGTTGGCCTGCTGGAGCGCTTCGCCAAGCGGGATCTCAGCCATCAGGTGCTGCTCAAGTCTCGTGACGAGTTCGGTGACATCGCCAAGGCGGTCTCCCACTCGCAGGAGAACCTCAAAGCGGTGTTTGGCAACCAGCGCACCGCCTGCAAGGAGCTCAACGACATCGCCTCCCAGGTGACCCTCTGCATGGAGGAGGCCAACGACGCGATCAGCGAAGAGTTCGCCCAGATCGAACAGCTGGCCAGTGCCATGAGCCAGATGGTTGGCGCCATTCGTGAAGTCGCCTCTCACGCCGATCAGGCCTCTCACGCTACCGCCGAAACCAGCCAACTGGCGGAAGAGGGGAGCCGCTGCGTCGCCGCCACCGTCAGCACCATCGACACCCTCTCTAGCAACATCCAGCGCTCCGCCACCGTGGTCAATCAGGTGGAGCAAGGGGTCGAGCGGATTGGCTCGGTGGTCGACACCATTCGCGGCATCTCGGAGCAGACCAACCTGCTGGCACTGAACGCCGCCATCGAAGCGGCCCGCGCCGGTGAGGCGGGTCGCGGCTTTGCCGTGGTGGCCTCCGAAGTACGCGAGCTGGCCAACCGGGCTCAGGCCGCTACCGTCGAGATCCAGAAGATGATCGAACAGTTGCAGGGCAATGCCGGTCAGGCCGCCGAACTGATGGCCCAGAGCGTGCGCCAGGCCGACAAGGGGGTGGAACAGGTGACCCAGGCGGGCACCCAACTCGCCACCATAGTGCAGCGGGTGCAGGGGGTGGCCGACATGAACCGCCATATCGCCGCGGCCTCCGAGCAGCAGAGCTCGGTCGCCGAGGAGATGCGCGGCAATCTGGAACAGGTCAAGCAGATCGCCGAAGGCTCGGTCGTGGTGCTGCGCGAACTGCAAGAGGCCTCCGAGCTGGTCGAGCAGCACAGCAAGGATCTCGACAGCCAGATCCACTCCTTCAAGCTCGCCTGACAACTCGCTCTGGTCGGGCATGACCGCCGTTGTGCCCCGCCCCAGCCGATCCAGGCCATAAAAAAATCCGAAACCAGTGGTTTCGGATTTTTGCTGTTCAGCAGGTGGCAGAGCAGGGTTATCCCCTCGCCTGCCACATCGGCAGCACTTACTCGGCAGCCATGCGGGCTTCGATATACGCCAGCGCGCGGTCGATACGAGCAAGAACGCGCTCTTTGCCCACCAGCGCCATCACGGCGTCGATACCCGGGGGGATTTACCCAGAGCGGTGATGACGACCGGCAACGTCAGGCTTACTCAGCTGCCATGCGGGCTTCGATATACGCCAGCGCACGGTCGATACGAGCAAGTACACGCTCTTTGCCCACTAGTGCCATCACGGCGTCGATACCAGGGGACTGACCCAGACCGGTGACGGCCACGCGCAGCGGCATGCCGACCTTGCCCATGCCCTGACCCAGCTCGGCGGCAGTCGCTTCAATCAGCTCGTGCAGCGCTTCGGTGGTCCAGCTGTCCAGTGCAGCCAGCTTGGTCTTGGCCAGAGCCAGCGGCTCGGCAGCCACGCCACGCAGGTGCTTCTTGGCAGCCGCTTCGTCGATCGCTTCGTACTCTTCGAACAGGTAGCGGCTCTGGGCGGCCATCTCGACCAGTGTGTTGCAGCGCTCGGCCAGCAGGGTGACCACCGCAGGCAACGCCGGACCATTGCTGGTGTCGATCTTCTGGTTTTCCATGTGCCAGGCCAGATGCTTGGCGACATAGGCCGGATCCAGGCTGCGCATGTAGTGGTTGTTCAGCCACAGCAGCTTGTCGGTGTTGAAGGCAGAGGCGGACTTGGAGATGGCATCCAGGCTGAACAGCTTGATCATCTCGTCCAGGGTGAAGATCTCCTGATCGCCGTGGGACCAGCCCAGACGCACCAGATAGTTCAGCAGCGCTTCCGGCAGGTAACCGTCATCGCGGTACTGCATCACGGAGACTGCACCGTGGCGCTTGGAGAGCTTGGCGCCGTCGTCACCCAGGATCATGGAGACGTGGGCAAACTCCGGTACCGGCGCGTTCAACGCCTTGTAGATGTTGATCTGACGCGGGGTGTTGTTGATGTGGTCTTCGCCACGCACCACGTGGGTGATCTCCATATCCCAGTCATCGACCACCACGCAGAAGTTGTAGGTCGGGGCGCCATCGGTACGGCGGATGATCAGATCGTCCAGCTCGGTGTTGGCGAACTCGATGCGGCCACGGACGTGGTCATCGAACACCACGGAACCTTCGGTCGGGTTGCGGAAGCGGATCACGTGCGGCGCATCGGCCGGGTGATCGTGGGCGTGATCGCGGCACTTGCCGTCATAACGGGGCTTCTCGCCGTTGGCCATCTGACCTTCGCGCAGCGCTTCCAGACGCTCCTTGGAGCAGTAGCACTTGTAGGCACGGCCATCGGCCAGCATCTCGTCGATCAGCGCGTTGTAGCGATCGAAGCGCTTGGTCTGGTAGTAGGGGCCCTCATCCCAGTTCAGCTCCAGCCATTCCATGCCCTCAATGATGGCGTCGATGGCCTCCTGAGTGGAACGTTCCAGGTCGGTATCCTCAATACGCAGCACGAACTCACCGCCCTGGTTCTTTGCAAACAACCAGGAATAGAGTGCGGTACGGGCACCGCCGACATGCAAAAAGCCGGTCGGGCTGGGAGCAAAACGGGTTTTGACTTTCATCTTTAAGCCTTGTGTAGAGGGCCTTGGGCCAATTCGTTAGAAAAAACCGTCGCATTTTAGCACCGACAATCACGGATGGGAAAACCATGAGGCCACTGCGGGCTAAAGTTGGGGATTTAATTGACGGCCGGACCGCTTGCCAGCTGATATTTGAAGGGGATCGCAAAACAGAAGTGCTGTTTCCGATTTGCTATGCACAGCGCTGGAGAGCTGCCTCCTCCGGTCGATAGCCAACTAACGCTCACCACAGTTTTCACGAAACAAGGAAGAGATGATGCAGTTCCATTCTATCCAGCATCGCATTCTAGTGATGGCCGGGATCGCCATGACCACTGCCATGGTCATCCTGATCCTGCTCAACCAATATTCCGGCCAACAGACCCAGAAGCTGACCATCAGCTCCAGCCGCGAGGCACTGCAGCAGGAGGCATGGCAAAAGGTCAGCGCCAACGCCCGCGCCGAGGCCGCCACCATCACCCAGTTGCTGCAAAAAGGGCTCTCCTATACCCAGCAGATGGCCAGCGTCTTCGCCCAGCAACAGCAGGGCAAACTGCCGCTCGATCGCCAACAGGCCACCGATCTGCTCAAGGCGCAGCTCGCCCTTGAGCCCCAGCTCTACGGCGCCTTCGCGGGCTTCGAGCCCAATGGCTTTGACAGTCAGGATGCCAGCTTTGCTGGCCAGACTGCGCTGGGCAGCGACGGCAAGGGGCGCTTCGTCCCTTACTTCTACCGTGACAAGGAGCAAATCGGCACCGATCTGCTGCTCTCCATTGAGAAGAGCGAGACCGACAGCTTCGGCAACCCGGCCAACGACTACTACGCCTGCCCGAAACGGGAGGGGCGCTCCTGCCTCATCGATCCCTTCAAGGTGGATATCAACGGTCAGCAGGTGCTGGTGAGCACCATCACCACCCCCATCATGGTGGATGGTCAGTTCAAGGGGATCGCCGCCCTCGATCTGGCGGTGGACTCCATCAGCCGTCAGGCCAAGAGCCTCAACAGCAACATCTATGACGGCCAGGGGGAGACCCTGATCGTCAGCGCCGCCGGTGTTATCACCGGCACCAGCGGTGATGCCAGCCTGCTTGGCAGCAGCGCCGGGAAGCTGCTGGGCAATCAGTGGCAGCAGTACCTGAAGCCCGAAGTGCAGCGTCAGGAGCTGAACGAGTCATTCCGCATCTCGGTGCCCATCATGGTGCCGGGCATGAACCGCAACTGGGCCATCATCGTCACCCTGCCCTACAAGGTGGTACTGGCGGGGGCCGATCAGCTGGAGAGCCAGCTGGGCGAGATGAACCGGGCCGCCGTGACTCAGCAGCTGGTCGGGGCCGTTATCGTGCTGGTACTGGCGCTGGCCACCATGCTGGCGATCGCCCGCAGCATCACAGGCCCGATCCGCCAAATGGTCAGCCTGGTGGATGACATCGCCGATGGCGAAGGGGATCTCACCAAGCGCCTCACCACCCGCTCCGTCGACGAACTGGGGGATCTCGCCAAGGGGATCAACCGCTTTATCGACAAGCTGCAGGGGCTGCTGAGCGATGTACTCAAGACCGCCAGCGAGGTCAACCGCTACGCCGGTGACACCGACCGCATCGCCGGTCAGACCGACACCAACCTGCAGCATCACCAGGCGGAGATGGAGCAGATGCTGACCGCCGTGCAGGAGATGTCCTACGTCAGCCAGGAGGTCGCCACCCACGCCAACAACACCGCCGACTCGGCCAAACAGGCGCAAAGCGCCGCCGATCAGGGCAAGGATCGCTTCCAGCAGGTGATCCAGTCGATGCACAAGGTCGCAGCAGAAGCCGGTAAAGGGGCCGACGTGGTGGAAGGGCTGGCTCACGACAGCGCCCAGATCACCAGCATCCTCACCGTCATTCAGGGGATTGCCGACCAGACCAATCTGCTCGCCCTCAACGCCGCCATCGAAGCGGCCCGGGCAGGCGAACAGGGGCGCGGCTTTGCGGTGGTCGCCGACGAGGTGCGCAAACTGGCGGGCAACACCCAGCAGGCGGTACAGAACACCCAGGAGCTGATCGAGAAGATCCGCCTCAGCTCTACCAATGCAGTCACTGCCATCACCCAGAGCCAACAGCTGACCCATCAGGCAGTGAGCGAAGCGGATCTGGCAGAGGAGGCGCTCGGCAGCATCTACAAGGCCATCTCCACCATCAACGACATGACCTACCAGATCGCTTCCGCCGCCGAAGAGCAGAGTTCGGTCTCCGAGACCGTCTCCGGCAACCTGTCAAAAACCAACGCACTGGCCAACGACATTGCTCAGGATGCAACCGAAACGGCCAAAGCCAGTCAGGCATTGCGTCAGGCCGCCGACAAATTGCAGCAATTATTGGGTCAATTTCGTCTCAGCTGATAATTTTCCTCTCCCGTACTCTCCCCCTCGGGGGCGAGTACGTTTACCATAGGCAACGAATTTGCCTGATGGCAGGCAATGTAGTGAGAGGTAAATGCCGTGCCCACCCCGGACCGTCGCCCACGAGGCCATAACAGACGAGCCCAGCAGCGTCGCCAAGACGAATCACAAGGATCCCTGCTCCATCGCATCAATGCCGCGACCCTGTCCCTGCGCCAACGTATTGGCCAAGGAATGAGCAACCTCGGCCAACGCCGTCAGGATGCCAAAGCAGGCAAATTCAAGCTGTCCAGCCCGCTGCCCCGCAAAAACACCATAGGTCTGCTGATCCTGATCCCGCTCTGGTTGCTGGTGCTGGCCTGGGAGCCTGCGCCATCTGCCCCCAAAGCCGCCCCTTCCGGCTCGCTGGAAGTGCCGCTGGCGGTGCCCGCGCAGGCCCTCACCGTCGGCAATGGTGCAACAGGCAGTGCGCCTGCAGCAGCCAAGCCGGTCGAAGAGAAGGTCAACGGCACCTGGCTGCAACACGATGTGCAGGCCGGTGAGACCCTCTACTCCATCTGGCGCAAATTCGAGTTGCCGGGTGCCGAGCTGAGTCGTCTGATCGCCATCGAAGGGCCGGATCGGCCGCTGACCCGCCTGCAATCGGGCCGCGCCATCTTCATCCTGGTGGACGACACCCGCCGCATCCAGCGGGTGGAGATCCGCTCCTACGGTCAGGCGGTCTACCGCTACGACCGGCAGGGCGAAGGGTTCGCCCTCAAGGAGTGATGAAACGGGAGGCTGCGGCCTCCCGTTTTTTTTGGCTCAAATCACTTCAAATAAGCTACTGACTTCACAATATTTTTAGCTTGTTCAAAAAACGAAAGGGGTCAAATTGACAAGGATCGGCGCTAACGTACAATCGTTTGTGCTTTAGACAGGGATTGTTCTGCGTGCTACTGGGACAAATAGACGTGGTCAGTCATGAGCCAACCCCTGCTTGCAAGGCAAATGCAGCCCAGCACGGGCTTAGTTTCATTTTGTTATTGATAGGATTTAGCACATGTCTGACATTCGCACCGGCCAGGTAAAATGGTTCAACGAAACCAAGGGTTTTGGCTTTATTGAACAGTCTCAGGGTCCGGACGTATTCGTTCACTTCTCCTCCATCCAGAGCACCGGTTTCAAAACCCTGGCTGAAGGTCAACAAGTCCAGTTCACTGTGACCCAGGGCAAAAAAGGCCCTCAGGCTGAAAACGTTACTCTGGTCTAAGCCCACGCCAGTGAATCATGCAGGAGGAGCCAAGGCCCCTCCTCTTTTTTTGCCCGCAATATCCCCTTCCCGACCGGCAGATCCCTTGTCGGGCTTGCCGACCCCGCCAGAAAACCGTTTATGGCCGCAACCCGCCGCTATAAATCAAATTTATGGCTTTTGGCAAAATGCCCCAACTTTAACTTATGCCGAGCCCGTGTCTGCCATCCATGCCCTGCCAAGCCTGCGATCCGTCTGCAAAGAGTTGTGCCCGATCTCAGGGACGTTGTTGGTGAGCGATACCGCGTTGGCTCATAACCAGGGATGTGCAAAGCAGAAGAGATAGAAAGGCAAACGCCGGATACGACAACGCATCGCAGCGCGATGTGATGGGCAATTCAAATGGGGTGATGGTGATATCGAAGAGAGATTGGAGCGGGAAACGAGACTCGAACTCGCGACCCCAGCCTTGGCAAGCACTGATCATGCTCTACCAACTGGATATGGTAATGAGTGTATTGAGATATTGAATTGGTGGACTTCAAGGAGAGAGATTGGAGCGGGAA
>NZ_JRGK01000054.1 GCF_000764645.1 Aeromonas finlandensis
CTTCTGCAGGGTCGCCGCGTCAGGGTAGATACCCGGGTCGGTACGGATCGCTTCATTGACCAGCGGGGTCGCCGCCTTGTTACCGTTCGGGAACTGCACCACGTTGGTAATGCTGGCAATCACCTCGGGCTTCATCAGGTAGTTGATGAAGGTGTGGGCCGCCTCGACGTTCTTGGCATCCGCCGGAATGGCGATCATGTCAAAGAAGCTGCCTGCCCCCTCCTTCGGAATGGTGTAGGTCAGCGACACGCCGTTCTTGGCCTCCGCCGCCCGCGCCTTGGACTGCTGCAAGTCACCGGAGTAACCGACCGCGACACAGAGGTTGCCGTTGGCCAGATCCGAGATGTACTTGGAGGAGTGGAAATAGGCGGTATAGGGACGGATGGAGAGGAACAGCTCCTCGGCCTTCTTCAGCTCGGCCGGTTTCTGGCTATCCGGCTTGAAGCCCAGATATTGCAGGGCGGCCGGCAGCATTTCGGTCGGTGAATCGAGGAAGGAGACGCCGCACTCTTTCAGCTTGGCCATGTTCTCCGGCTTGAACACCAGATCCCAGGAGTTGACCGGGGCATCAGCCCCCAGCACCGCCTTCACCTTCTCGGCGTTGTAGGCATAGCCGATGGTGCCCCACAGATAGGGGATGGAGTACTGGTTGCCCGGATCGCTCGGCTCGAGCGCCTTGAGCAGGTTGGGGTCCATATTTTGCCAGTTGGAGAGCTTGGACTTGTCCAGTTTCTGGAACACGCCCGCCTTGATCTGCTTGGCCAGGAAGGGGTTGGACGGCACGACGATATCGTAACCCGAGCTACCCGCCAGCAACTTGGCTTCCAGCACCTCGTTGCTGTCGAACACGTCATAGACCACCTTGATGCCCGTCTCCTTCTGGAAGTTATCCAGGGTATCCGGCGCTATGTAGTCGCTCCAGTTATAGACGTGCAACACCTTCTCTTCAGCCATTGCTCCGGCACTTGCCATGACCAGAGCCACAGAGGCAGCGATCACTCCCGTTTTGAAAGACATCATCCTTGTCTCCTAAGCAAATTGTATGCGCGTGCCAACCTGCCCGGCCGACCTCAACCCTTCAGCTTTTCGGCTGTCAGATCCAGACTGAGCCTGGCCAGATTGACCAATTCATCAACCTGTTCCTCGGTGATGACCAAGGGGGGCGATATGATCATGGTATCGCCTACCGCCCGCATCACCAAGCCATTGTTAAAGCAGAACTCCCGACAGGTCATCCCCGCATTTGCCTGCGCCGGAAAACGCCGGTTGGTCTGCTTGTCCTGGACGATTTCCAGCGCGGCCACCAATCCTTTGCCTCGGGTTTCCCCCACCAGCGGATGGTCAGCCAGCTCCGCCCAACGGCGCTGCAAATAGGGGCCGATGGTATCATGAACGCGCTTAACTATGCTCTCTTTCTGCATAAGCTGGATATTGGCCACTGCCACGGCGCAAGAGACCGGATGGCCCGAGTAGGTGAAGCCGTGGTTGAACTCGCCCCCCTCCTCCACCAGCACCTTGGCGACCCGGTCACCCACCATCACAGCCCCGAGCGGCAGATAGCCGGAGGTGATCCCCTTGGCCAGACACATCAGATCCGGCTTGATGCCAAACCCTTCGCTGGCGAACCAGTGGCCGGTACGGCCAAAACCGCAGATCACCTCATCGGCGATCAGCAAAATACCGTAGTGATCGCAGATACGCTGGATCTCCGGCCAGTAGCTGTCGGGCGGAATGATGACGCCGCCCGCCCCCTGGATCGGCTCGCCGATAAAGGCAGCCACCTTGTCCACCCCCAGCTCCAGAATCTTCTGCTCCAGCTGACGGGCACGCTCCAGCCCGAACTCGTGGGCGCTCATCCCCTGCCCCTCGCCGAAGTGATAGGGCTGGTCGATGTGCACTATGCCGGGAATGGGCAGGCCACCCTGGGCATGCATCCCCTTCATGCCACCCAGACTGGCCCCCGCCACGGTGGAGCCGTGGTAGGCGTTGTTGCGGCTGATGATCACCTGCTTCTCCGGCTGCCCCTTGCTGGCCCAGTAGTGACGGACCATCCGCAGCACGGTGTCATTGCACTCGGAGCCGGAGCCGGTAAAGAAGACATGGTTGAGATGGGACGGCGTGACTTCGGCCAGCAGGGTCGCCAGCTCGATCACCGGCGGGTGAGCGGTCTGGAAAAAGAGGTTGTAGTAGGGCAACTGCTGCATCTGGCGGGTGGCGGCCTCCACCAGCTCCTGACGGCCATAGCCCATGTTGACGCACCACAGGCCCGCCATGCCGTCCAGGATGCGCTTGCCATCGGAATCTTCCAGATAGACGCCGCTGGCCTTGGTGATGATGCGGCTCCCCTTTTTGTTCAGGGCCTGAAAATCGGTAAAGGGGTGCAGGTGGTGGCCAGCATCCAGTTGCTGCCACTCACGAGTCGTATGCTGCATTGCTTGCTCCTCGGTTCCTTCGATATGAGCGGGAGAGGCCGGGATTGGCCTCCCCGTTTTGGGGCGATGCGTGGCGGGCACGCACCAACATCACACGTTCAGCAGCAGGAACTCCCGCTCCCAGCGACTGATCACCCCGAAGTAGGTTTCGTACTCTTTGCGTTTGACCGCCACAAAGGCACGGGTGAAGCGCTCACCCAGCATCTCCTTGATGGGCTCGCACTGTTCGAGATGGCTGAGCGCCTCCTCCAGTGAGCGGGGCAGGCTGTAGGGCAACTCGTAAGCGCTCGACTTCATCTCCGGCAGCGGCTCCAGCTTCTCCATCATGCCGAGATAGCCGCAGGCCAGCGTCGCGGCCAGCGCCAGATAGGGGTTGGCATCGGCACCGGCAAAGCGGTTCTCTACCCGACGGGCGCTCGGTTCGGAGAAGGGCACGCGCAGGCCGCAGGTGCGGTTCTCTACACCCCACTGAACGTTGCGCGGTGCGCTCTCGCCGAAGGTGAGGCGGCGGTAAGAGTTGACGTTGGGGGCTAGCAGGGCGGTCACCGCCGGGGTGTATTTCTGCAGACCGGCGATAAAGTGCATGAACATCGCCGAATTGCCCCCCTCCTCGGTACCAAACAGGTTGTGGCCGTTCGCATCTTCCAGACTCTGGTGGATGTGCATGGCGGAGCCGGGTTCGTCGCTCATCGGTTTGGCCATAAAGGTGGCGTAGATGCCGTGCTTGTGAGCCGCCTCGCGCATGGTGCGCTTGAACAGGAACACCTGATCCGCCAGATCGATGGCATCACCGTGCAGGAAGTTGATCTCCATCTGGGCAGCACCCGATTCATGGATCAGGGTGTCGACCTCCAGCTCCTGCGCCTCGCAGTAGTCATACATGTCTTCAAAGATGGGGTCGAACTCGTTGACCGCATCGATACTGAACGACTGGCGGGCGGTCTCCGGGCGGCCGTTGCGGCCCACCGGCGGCACCAGCGGATAGTCGGGGTCTTCGTTGCGCCTGACCAGATAGAACTCCAGCTCGGGAGCGACCACCGGCTTCCAGCCCTGCTTCTCGTAAAATGACAGAACCCGACGCAACACGGAGCGCGGCGCGATGTCGATCAGCTTGCCGTTGATGTCGAAACAGTCGTGGATAACCTGCGCAGTCGGCTCCAGCGCCCAGGGGACGAAACGGATGGTGTTGGGGTCGGGATAGAGCTGCATATCCCGCTCCAGCGGGTCGATCATGCTGTCGTCATCCGGATACTCACCTGTCACCGTCTGGGTGAAGATCACCTCGGGCAGCCGCATGCCCCCTTCGCGCAAAAACTTGTTGGCTGGGATGATCTTCCCCCGGGCATTGCCGGTGAAATCCGGGAACAGACACTCCACTTCCGTGATGCGATTGCTCTCCATCCAGCCTTTGATACTGTCCATGTTAAACCCCGACTTTACGGTTGCCATTGGCAAGGGTGTCTAATATATGGAACACCCTTGTTATAAAATTGTAATCAACACCACCATAAAAGCCCGCCGACAAGGGCAATGTCAAGCAGGCGTGTTTAAAAAACTATAAATAACGGCGCATATAATGACCAAGTCGGCACCAAATACTAAACACTGAAAACCCCCTTCAAACTGCCGTTCAGCTCATTGCAAAGCCGATGCCAACAAAATGCGAAAGAGGTCGCGGAACCCCTGCCATCTCATGGTGGAATGGGCCATTTTTTTGCAAGGGCGCACAATCCTTATCCAATTTGCTTTGCTTGGCTGCATTTTTTTGGTACAAGGCCCGCCCTGATTTGCACTCTCTTGCATTAAACAGGTGCAAATCGGGATACAAGGGCTTGGTCTGTAGGCAGACAGCCCCCATAAACAGGGATTATTGGGTTAGTAAACTGACTGGTAGTTAATCGTATGTGTGATTTCATGACTGAAGACCAACTGGCCTTTTACAAGGGGCAGATCGAGCGACAGATCGTCGAGCTCGAAGAGCGCCTGAACTCCCAGGCCAGCCAGGCCATCGCCACCGACACCAACGAGATGGCTGATGAAATTGACCGTGCCAGTATCGAGGAAGCCCGCCGTCTGGAGCTGAACCGCATCGAGCACGACAAACTGCACCTGCGCAAGCTGCGGGGCGCATTGAAGCGAATGAACGAAGGGGACTTCGGTTACTGCGAATCTTGCGGTGACGAGATCTCCCTCAAACGGCTGCAAGCCCGTCCGGAATCCCGTTTCTGCGTCGAATGCCAGAGCACCAAGGAATTTAACGATACCCACGTGTTCCGTCGCGTCGCCTGATTCTTCCAAGAACCGTCACCATCCTGCTGCGAACAACGGCCAGCAAGGCAGGGCCCTGCGCTCAAACCTTGCACACCGTCAGGCAGCAAGATGATGACAAGTTCTGTTAGACTCCGGACACCTTCCGGAATCTACAGGAGAACAGAGAGTGAAATGGCTCATCAAACTGTGTTTGTGCCTGCCACTGCTGGCACAAGCACAGGTTCTGACGGTCAAGGTCCCCAGCCGCCCCGTCAACAATCTTGATCAGGAGTACCAGCTCAAACTGCTGGAACTGGCGCTCACCCGCTCCGGACAACCCTTTCGCATCCAGCCTGTCGAGCTCGATCTCAACCAGTTCACCCTCCAGCAGCAGCTGAGCAAGGGCAAGACCATCAACGTCTTCTGGATGGGTACCTCCAGCGCACTCGAATCCTCCCTGATTGCCGTCCCCATTCCGCTGTTTCGCGGGCTGGAAGGATTGCGGCTGTCGTTCATCCACGCTGACGCTCAGGAAAAGTTCAACCAGATCAATACCCTGGCTGATCTGAAACAGATGAAGGCGGCGCAAGGGGTGGGCTGGGCCGACAACAAGATCCTGGAAAATGCCGGTATCCCGACCTTCTCCGGCCGCTTCAGCAGCCTGTTTCGCCTTATCAACGACGGCGACAAGGTCGATTTCTTTCCGCGCGCCATGGTGGAGATCTTCGCCGAGCGCAGCGAGCTGGTGGCGCAATATCCCAACCTCGCCATCGAGCAACATCTGCTGATCCGCTACCCCTTCGCCCAGTTCTTCTTCGTCAGCCCCGAATATCCCAAGCTGGCCAAGGCGCTTCAGACCGGACTGGAGCGAGCCTATGCCGACGGCAGCTTTATGAAATTCTTCAATGAAAATCCGAAGATCCGCGAAGCGCTGGCCAGCGCCAACCTCGATCAGCGGGTCACCATCGCCTTGCCAAACCCGGACATGACCCCATTGCTAAAATCCATTCCGGCCCAATATTGGGATTATCCCCCGCAGGGATAACAGGCCAGCCGCCCCGCGAGGGGCGGTGCTTCATCCCCACCCTCGCAGCAACCCATTCTGATGCAGCCGGATAGTGTGCCCGGGATCGGGCATGGGCCCGTGTTGACGGCTGACAGGCAGAGAGGGGCACAGGGAGCGGGATCGGACGCGGTATAAGTTAAAGTTGGGTCATTTCACAAAAATCCATAAATTACATTTATAGCGACGGGTTACCCTCCGGGCAGGCGGTTACCGCACGCCACAAGCCCTGCAAGGCCATCAGCCGATCCTGACCAGCAGTGGCTGCGCAGCGATCCGCCTTGGTTGCACGCACATCATGTCAGGGGTGAACGCGAGATACGGGGCGGCCGCCGATACGCCCCTTGCCTCGATACCCGCCGCGCGGTAATCAGTGAGCAGGCTCGGGGCAGTCATCTGGTATTGGCCAGCCCGTTCCGCCATCATGCTGCAGACGTCCCCTCGCGCATCCGGGGGGAGTCATAACGCAACCAGCGCGCCAGGGAGGTGCCATGAAGGGAATCGAACAGTGGTTTGAGGAGTACGGCCAGAGTCATCGCCATCCGGTCAACGTCGCCATCCACAAGCTGGCGGTGCCGGGGATCTATCTCTGCTCGCTGGGGCTGCTCTGGAGCCTGCCCGCCGGGCCCTTGCCCGCGCCCCTCAACTGGGCAGTTGTGGCGGCGATCCCGGTACTGCTGTTCTATCTGTCGCTGTCATTTTCGCTGTTCGCGGGGATGGCGGGGCTGACCGCGCTGGGACTGTGGATCTGTTACCAGTGGCAGGGGCCGCTGCTGTGGCCCGCCGTGGCGGCGTTTGTGCTGCTCTGGATAGCCCAGTTTGTCGGCCACAGGATCAAGGGCAAGCGCCCCTCCTTCCTAGCCGACCTGCAATTTCTGCTGATAGGCCCCGCCTGGGTGCTTGCCAGCCTCTATCGTCGCTTGCGCCTTCCCTACTGAAGGGAGCCGGGCCAACAGGAGAGATCATGTCATACCGCCACACGCGCAATAACGCCCTTCGCTACGCCCTGCCCCTGCTGCTGGGGGCCCTGTTCGTCGGCCCGGCGCTGGCCGACAAGGCTGACCCCATTGGCGAGGTGAGCACCGCCTTCAAGCTGGTTGGCCCCAACCACAAGATCCTGGTGGAGGCGTTCGACGATCCCCGCATCGATGGCGTTGCCTGCTATCTGGCGCGCCCCAAGACCGGCGGCGTAAAAGGCGGACTGGGGCTGGCGGAAGATCCCTCCCACGCCTCCCTGTCGTGCCACCAGATCGGCCCCATCACCCTGCCCGAGAAGCTGAAAGCGGGGGAAGAGGTGTTCGACGTCAGCACCTCGCTGGTGTTCAAGGAGCAAAAAGTGGTGCGTTTTTACGACAAAAAACGCAATGCGCTGGTTTACCTGACCTACAGCACCAAACTGGTGGATGGTTCGTACAAGAGTGCAGTCAGCGCGGTCCCCATCATGCCGTGGGGACAATAACCAGCCGGTTTATCCGGTGATAGCTGGCCCATTTTGTTGTAATTTAACCACACACACGTTACGGAGCACACACCATGAAGGTCGCTGTATTCAGTACCAAGAACTATGACAAAGAGCATTTCACCCAGGCCAACAGCCAGTACGGCTTCGATCTGGAGTTTTTCGATGTGCGGCTGGAGGCCAAGACGGCCCGGCTGGCTCACGGCTTCCCGGTGGTGTGTCTGTTCGTCAATGACGACGCCGACCGCGAGGTATTGACCGAACTGGCTGCCAACGGCACCCAGGTCATTGCCCTGCGCTGTGCCGGTTACAACAACGTGGATCTGGCCGCAGCCAAGGAGCTGGGGCTGAAAGTGGTGCGGGTACCCGCCTACTCCCCCGAAGCGGTGGCAGAGCACGCGGTCGGTCTGATGATGACCCTCAACCGCCGCATCCATAAGGCCTATCAGCGCACCCGCGATGCCAACTTCTCGCTGGAAGGGCTGGTCGGCTTCAACATGCATGGCCGTACCGCCGGCATCATCGGCACCGGCAAGATCGGCATCGCCACCCTGCGCATTCTCAAGGGCTTCGGCATGCGCCTGCTGGTGAGCGACCCCTACCCTAATCAGGCCGCCATCGAGCTGGGGGCCGAGTATGTGGATCTCGACACCCTGTTCCGCCAGTCCGACGTCATCAGCCTGCACTGCCCACTGTTCAAGGAGAACTACCACCTGCTCAATCAGGAGGCGTTCGCCAAGATGAAGGACGGGGTGATGATCATCAACACCAGCCGTGGCGGCCTGCTCGACTCCAACGCCGCCATCGAGGCGCTCAAGACCTCCCGCATCGGCGCGCTGGGGCTGGATGTCTACGAAGAGGAGGAAGATCTCTTCTTCTCCGACAAGTCCAACGAGGTGATCACCGATGACGTATTCCGCCGTCTGTCGGCCTGCCACAACGTGCTGTTTACCGGCCATCAGGCCTTCCTGACCCGCGAGGCGCTGCACGCCATCGCCGATACCACCCTCGGCAACATTCAGGCCATCGAGCGCCAGGGCCGCTCCGACAACGAAGTGGAATAAGGGCACCCCCTCTCTTCATCACGCGCCGGGTTGTGAGACCCGGCGCCTTCGGGTAGGCTAGCCCCCCTTTTTTATTCAGGAGTCTGGCGCCCATGTTGATCGGATTTGCTCACTGCACCTCCGACTGTGCGTCGGGTTGTGAGACCCGGCACCTTCGGGTAGGCCAGCCCTCCTTTTTTATTCAGGAGTCTGGCAAGCATGTTCATCGGATTTGATTACGGTACCTCCAACTGTGCCGTGGCCGTGATGGAACAAGGTAGCCCCAGGCTGCTCAATCTCGGCGCATCCCGCTATCTCCCCTCCACCCTGCATGCTCCCCACCGGGATGCCATCGCCGGTCTGTTGGCCGAAGGGCTGGCACCGGCCCAGCAGGCGGAGTACCTCAAGCTGCGTGGCCCCGTGGTCACCCGTGCCCAGATGGTTCGCCGCCAGATGCGCGAAGAGGGGCTGATCGACGAGCTGAGCTTCGGCGGCGCTGCGCTGGAGCGCTATCTGGAGGAGCCGGACGACGGTTACTACATCAAGTCGCCGAAATCCTTCCTCGGTGCCTACGGCCTCAAGGCCCCCCAGATCGCCCTGTTTGAAGACATCGTCTGCGCCATGATGCTCCACGTCCGCCAGCAGGCGGAGCAGCAACTGGGTGCCCCGATCCGCCAGGCGGTGATTGGCCGCCCGGTCAACTTCCAGGGTCTGGCGGGGGAAGAGAGTAACCAGCAAGCTATCGCCATCCTGACCGAGGCGGCCCGTCTGGCCGGTTTCGAGCAGGTGGAGTTCCTCTATGAGCCGGTGGCTGCCGGGTTTGAATTCGAGGCGCGCCTCACCGAAGACGCCGTGGTGCTGGTGGTGGATATCGGCGGCGGTACCACCGACTGCTCCATGCTGCGAATGGGCCCCAGCTACCGCGATCAGCTGGATCGCAGCGGCGATCTGCTCGGCCACAGCGGCCAGCGGATCGGCGGCAACGACTTCGACATCCGCCTGACGGTAGAGGGGATGATGCCGCTGCTCGGCATGCACGAGACCCTCAAGACCGGCAAGCCGCTGCCCCACCCGCTGTTCTGGGATGCCGCCGCCATCAACGACGTCAGCGCCCAGAGCCGCTTCTACAGCCTCGACACCGCCCGCCAGTTGCAGGATCTGCAGCTCGACAGCCAACCCGGCAGCAAGCTGGGGCGTTTGGCCAGTCTGCGGGCCCACAAGCTGAGCCACCAGCTGGTGTGGCGCGCCGAGCAGGGCAAGATCGCCCTCTCGGAGCAGGAGCTCAATCGCCAGTCGCTGGCCGAGCTGGAAAAAGGGCTGGAAGCGGAGCTGACCCGCGAACAGCTGGCCAACGCCTCGGCCCTGCTGCTGGAGAAGATTGGCGAGCTGATGGATGAAGCCATTGCCAATGCCGGTGTACAGCCGGATCGCATCTTCGTCACCGGCGGTAGCGCCCGCTCGCCGCTGATCGCCAGCTTTATCCGCCAGAAGCTCCCGGCCATCCCGCTCGAGGGGGGTGATGACTTCGGCTCGGTGGCCGCCGGTCTTGCCCGTTATGCCGAGCGGCTGTTCGCCAACTGATCCCTGAGATAGAGCAAGCCGCACCATCACTCCCCACTCAAGAGGGGGTGATGACGTCGGTTCAATTGCCACGGCCCTCGCCCATTATGCCGAGCGGTTGTTCGCCAACTGAGCCCTGAGATAGCGCAAATCGATGGCAACATCACCCGGGTGTTGCCATTAAGCGACAGTCACGCGGGACAAGGGACGACAGAAGCGGTCGGTCGTCCCCTCTCGCGCCCTGCTCCCAAACGCCCAAAAAGGGTATTCTTGACGCTCCCCCAACCGGAGCCCCCTCATGCCCAGATTGCCCTTTCTGCTGATCCCCCTGTTACTGCTCGCTGGCTGCAGCTCGACCGCCTTTGTTCAGCAAGATCTGCAACATCACCACTGGGTACTGAGCAAACTGGATGGCGAACCGGTCGCCGCCTTGCGCGACAATCCCCCCGATTTCGAGATCGGCGAACACTTCACCGTTAACGGCATCGCCGGTTGCAACCGCTACTTCGGTCAGGGCCATCTGGAAAATGACAAGTTGTGGGTCACCAGTCTGGGCAGCACCGAGATGGCCTGCATGCCGCCGCTCGACACCATCGAGCAGGCCGTACTGACCACCTTGACCGAGGGCGCCACCCTGAGTGGCTCCAGCCAGACCCTGATCCTGCAGGGCAAACAGCACCGTTTGGAATACACCTTGCGCGACTGGGTGCTCTAACGCTCACAAACCGGCATCACAAACAGGAACATGTTGTCCGGCTGTGGCACAATATGAGGCAGAGTTCGCAATGGAGGCTGCCTCAGCCATGTCGATGGATCGTCTGTTTGACAAGATCAAACAACTCCCCACAATTCCCAAGCTGCTGCATGAGTTGATGCAGAGCTTCAACGACGAAAATGCCCGCATCGACGAGATTGCGGCCAAGATCGCCATGGATCAGGTGATCAGCGTCAAGGTGCTGCGGATGGCCAACTCGGCTGCCCTGCGCCGGGGCAACGAAGTGACCTCCATCGAACAGGCGGTGATCCGGCTCGGTTTCAACCGGTTACGCTCTATCGTGGTCGCCTCCGGCATCATCGGCAGCTTCAAGGCGCCACCCAGCTTCGACAAGAACAAGTTCTGGACCGAGACCTTCCAGGTCGCCACCATCGCCAAGACCCTGGCCCAGGAGGCCAAGGTGCTGGATCCCGAAACCGCCTTCACCTGCGCCCTGATCCACAACATCGGCGAACTGCTCATCCAGAGCACCCTGCCGGAAGAGGCAGAGCTCATCAATATGGCGCTGCAGAACGGCAGTAGCCGGGTCGAGGCCCAGCGGGAGATGCTGGGTTACGACTATGCCCAGCTCGGGGCCGAACTGGCGCGGCGCTGGAACCTGTCGGAGAGCTTCGTGGACGCCATCTCCCAGCAGCTTGATCCGCTCTCCCATGATCCGGTCAGCAAGGAGGCGGTGCTGATCCGCCTCTCTGTCTTTATCTCCTTCGCCTGGAATGCGGGAGTGCCTGCCCAGGCCATCATCGCCCGCTTCCCCAAACCGCTCGCCGACCAGTTGGGACTGGATCCCAAGTCGCTGGCAGGCCAGCTCGAAACGCTTCACGAACAGGGTAATGCCCTCGCCGATCTTCTGACTCAATAAGCATCATGACCCATCCGTTTCTGTTTCATCCCCAGGTGGCGCCCTGGTTCAAAGAGAGCGCCGACGCACTGCAACTCACCCTCTTTAGCGAACTGGACACCCCGATCCGCGAGGTGTGGCTGCGCCACGAGCCGGATAACGAGGAGTACCTGATCCCGATGACGGCAGTCTCCACCCGCGACAGGCTGCAGGTGTGGCAGGCCACCCTGCCGCTCAGCAAGGGGCAGGATATCCATCTTTACTGCTTCAAGTGCCTCACCGATGAGGAGCAGTGGTGGCTGCACGGGGCGGGCGTCAGCGCGTCCATGCCGCCACGGGAACAGCATTTTCGCTTCAACAGCCTGCATCAGCCGCCAGCCTGGGTGCAGGATCAGGTCTTTTACCAGATTTTCCCCGACCGCTTCTGCAACGGCGATCCGTCCCTCAGCGTCAAGCATCACGAGTACGAGTACCGCGGCAAGGCGGTGATCAGCAAGGCGTGGGGCGAACCGGTCAGCGGCCACGAAGAGGGGCACGGTGCCTGCGAATTCTATGGCGGCGATCTGGCAGGCATCGATGCCAAGCTGCACTACCTGCAATCCCTCGGGGTGACGGCGCTCTATCTCAACCCCATCTTCGATTCGCCGAGCAACCACAAGTACGACACCCAGGACTACTTCAAGGTCGATGCCCACCTCGGCAGCAACGAGCAGTTCGCCGAGCTGACCCGCAACCTGCACCAGCGCGGCATGAAGATCATTCTCGATGCGGTGGTCAACCACACCTCGACCGAGCACCCTTGGTTCTGCCCGCCGCTGGGGGCCAACAGCAACCCGGATTCGCCGTGGCGCAGCTTCTACACCTTTGACAACGAAGGGGATTACATCAGCTGGAAGGGCATCCGCAGCCTGCCCAAGCTCGATTTCTCCTGCGAAAAGGTGCAGGACGCCGTCTATCGGGCCGATGACGCCATCCTGCGTTACTGGATGCGCGCCCCCTACCAGATCGATGGCTGGCGCTTCGACGTCATCCACATGCTGGGGGAACGCGGCACCGCCGAGGGTAACCGCAGCCATGTGCGCGCCATTCGCGGCGCGGTGAAGCAGGAGAACCCGGACGCCTACGTGCTCGGCGAACACTTCTTCGAGGCGAGCCAGTGGCTGCAAGGGGATCAGGAGGATGGCGCCATGAACTACTATGGCTTCGCCCACCCGATCCGCGCCTTCCTGGCGGGGCAGGATATCGCCTACCACCCCATCAAGATCAGCGCCGAGGAGCTGGATCGCTGGCTCAAGCTGGCGCGGGCCCACATCCCGTTCAAGAACCAGCTGGCCCAGTTCAACCTGCTGGACAGCCACGATACCGCCCGCTTCCTCCACCTGCTGGGTGAAGACAAGCAGCGGATGCAGCTGGCCGCCACCCTGCTGCTCACCTATATCGGCGTGCCGTCCATCTACTACGGTGACGAGGTGGGACTGTCGGGGGGCAGTGATCCGGATTGTCGCCGCTGCTTCCCGTGGGAGACCACCGCCTGGGATCATGTGCTGCACGACCACTACCGCCGCCTGATCCAGATCCGCCGCCAGCGCCCCTCCCTGCGCCGGGGCGATATCCAGACCCTCTACGCCGGGCCCCACAGCTATGTGTTCGCCCGCACCCTGCAAAGCGATCAGGTGGTGGTGGCCTGCAACCGTCACCCCAGCGAGCCGCGCACCATCAGCCTGCCCCTGTGGCAGACCGCCAGCCCGGCCAGCCGCTTCACCGACGCCTTCAACGGCGACAAGTTCGAAGTGGTACAGGGCGAGGTGCAGCTGACCATCCCCGCCAACTCGGCCAGGGTGTTGATCTCCAGCTGAGCGAGCGGCTGACGCGCTGAAAAGCAAAACCGGAGCCCAAGGCTCCGGTTTTTTATTCCACTCAATCCACGATGGCCTCTGGCCCGTTACGCAGCGAGGTCAGTAGTTGATGCTGACGTAGGGTACTTCCGGCACCTGCCAGCGCTGCTTGAGGTAGACGGTCAGCACAAAGAAGAAGTTGGCCAGCAGGTTGGCGAAGCGATAGAGAATAGGGTCGAAGCTGACGCCACTCTCCTCCAGCCGTACCAGCAGCCGCACCACCTTCTTGCTGCCGCAGCGGCACAGATGGAGGGTGGGAATGGGCTGCGGCCCCTGCGGCAGCACGAAACCGGTGACGCTCCCCCGGCTCGCCTCGTTGTAGTGGTCGTAACGGGCCTTGAGCCACTCAAGGTCTGCGTCGAAGATCCCCAGCTTGCCGCGCACCGAGCCGTTGAGGTTGTAGATAAGCCGCTGCAACGCCGCGAGATCCGCCAGCATGGGCTCGGTATCGGCATCCGGCGCAAGGTGTGACAGCACGGCCCCGACCTGACAGCAGAGCTCGTCAGTGGCGATTTCAAAATCACATTTGAGCGACGTTTCGAAGATAAAGGGGTAGCAGAGCTCGCGCTTGTCTCTTGGCTTCTTGGGGTTCATGGGGCAACCGGATTGGAGAAAAGGCCAGTTTGCCAGCCCCGGGAAGGGCTGGCAAACGGCAGGTTATAGCTTGAATGGCACGATGGCGACTCAAACGCGCTTGCCGGCGGGCTCGGTGGAGGGCTGGAACTGGTTGATCATCCGCAACGCCTCCAGCATCCGCTGGTTGAAGCTGGTAAAGCTGCTCACCTGCGCCGGATCGCCCTGACCACGGGCAGCCAGTACCGCCGGGGTCAACGCCTGCTGCTGGGAATCCGGCAGCACAGCATCAGCCTGTTTCTGTACCTGATCCAGCTTGGGCAGATAGTCGGCAAACGGCTTGAGCAGTTCCTGCAGGGAGCTGGCCCCCTGATAGGTCTGACTCAGCTTGACGCTCTGCTTGAGCTTGAGCGAATAGGAGGTCAGCTGGCTGTCATCCAGCTTCAGATCGCCCGCCTTTTTCAGCAGATCATCGAAGTTGCCGGAGAAGAAATTTCCGGCCAGATCGTCGATCCCCTTCACCAGCTTGCCGATGGAGTCCATCTCCTCACTGTTAAGGTCTCCCTCCAGCGAGAAGCTGAAACTCTGACTCGACTTGAGGCTGAACTGGCTGCCGCTGTCATCCTTCTGGGACTTGGTCTGCCAGCTGTCGTTGAAGCGCAGCACCACCTTGTCGCCATCCTTGGTCTGGATCTCCAACGTGCCCTGCTGGCGGCTGGCCATCTCGGCCGCCCCCATGTCGGTCGGGGAGACCTTGCCGAAGAACTCCTTCTCGAACTCGTCGAGCCCCTTCTGGATCAGCTTGTAGCTCTGATCGATACCGGTCTTGATATCCTCATTGTCGGTCGCCCAGTCACCGAGCTGCTTGCGGGCATCACCAAAGCCCTTGTCCACCCCCTTGCGAGCCTGATCCATCATGCCGGTCAGATCCTCATCGGACTTGCCATCGGCACGGGCCGCCCCCAGTCGACCAGTGACAAACTGCAACACGTTGTCCGCCACCGACTGGAAGTCGAACAGGGTATCCGGCGTGATCTCCTCGGGCTCCTTCACCTTCGGCGCCTGATAGCCCTGGCCGTTGATCTCCAGCGAGAATTGCAGCGCCTGCTGGATCAGTACCTGCGCCCACTTGGGCGGCTTGTGCAAGGAGACCTCTTCCTCGCTCTTGACCTGTTTCGACTCCGCCTGTTGCGGCGATTTGGGAGAAACACCCACTCCCTTGGGTTGGGCTGCGCCCACGCCTTCGATCTGCATAATGTGTCCTCCCACCATGCCTGTAGATCAGCTATCGGCCTGACTGAACACTTCTTGACCACAAAATGCTGGACAATCTGCGGCTGGCTTTTAAAATCGGGCCCCTTTGGGTGGCCTGTTGCCATCCCGCGATTTCGACCCGGCCCGGCCGGTGTGCATGTGAGGTATTTATGACCCAGTCCCAACAGCCTTCCGCGAACGCTCCGGCGCCTCGAACCCCTGCCGACTATCAGGCCCAACTCGACGAAAAGAGCGCTCGCCTCACCGAGCTGTTTACCGGATTCACCCTTCCGGCGCTGGAAGTGCACAGCTCACCGGCGGAGTACTACCGGATGCGCGCCGAATTTCGCATCTGGCACGAAGGGGACGACCTCTTCCACTGCATGTATGCCCCGGCGACCAAAGAGATCATCAAGATAGATCACTTCCCCACCGCCAGCCGCCTCATCAACCAGTTGATGCCGCTGCTGCTGGAGGGGCTGCGCCCACACCCGGTGCTGCGCCGCAAGCTGTTCCAGATTGACTACCTCTCCACCCAGTCCGGCCAGATCATTGTCAGCCTGCTCTATCACCGCAAGCTGGAAGCAGAGTGGCAACAGGCTGCCGAGGCGCTGCAGGCCGATCTGCGCGCCAAGGGGTTCGAGCTGCAGCTGATTGGCCGTGCCCACAAGCAGAAGATCTGTCTGGGGGATGACTTTGTCATCGAGCAGCTCAACGTGGCGGGTCGCCAGCTCACCTACAAACAGGTGGAGAACAGCTTCACCCAGCCCAACGCCGCCATCAACGAGCAGATGCTGGCCTGGGCGCTCGATGTGACCAAGGGGAGCGAAGGGGACCTGCTGGAGCTCTATTGCGGCAACGGCAACTTCTCCATCGCGCTGGCTCAGAACTTCCGCAAAGTGCTGGCCACCGAGATCGCCAAGCCGAGCGTCGACTCCGCCCAGTTCAACATCGCCGCCAACGGCGTCGACAACCTGATCATCCTGCGCATGTCGGCTGAGGAGTTCACCATGGCGATGCGTGGTGAGCGGGAGTTCAACCGCCTGAAAGGGGTCGACCTCAAGAGCTACCAGTGCAACACCATCTTCGTCGACCCGCCCCGCGCCGGTCTCGACGATGCCACCGTCAAGCTGGTGCAGGAGTACGACAACATCCTCTACATCTCCTGCAACCCGGAGACCCTGCAGGCCAACATGGCGGTATTGGGCGAGACCCACGAGATCGCCCGTTTCGCTCTGTTCGACCAGTTCCCCTGGACCCATCACATGGAAGCCGGGGTCTATCTGCGCCGCAAGGCCGGTTGATTCAGGCAGACGGGAAAACAACAACAGGGCCGAATGGCCCTGTTTTGTTATTGGCTAAACACCGGCCTCACTCCAACCGGAAGTGGCCCACTATCTCCCGCAATCGGTCGTAGGTCTGCCCCATCGCCGCTGAACTGGCCACCGTATCTTCGCCATTGTGGGTCAGCTGACGGATCACTTCGGCGATGGCGCTCATGTTGCGATTGATCTCTTCGGCCACCGCGCTCTGCTGCTCGGCAGCCGTAGCGATATGGCTGATGAGATCGTTGATCTCCACGACCTCTCCCGCCATCAGATCCAGCGACTCGTTGACCCTGGTGGTGTTCTCGGCCGCCCCCTGACAGCTCTGCTTGGTGTTACCCATGGCATCCACCACCGTTTGGGTGCCCCGCTGCAGGCTGGCCAGCATGGTCTGGATCTCCGCGGTGCTCTTCTGGGTACGGGCCGCGAGGGAGCGCACCTCATCTGCCACCACCGCAAAGCCGCGCCCCTGCTCACCGGCGCGGGCCGCCTCGATGGCGGCGTTGAGGGCCAGCAGGTTGGTCTGTTCGGCAATGCTGCCGATCACCCCCAGCACAGAACCAATCTGCTGCACATCCTGCTGCATCGCTTCGATGGAGCGGGCGGTCTCCTCCACCTCGTCCACCAGCGCCATCACGCTGGCCATCGCCTGATCCACCACCTGACGGGACTGGCTCGCCAGCTGTTGGCTCTGGCCGGTCAGTCGGGCGGTACTGGCTGCACTCTCGGAGACGGAGACCGCGGTGCGGCTCATCTCGTTGATGGCGGTCACCACCTGCTCGGTCTCGCGCACATGGTCAGCCAGCAGGGACTGGGCGGCGCCGGTCTGACTGGCCAGCCCCTCGATGCCGCTGTTGAGCTGACCGCTCGCCTGCCGCACCTCCCCCATCATCTCCTGCAACCGCTCGATAAAACGGTTGATCCCAGCCGAGATCTGGCCAAGGTCATCCTTGCTGGTCACCGCCAACCGTCGGGTGAGATCACCACTGCCGCGAGAGAGCTCCAGCACCAGATCCCGCAGCGACAGGATGGGGCGATAAGCCACGTTGAGCGCCAGTATGGCAAGCACCATCACCACCACGGCGACGCCGAGCAGCGCCATGATGATCTGGCCGTTGAGTGCCCGGGTCATGGCCTGGATGTAGTCGAGGTCGACATAGCCGGTCAGCGTCCAGCTGCTGCCGCGGATATCCAGCTGATTGGGGCGCGCTTCGCTCTCCCCCTGCGGCTTGCTGTCATAGAGGCGGTTGCCCTGACTGTCGGCCAGCGAGAAGTAGCGACCAGCGCCACTCATCTTCTCCAGCAGGTTTTTGAACTCGCTCATGTCGAGGTAGTAGAGATAAGCGGAATCGGCGCCGCGCGGCACCAGAATGGTGATGACCGGCTTGCCATCCACCTGTTGCAGCGGGCTGACGGTGATCTGGTTGTTGGCGGCGGGGATCCGCTTGCGCAGGGCATCAACCTTGGCGCTGTCGTTGATGACCCCGCTCACGTCGAATGCCATGTCGCCGATCACCTTGACGATGTTGTGAAAGCCGGTCTCTTGCAGGGTCTTCTTGACGTTGGTCACCCCGAAGTTGAGGTTGGCGGCCAACAGGATTTTCTGATTGATGTCGCTGGCCAGCTTCTCTTTGACCAGGGTGATCTGTTCGTTGATGTTGTGAGTGGCCTGAGTGCGAATGTAGCCACTGATGAAGTGGTTGACGCTGAGCCCGGCGGTGCCGATGGTGACCAGAATGGCCAGTAGCAGCAAGAGGTAAATCTTGACCTTGAATGGCATGGGTTCCCTCCAGAAGAGAGGGCTGGCACTGCCAACCCTCCCTGCCAATCGTTATTTCTTCTTGGCGTACTTCATGGAGTCCAGGGCCACCGCCAGAATGATGATGCCGCCCTTGATGATGAACTGCCAGTAAGGGCTGACCCCGATATAGGTCAAACCATAGTTGATCAGGGTGAAGATAAGTACGCCGGTGATCACACCCGCGACAGTTCCCACCCCGCCGGCAAACGACACCCCGCCCACCACGCACGCCGCGATGGCATCCAGCTCGTACATGAAGCCGAGGTTGTTGGTGGCGCTACCGATCCGGCCCGCTTCCAGCATGCCGCCGAAGGCGTAGAAGACCCCCGCCAGCGCATAGATCATCACCAGATTGACCGCCACGTTGACGCCGGAAACCTTGGCTGCTTCCGGGTTGCCGCCAATGGCGAAGATGTTTTTGCCAAAGCGGGTCTTGTTCCACAGCACCCAGACAAAGACGCTGGCGATGGCGGCATAGAAGGTGAGATACGAGAGCTTGAATCCTCCTATCCGGATAAACCCTTGGGCAAAGCTGGAGAAGCGGGGATCAAACCCGGCCACCGGCGACGCCCCTACCGAGTCAAAGTAGAGGGAGTTGATACCGTAGACGATGATCATGGTGCCCAGGGTGGTAATGAACGGCGTTACATTCAGGTAAGCCACGATGAGACCGTTGACCAGACCGATCAGCGCCCCCACCACGCACACCAGCAGGATCACCACCGGAATGGGCACCTCCCCCAGCGTCGGGAACACCTTGTTGACGTTGGTCAGCGCCTGCAACATGGTTGCCGCGATGAGTGCCGCCAGACCGACCTGACGACCGGCCGAGAGATCCGTCCCCTGAGTGATGATGATGCCCGCCACCCCCAGCGCGATGATGACCCGCACCGAGGACTGGGTCAGGATGTTGCTGAAGTTGGTGAGGCTCAGGAAGGAGGGCTCCTGGATCACGATGACCATGAGCAGCACCAGCAGCACCAAGTAGATGGCGTTTTCCTTGAGCGCCTGCATCAGATTGAAATTTTTAGCCGACTCCATAAATGTCTTCCTGTCTCTAGAGGTACAGAGATGCCAGGCGCAGTATCTCGCTCTGGTCAGTTTCTTTGGTATTGACGATCCCGGCGACCCGGCCATTGCTCATCACCATGATGCGGTCAGTGATCCCCAGCAACTCCGGCATCTCCGACGAGATGATGATGATCCCTTTGTCCTTCTTCGCCAGCTCCAGGATGAGCTGGTAGATCTCGAACTTGGCCCCCACGTCGATGCCGCGGGTTGGCTCGTCGAGCATCAGGATCTCCGGCTGGGTCAGCAGCCAGCGACCGATGATCACCTTCTGCTGGTTGCCCCCGGAGAGGGAACCGATCTGGGTCTGCTGGGTCGGCGTCTTGACCCGCATGGAGTCGATCACCCACTGGGTGTCGCTCTTCATCTTGTTATCGCTGAGCAGCCCCATGGAGCCTTTGTAGCTGTCCATGTTGGCGATCAGGGAGTTGAAGGCGATATCAAGCCGGGAGTAGATACCGGTGGAGCGGCGCTCTTCCGTCACCAGCGCAAAGCCGTTGCGGATCGCTTCGTGGGCATTGTGGTTGGCCACCTCTTTGCCGTGTAGCTTGATGCTGCCCTGGCTGCGATCGCGAATACCGAACAGGGTCTCGACGATATCGGTGCGCTTGGCCCCCACCAGCCCGGCGATGCCGAGGATCTCCCCCTTGTGCAGGTTGAAGGTCACATCCTGAATGGAGGGCTGGTTCTTCGCCGTCAGGTGTTCGATCTCGAGGATCACCTCTTTCGGCTGGTTGGTTTTTTCCGGGAAGCGCTGGGTCAGTTCACGGCCGACCATCATGCCGATGATCTGATCCATGGTCATACCCTTGAGCGGCTGGGTTGCCACCCACTGGCCATCCCGCAATATGGTGATCTCGTCACAGAGCTGGAAGATCTCCTCCATCTTGTGAGAGATGTAGACGATGCCGCACCCCTTATCCTTCAACTTGTTGATGATCTTGAAGAGGTGGTTCACCTCTTTCTCGGTCAGGGAGGAGGTGGGTTCGTCCATGATGACGATCTTGGCATCGTAGGAAAACGCCTTGGCGATCTCGATCATCTGCATCTGGGAGACCGACAGGGTCGCTACCTTCACCTTGGGGTCGATGTCGATGTCGAGCTCATCGAAGATGCGCTTGGTGTCGTCATACATCTTGCCGTGGTCGATAAACCACCCCTTGGTGGGGTAGCGGCCGAGCCACATGTTGTCCATCACGGTACGCTGCAACACCAGGTTGAGCTCCTGATGCACCATGGAGACGCCATTTTCCAGCGCCTCTTTCGAGGAGGTGAAGTTGATCTCCTGCCCCTTGAAGAAGATCTTGCCCTGATCCTTCTCGTAAATGCCGAACAGGCACTTGAGCAGTGTGGATTTTCCCGCTCCGTTCTCGCCCATCAACGCATGCACAGAATGAGGACGGACCCGTAAATTGACATTATCGAGTGCCTTGACGCCGGGAAAGCTCTTACTGACGTCAATCATCTCCAACAGCCATTCTGATTGTTGCTGTGTTGTCATATCAGCCATCACATCTGGTTGAAAAAAGGGCAAGGGGATCTCCCTTGCCCTGGAGGGGGGAATTACTCGAATTGGGACAGGTTGTCTTTATCCACACCAACGTAGGCAACACGCACTACCTTGTCGACGATATTCCACTTGGTGCCTTCACCGGCCGGTTTGCCTTCAGCCAAGTTCTTGGTCAGTTCGAAGGTCGCTTTGGCCTGGTTGGCCGCATCGTTCAGCACGGTACCCGCCATGGCACCACTCTTGACCATGGCCAGCGCTTCCGGCAGCGCATCGACGCCGAACACCGGAATGGCGTTCTTGCCCTGTGCTTTCAGTGATTCAACTGCGCCCATTGCCATGCCGTCGTTGTTGGCGATGACCACTTCGATCTTGTTGGCGTTGGGGCCGGAGATCCAGGCATCCATCTTGTCTTTCGCCATGGCGGTATCCCACATACCGGTATCCATGTGCAGTTGCTGGGTCTTGACACCGCCATCGTTCAGAGTCTTGACCACGTAAGAGGTACGCGCTTCCGCGTCCGGGTGGCCCGGCTCCCCTTTCAGCAGCACGAACTGGATCACGCCATCCTTGTTCAGATCCCACTCCGGATGGGCTTTCCAGTGTTTGGCAATCAGCTGACCCTGGATGATCCCTGACTCCTTGGAGTCGGTCCCCACGTAGTAAGCCTTGTCATAGCTGGCCAGATCGGTAGCACTCGGCTCCTTGTTGTAGAAGACCACCGGGATATCTTCACCGCGTGCCTTCTCAATCACCACCGGCGCCGCAGCCGGGTCAACCAGGTTGATGGCCAGCGCCTTCACCCCTTTGGCCAGCAGCACGTCGATCTGGTCGTTCTGCTTGGACTGGTCGTTCTGGGAGTCGTTCATCAGCAGCTCAACCCCGGGGTTGGCAGCCGCTTCCTTCTCGATCGCCTTGCGTACCACCGCCATGAAGTTGTCGTCATATTTGTAGACGGTCACCCCGATGCGGGTTTCAGCGTGGGCAGCAGTGGCACCAGCCATCAGGCCCAGCAGCAGGGCGGCAACGGTCGTCATTTTTTTCATTGTGTGTGCTCCGATGTATCTATCTGTGTTGTAGGGTGGCGAGCAATTGAGCAAGCGCCAATCAATGTAATCAGTTTGTTGTCATTTCTTCTGTGATCATGACGACAAAATGAAAACGATTACACTCTGTTACATTGAATCTTTTTCTTATTTTTCAAAAACATAAATCCAATCACCAACTTACGGACTCAATCTGTTCCGCAGCATTGAGGCTAGTCGCTAACCGGCTGTTGTCAAAAGACTCAACCAAGGGTGCAGTGCCAGCGGTAACGACGAGCGATCAGCTGATACTCCGGACGCACGCTCTGGCTCCAGGAGTCATCACCGCCCACCCCCATGTGGGCGCCATCGAGACAGACCCACAACCCCTCTTCGGCCACCAGATCGCTCTGGTGACGGGCGGCCGCCAGCTGTTGCTGACTGAAGCGGCTGGCACTGAAATGGAAGGCGCCGCTCACCGTCATGCTGCCCAGCTGCAGCTGGCGAGTATCGCAGCGCAAGCCGTTGTCGCTCGGGAAAACATAAGGAGTGTGCATGGCCTCCAGCGGCAGGCTCCAGCGCCCAAGATCTGCGCCCAGCAGGCGATCCGGATAATTCTCGTGAGGGCCGCGCCCCAGCCATTCGGCTCGCGCTGGCACCTCGGCCAGATGGATCAGCAGACCGATCCGCGGCAGCGAGGGCAGCGCCTGCGCCAGCTCGGCCTCTATCTCCAGACTCATGGCACCGTCGTCGGCAAAGCGGTGATGCCAGTGACTCACCAGCAACAGCTCATCGTGGTGGAAGTAGCCGTGACTGACCCGGATATCCCCTCCGGCGGCCGTGATCCCCAAACAGCGGTGCTGCCACTGCTCGAGGCCACACGCCTGCCAGCGGGCAATCCAGGAGTTGGGGTCGGCGTGATCCGCTTCGCTGGTGCCGATATCGTTGTCGAGCGGTGCGCGGTAGAAGTGATCAATCACCGGGGCCAGTAGTTGCTCCTGCCCCGATTTTTGCCAACTGGTGATGCGACCGCTCTGCTTGTCGAGCCGCCACTGACTGTTTGCAGCGCTGACCAACCAGCCATCCGGCTGCTCGGTCAGGGTGGCCGCAGCGGCGGGAGCTGGCAGGGCAAGGGGGGTCGGCAGAGTGAACTGCTGGCGGGCGACCTTGTGCTCCGCCTGCGACCAGAGGGTGGCCTGTGGCTGAACGATGGCCAGATCGAGCCAGGCCAGTGAGTCTGCCGCAAAGGCGGGCAGCGCCTCGCTCAGGGTCAACTCGATCACCCCCTGTGGCACCAGCTCAAGGGAAACTTCCCCCTGCAGCTGCACATGGCCGTTCTCACACAGCTGCCAGCAAAGCTGCTCGTTGTCGGTTTCCCGGAACAGGTATTCGCTCTCGATCCGCACCCGCAGCGGGGTGCGCTCGAGCAGGGTGAAGCGGAACGGCTGCTGAGCACGTTTTGCCTCGAACAGGGTGGGATGGGGGGTGCGATCCGGGAACAGCAGACCGTTGCAGCAGAACTGGCGATCGTTTTGCACATCACCAAAATCGCCGCCATAGCCCCAGTAGTGGCGGCCATCGGCGGTGTATTTGTCGAGCCCCTGATCGACCCAATCCCAGACAAAGCCGCCTTGCAGACGTGGATGATCGCGAAACGCCTGCCAGTAGTGGGCGTAGCCCCCCAGACTGTTACCCATGGCGTGGGCATATTCGCAGAGGATCAACGGCCGTTTCTCGCCGGGCAGGCCGATCCACTTGGCCAGCGCCCACTTGGGCACCGCCGGGAAGGGCTGATCCTGATGGGTTCTGGCATACATGGGGCAGATGATGTCGGTCGCCGGAGTGTCGGCCCCGCCCCCCTCGTACTGCACCGGACGGCTCGGGTCGCTGCGCTTGATCCAGCCATACATGGCATCGTGGGCCGGGCCGTAACCCGACTCGTTGCCGAGCGACCAGATGATGATGGAGGGGTGGTTGAAATCCCGTGCCACCATGCGGGTCGCCCGCTCCAGAAAGGCGTTGCTCCAGGCGGGATCCCGCGCCAGCCGACCCATCGGGGTCATGCCGTGGGTCTCCAGATTCGCCTCGTCCACCACATAGAGGCCGAGCCGATCACAGAGGCGATAGAAGTCTGGGTGGTTGGGATAGTGGGAACAGCGCACCGCATTGAAGTTGTGCCGCTTCATCAGCAGCAGATCCCGCTCCATGGTGGCGCGATCGATGGCATAACCCTTGGCGGGGTGATGCTCATGGCGGTTGGCGCCGCGAATGAGCAGCGGCTGACCGTTGACCCGCAGCAGGCCGCCACGGATCTCCACCACCCGAAAGCCCACATCGCACGCCTCGCTCTCGATGGCCTGGCCCTGCTCGTCAAGCAAGGTCATGGTCAGGCGATAGAGATGGGGCGTCTCGGCGCTCCACTTGCGCGGCGCAGCCACGTCGAGCCAGAACTCGGCGCGATCGTCATAAGCCCCTTTTTCATCAATGGCTTGGGTGCCGATCGGCTGGCGCAGGGTCGCAACCCGCTCGCTGCCGTCATAGAAATTGGCCTCCACCGACAGACCGGCCCCATTGGCGACTTGCAGAGCAATCTTGAGGCGACCATCCCGATAGCAGGCATCCAGCTCGGGGGTCACCCGCATATCCATCAGATGGCGGGCCGGTTTGTGCAACAGGCTGACGGAGCGGAAGATCCCCGACAGCCACCACATATCCTGATCCTCCAGATAGGAGCCATCGGACCAGCGCAGCACCAACACCGCCAGCCGGTTGCGACCGGCATGCAGGTAAGGGGTCAGATCGAATTCGGCAGGCAGACGGCTGTCCTGGGAGTACCCCACCCAGTGGCCGTTGCAGAAGAGGTGGAAGGCGCTGCTCACCCCGTCAAAGATGATCCGGCTCTGGCCGCTGACCAGCCAGTCGGCGGGCAGATCGAACTCGCGGGAGTAGCAACCGGTAGGGTTCTCTGCCGGTACCCGGGGCGGATCGCAGGGAAAGGGGTACTTGATATTGGTGTAGATGGGGCCGTCTGTAAGCGGCCGCGCAGCCGGATAGGCGGCATCCAGCTGCCAGTTGCCCGGTACGGTAATGGGACTGGCATCCACCAGATCCTGTTCCAGCCAGCTCTCGGGCACCCGCTCGGGGGCGGCAAAGAAGGAGAAGCGCCACTCACCATCGAGCAAGAGACGGGAAGAGGAGACCAGATCATCCCTGGCATCCATTTCGCTGCGCCAGCTGAACATGGGGGTATGGGCAGCCAGCCGGTTTACCGACGTAATGGCCTGAGTCTGCCAATCCTGACGCGCCACTATCTCCCTGAGCATTCACTCTCTCCCTGCTGATTGGAAAACGTATTCAGTCTAGAGAAGTATGACGCAGGGAACGGCGATCTCGCTCACACAGATGTAAACGATTACACTGATTTTGTTAAGTAAAGCGGAGTAAAAATGATTAAAAATAGGTAAAACAATAACTGTGCAAGAAACGGCCCCGAACAGGGCCGCAAAAGGGGGCTATCCGGCCCGAACCGGTGCCACCGAGTGGCGATTGATCAGGGTGGGGGTGTAGATCCGGCTCTGGGTCGCTTCACTCTCACCCGCCGCCAGCTGAATGGCCAGCTTGGCCGCCTGGGCCGCCATCAGCTCGATGGGATAGCGCATGGTGGAGAGCTTGGGCCTCAGGTATCTGGCATAGATGATGTCATCGAAGCCCACCACCGAGACCTCCTCCGGCACCCGCAGGCCGTTGTCCGCCAGCACCGAGATGGCACCGGCCGCCATGGCATCGTTATAGGCCACCACCGCGGTCACCTTGAGCCCCTTGGCCAGCAGGTTGAGCATGGCGCGCTCGCCCCCCTCCTCGTTCGGCGTACCGCTCTCGATAAGCTCGGGATCGGCGGCCAGACCCGCCTCCATCAGCCCATCCTGATAGCCCTGCAGGCGCAAGGTGGCATCCTCGATGGCGTGATCAGAGCTGATAAAGGCGATGTGGCGATGGCCAAGATCGATCAGATGACGGGTCGCCGTAGCCGCCCCCAGCCGGTTATTGAGGGCGATACAGCGCCCCTTGAGAGCAGCAATATCGCGGTTGATCAGCACCATGCCGGGCACCCGCATGGCGTAATCGCAAAGCTCCTCGTCACTCAACGCCTTGCTGTGCACCACCAGCGCCTCGCAGCGCTTGCCGATCAGCAGCTCGATCGCTTCGCGCTCCTGCCGCGCCTTGTGAAAACCGTTACCCATCAGCAGGTGGAGGTTCTGCTCGACGGCTACGCCCGAGACCCCCTTCACCAGGGCACCGAAGAAGGGATCGGCCACGTCACCCACCACCACCCCCATGGTGTCACAGGTCTGGCTGACCAGTGCCCGCGCGTTGGCGTTGGGGGTGTAGCCCAGTTCGGCCATGGCTTTCTGCACCACTTCGCGAGACGCAGCGCTGGCCTTGGGGGAGTTGTTCATCACCCGTGAAACCGTTGCCACCGATACATTGGCCAAACGGGCGACATCCTTGATGGTGCTCATGCTGTTTTCACTTATTTCACTGTGCAATAGAGCACCATTATACCCAGCAAACCTATTGAAAACAGGGTTTAAGAGAATATCTGCTGTCACGATGATCACAAAACAGTGTAATCGTTTACACTGTTTTGCAAGCGAGCTCACAGTTTGGCCACCACACCCTCGGCTAGACTCCTTCCAGACACTTTTTCAGTGGAGAGCAAGATGAACGTTCTGGTCACCGGCGGTTGCGGATATATCGGCAGCCACACCTGTCTGGCCCTGCAAGCGGCAGGCATGAATCCCGTGGTAGTCGACAACCTCGGCAACAGCAAACGCAGCGTGCTGGCGCGAATCGCCGCCATCAGCGGCCAGCAACCCGTGTTCTATCAAGGGGATATTCGCGATGCCGCCCTGCTGGACCGGATCTTCGCCGAGCAGCAGATCGACGCAGTGATCCACTTTGCCGCCCTGAAAGCGGTCGGTGAATCGACCCGCATTCCGCTGGATTACTACGAGAACAACCTCGGCGGCACCCTCACCCTGTTGCAGGCGATGAAACGGGCCGGGGTGCACAATCTGGTATTCAGCTCCTCGGCCACCGTCTACGGCGATCCGGCCAGCCTGCCGATCCGCGAGGATTTCCCCCGCAGCGCCACCAACCCCTACGGACGATCCAAGCTGATCATCGAGGAGATCCTCGAAGATCTGCAACTGGCTGAGTCCCACTGGAGCATGACCCTGCTGCGCTACTTCAATCCGGTCGGCGCCCACGAATCGGGCACCATGGGGGAAGACCCGCAGGGCATCCCCAACAACCTGATGCCCTATATCACTCAAGTAGCCATTGGCCGTCGCGACTGCCTCTCGGTCTTTGGAAACGATTACCCCACTATGGATGGCACCGGCGTACGCGACTACATCCACGTGATGGATCTCGCCGAGGGACACGTCAAGGCACTGCAACACTGCGCCAACAAGGGTGCCGTGCACACCTACAACCTGGGCACCGGTCAGGGCCAGAGCGTGTTGCAGCTGGTCGCCGCTTTCTCCAATGCCTGTGGCAAGCCGCTGCCGTTTCGCATCGAACCACGTCGCCCCGGCGACATCGCCGCCTGCTGGGCCGATCCGACCAAGGCAGAGCGCGAACTGGGCTGGCAGGCGATCCGGGATATCGACGCCATGTGCGCCGACAGCTGGCGCTGGCAATCCGCCAACCCGAACGGTTACGAGGAGTAGGCCCGCCTGCTCCCCGTTAATAAATGACTTTATTTTTCAATATCTTATTCAGGAGAGATGATGTTCAACCCCGTCGATCATCCCCATCGCCGCTTCAACCCGCTGACCGGCCAGTATGTGCTGGTCTCCCCCCACCGGGCCAAACGCCCCTGGCAGGGACAGGTGGAGAAGGTGAGTCAGGCCCCCAAACAGGCCCACGATCCCGACTGCTTCCTCTGCGCGGGCAACACCCGGGTCACCGGTGACATCAACCCCGACTACAAGGGCACCTTCGTTTTTACCAACGACTTCGCCGCCCTGATGCAGGATACCCCGGCCGCCGACAACGCAGGCGACCCCCTGCTGAAGCTGGAGGCCGCCCGCGGCACCAGCCGGGTCATCTGCTTCTCGCCGGATCACGGCAAGACCCTGCCCGAACTGCCGCTGCCCGCCATCGAAGGGGTGATCACCACTTGGATGGATCAGGTCGCCGAGCTGTCGGCCCAGTGGGAGTGGGTGCAGGTCTTTGAAAACAAAGGGGCCGTCATGGGCTGCTCCAATCCGCACCCCCACGGCCAGATCTGGGGCAGCGACTTCCTGCCCAACGAGATCGCCCGCGAAGAGCAGCACCAGCGCGACTGGCTGGCCGAGCATGGCCGCCCCATGCTGCTCGAATATGTGGGGCGGGAGCTGGCGGATCGCTCGCGCATCGTAGTGGAGACCGAACACTGGCTCGCCGTGGTCCCCTTCTGGGCCGCCTGGCCGTTCGAAACCCTGCTGCTGCCCAAGGCGCACGTCCCCTCCATGCTCAACCTGACCAAGGCCCAGCAGCAGGATCTGGCGGTGGCGCTCAAGGAGCTCACCAGCCGCTACGACAACCTGTTCGAGTGCAGCTTCCCCTACTCCATGGGCTGGCATTTTGCACCGCCCAAGTCGGAGTGCCCCGAGGCGTGGCAACTGCATGCCCACTTCTATCCGCCCCTGCTGCGCTCCGCCACCGTGCGCAAATTCATGGTGGGCTTCGAGATGCTGGCCGAGACCCAGCGCGACCTTACCCCGGAGCAGGCTGCCGAACGGCTGCGTGCCCTGAGCCCCATTCACTACAACCAGACCAGCCACACCAATGAGGAGGCCCTATGACCCCCAGCCAACGCGTCAGCACCGTTTTTGCCGAGCAATTTGCCAAAGCGCCCGATCTGCTGGTGCGCGCCCCCGGTCGCGTCAACCTCATCGGTGAACATACGGACTACAACGACGGTTTCGTGCTGCCCTGCGCCATCGACTACGAGACCTGCGTCGCCATCGGCCTGCGCGATGACCAGCAAGTACAGGTGATCGCCGCCGACTACGACAATCAGCGCGACCAGTTCGACCTCGACCAGCCCATCGCGCACCACGCCGACCAGCGCTGGAGCGACTACATCCGCGGCGTGGTGAAGTATCTGCAAGAACGTGGTTATGCCCTGCGCGGCCTCGATCTGGTGGTCTCCGGCAACGTGCCGCAGGGTGCTGGTCTCTCCTCCTCCGCCTCGCTGGAAGTGGCCATCGGCCAGGCCTTCAAAGAGGCGCTGGGGCTCGACATCAGCCAGGCCGAGATCGCCCTCAATGGCCAGCAGGCGGAGAACAAGTTCGTCGGCTGCAACTGCGGCATCATGGATCAGATGATCTCCGCCAGCGGCAAGAGCGACCACGCCCTGCTGCTCGACTGCCGCTCGCTGGAGACCCGCCTCATCCCCATGCCGGCGGAGCTGGCGGTGCTGATCGTCAACTCCAATGTGCGCCGCGGTCTGGTGGACAGCGAATACAACACCCGTCGCCAACAGTGCGAAACCGCCGCCCGTCACTACGGGGTCAAGGCACTGCGCGACCTCGATCTGGCCGGTCTGGAAGCGGGCAAAGCCGGGCTGGATGAGGCCTGCTACCGCCGCGCCCGCCACATCGTCGGTGAAAACGCCCGCACTCTGGCGGCGGCCGATGCGCTGGCCAGCCACGACCTGACCCGCCTCGGCGAGCTGATGGCCGAATCTCACGCCGCCATGCGCGACGACTTCGAGATCACCGTGCCCGCCATCGACGGTCTGGTGGAGATCATCAAGGCCAGGATCGGCACCGATGGCGGCGTGCGGATGACTGGTGGCGGCTTCGGCGGCTGCGTGGTCGCCCTGCTGCGCCCGGAGAAGGTGGCCGAGGTGATCGCTGCGGTCGAGGCAGAGTATCCGGCCCTCTCCGGCCTCAAGGCCGACTGCTACGTCTGCTCCGCCAGCGCCGGTGCAGGCAAGTTATGAGCAGCGCCATGACCCCATTCGAGCTGGAAAATGAGGAGGGGCTGCGGCTGCGCGGCCTCGATTTTGGCGCAACCCTCACCTCCCTCACCCTGCCGGTGGCTGGCCAGCGCCGTGAAGTGCTGCTGGGCTGTGCCGACGACGCCTATCCCACCCAGCAGGTGTGGCTGGGTGCGGTGGCAGGGCGCTTTGCCAACCGCATTGGCGGCGCCGAGCTGGTGCGTGATGGGCAGCGCTGGCCGCTGAATGCCAATCAGGCACCCAACTGCCTGCATGGCGGGCAGGCGGGCTTTCATCGCCAGCGCTGGCAGATCAAGGAGCTGGAAGCGGATCGGGTCAGGCTGACATTGCTCTCCCGGGCGGGTGAGCAGGGCTTTCCCGGCAATCTGCGGGTAACCCTGGAGTACCGGCTGGAGCAGAGCGATCTGGTGGTCGATTTTATGGCCAGCACGGATGCAGCGACCCCGGTCAGCCTCACCAGCCACGCCTACTTCAATCTCGATGAGAACCCGGACGGCGGCGATGTGCATGACCACCTCATCAGCATCAATGCCGACCACTTCCTGCCCACCGACCCGAGCGGATTGCCGATCGCCATCACCCCGGTGGAAGGGCCGTTCGATCTGCGCCACAAGCGTCTTGTCGGGCAGGATTGGCTGAGCCATCCCCAGCAGCAACAGGCCAAGGGGTACGATCACGCGTTTCTGCTCAACGGCCCGGCACAGGAGTGGGCGGCCCGGGTGGTATCGGGAGACAGGCAGCTGGCGATGGAGGTCTACACCAACCAGCCTTCGCTGCAGTTTTATACCGGCAACTGGCTGGCCAACACCCCGAACCGCAGCGGCCAGCCGCACCGGGATCACGACGGCTTCTGTCTTGAGGCGCAACAGCTGCCGGACAGCCCCAATCGACCCGAGCTGGGCAACCCCTGGCTGCTGCCGGGCCAGCAATATCACCACCAGACCCGCTACCGTTTTATCCGCGACTGACTTAAAGGTTTCACGATTTTTACATAGCCTCATCAGTCACAATCGAGCAAGATAAGCCGCCCCGAATTCTCTGTCGGGGCTTTTTTGCATCCACGTAGCAAGGATTCTGTTCGATGACTGACACTTATAGCCTGCTGGTCGCCTTTATTCTGGGCGTCGTCGAGGGGCTGACCGAGTTCCTCCCCGTATCCTCCACCGGCCACATGATTATCGTCGGCCATCTGCTTGGCTTTGAAGGGCCCAAGGCTGCCACCTTCGAAGTGGTGATCCAGCTTGGCTCCATCCTCGCCGTGGTTGCCGTCTTCTGGCGCCGCCTGTTCGGTCTGATTGGCATCCACTTTGGCCAGAAGCCGTCTCAGGATCACGCCACCCTGTCGCTGGTGCATATCATCCTCGGTATGATGCCCGCCATCGTGGTCGGCCTCGCCGTGCACAGCTGGATCAAGGCCAACCTGTTTGGGCCGGAGACAGTAATGTACGCGCTGGTTGCGGGGGGCATACTGCTGATCATCGCCGAGAAGTTCCGCCCTGCCGTCACCGCCGAAACCCTGGATGACATCAGCTACAAGCAGGCGTTCGGCATCGGCCTGTTCCAGTGTCTGGCGCTGTGGCCCGGTTTCTCCCGCTCCGGCGCCACCATCAGCGGCGGCATGCTGATGGGGATCAGCCGTCACGCAGCCGCCGAGTTCTCCTTCATCATGGCGGTACCGATGATGATGGCGGCCAGCACGCTGGATCTCTACAAGAGCCGCGACTTCCTCTCCATGGCCGACTTCCCGATGTTTGCGGTGGGCTTTATCACCGCCTTCGTGGTGGCCATGGTCGCCATCAAGACCTTCCTGGCGCTGATCCGTCGTCTCGACTTCATCCCGTTCGCCATCTACCGCTTTATCGTGGCGTTCGCCGTCTATCTGGTGTTTGTCGCCTGACCGGCAGCCAGCCATGAAATGACAAAAGGGACCAGCTTGGTCCCTTTTCTATTGGCTCACACCGTTCAGTAGAGGTGCTGGCTGATGCCGTTGAGCAGCCGCGACAGCCCCTTGGTGAACTGCACCGGCGCATCCTGCACCGTGTAGCAGAGGCAACCGTCCGGCGTATGCGGGCTGTGGGAGTGGCTGGCATCGCGCCAGATAAAATCTCCCGCCTTGTAACGGGTATCCCCATCCTCGATAGTGCCCGCCAGTAGCAGGGTCAGCTCATAACCCTGATGGGTGTGCTCGGGGATGCGACCACCGGCCTCGATATGGAGCAGGCTGGCGCGCGCGCCCATCTCATCCAGCGGCAGACTCTGCTGGCGAATGGCCCCGATATGGCGCCACTTGGGCGAGCGGTAGCGGGCCAGCACCCGTGGCAAACGATAGGCGTGACCGGCCACCTCCAACTCGCCGGGCTGGGCTCGAGGCTGATCATGTGTTGGCTCGGAGAGGGGCTCTGCCAGCGGCTGGGCCAGAATATCCGCCAGCATGGCGTCAAATCCGGCGTCCAGCGCCACGTCATCGCGGGAGGCCAGCTCGGGCTCTGCGGGCGAGGCAAGATGCTGCTGCGCCAGCTCCTCTTCGAATGTTTTCAGTCGGGCAGCGCAATCGGGGCAGAGTTCACAGTGGGCGGAGAGCCCCACCGCCAGCGGCAGAGGGAGCTCGTCGGCGGCGAAGGCGCGCAGCATAGGGTCGGTCGGATGGGCTTTAATCATGGCCTTGCTCCACTTGCTCTTTCAGTTTCTGTAACGCCAGTCTGAGGCGGGACTTGATGGTACCGAGCGGCACGCCGAGTCGCTCCGCCAGCTCCTGCTGGGAAAACTCCTGCAGATAGATGCCGCGCACCACCTGCTGTTGCGGCTCCGGCAGCGTGCCCAGATAGTGGGCCATCTGACGGGTCAGCACCGCATCTTCCCCCCCGCTCAGGTGCTCCTCTTCGGCCTGAAACTCCAGCACCGGCCACAGCTCCTCGGCACAGAGATCCTCCTTGCTGGCACGACGACGACGCAGCATGTCGAAGCACTGGTTGCGCATCACGGTATAGATCCAGGTAGTCGGGGCCCCCTTCTCGGGGTGGTAGAGGCGCGCCTTCTGCCACACCAGCAGCATGGTCTCCTGCACCAGTTCCATGGCGTTGGCCTCGCTGCCGAGGTGGCGCAGACCGTAGCTGCGAATGCGCGGCGCGAAGTGCTGGAACAGGCGGGCAAACGCAGCCTTGTCGGCCTGCTCTGCCACCCTGATCAGCAGAGATTTGAGATCGCCATCCGGGTTATCCATCACGGGCGAGGTCCTGCGTATGGTCGAGTGTGGTTGGCCAGTATATGCCATTGCGCCATCCCTTTGGTGTGCTGTCGAACGTGCTGTGGTGATGACTGGTACGGCCCTGCGACTGTGGCGGATCAGCGGATCAGAAAAAATCAGTGGCTGGCCACCAGCACCCCCTTGAGCAGGGCCATGGCGGGCTGATTGTCGGCGGCGGCCAGCAGCAACTGCTTCTGTTCGGGGGGGATCGGCAGCACCTCCAGCCAGCGCTGCGCCACCCAGTTGCCATCATCCCAGCGGGGCTCGGGATAAAGGGCGGCATAGTCGGGATAGTCGGCAAACACCTCCCGCAGCGCATCGACCAGCGGCAGCTGATCGGGATGGAGCCGCCGGGGCGGCCAGGCCGTCAGCGGCGTCACGTCGCCGATACGCAGGCCATCCTGCTCTTGCCACAGATCCTCTATCTGCACCCGCTCCATCCCCTGCACCGTGATCCCCAGCATGCCGTCCGGCAGCCGGTCGAAATCGATGATGGTGACCCGGGTGGCGATGGGCAGCATGTTGCGCAGGGCATCGGGCTGGCGAGGGTCCACCATGCAGAGGGCAAAGCCGGACTCCCCCGCCTCGGCGATCATCCGCTGGTATCTCGGTTCGAAGATCCGCAGCGGCATGATGCCGCCGGGCAGCAGGTGGGCAGATAGGGGAAACAGCGCCAGTCGCATCGCAAACTCCTCGGTTGGGGGCCTCTGTTGATACGGGCAGTCAACGGGACGAGATCATTACCCTCTTCCGGAAAGGGAAAAACCCCTTAACAATCAGGGGAAAATAGCCTGGACAAGGCGCTTCGATATGCAGTAGAAATGGATAAGCACCAAATTACGGTCAATCTTCCGGATATTGGCGCCAAAAGCAGTGAAATATCCGCCCGACAGCGAGCGGCGGGTCATCCCTATAGTTTTCTCGGGCCGATGCGGGTAAAATTCACGCCCTTATATATCAGTCATTTTTCGACGCGCAACCTTGGTGGTCAGTTATGAAAGAGCATATTCATCATCTACTTGAACAAACGGTAGCCAATCTCAAGTCAGCAGGCGTCCTGCCGGCGGACCTGGAAGCCCGCGTGCAAGTAGACCGATGCAAGGAAAAAGCTCACGGCGACCTGGCTACCAACCTGGCCATGCTGCTGGCCAAACCGGCCCGCAAGAATCCCCGTGAGCTGGCAGCGGCCATCATCGAGCACCTGCCCGCCTCCGACCTGATCGCCAAGGTCGAGATCGCCGGTCCCGGCTTCATCAACTTCTTCTTCGACCAGCGCTGGCTGGCCGGTCAGGTCGAGGCCATGGTGACCTCTGCCAACGCCAACGTGAAGTTGCCCGCGCCACAAACCGTGGTGGTGGACTACTCCGCCCCCAACGTGGCCAAAGAGATGGCGGTGCACCACATCCGCTCCACCGTACTCGGTGACGTGGCTGCGCGTGCGCTGGAGTTCCTCGGCCACAAGGTGGTGCGTGCCAACCACATCGGCGACTGGGGTACCCAGTTCGGCATGCTGATCGCCTATCTGGAGAAGATGTCCAACGAGCACGCCAGCGACATGGCGCTCAAGGATCTGGAAGCCTTCTACACCCAGGCCAAGCGTTGCTACGACGAAGACGAAGCCTTCGCCGAGCGCGCCCGTAACTACGTGGTCAAGCTGCAGGGCGGCGATGAGTACTGCCGCACCATGTGGAAGAAGCTGGTCGACATGACCATGGAACAGAACCAGATCAACTACGACCGCCTGAATGTCTCCCTGACCAACAAGGACATCATGGGCGAGTCCATGTACAACGACATGCTGCCGGAGATCGTGGCCGACCTGAAAGCCAAGGGGCTGGCGGTCGAGAGCGAAGGCGCCACCGTTGTCTTCCTGGACGAGTTCAAGAACAAGGATGGCGAGGCCATGGGCGTCATCATCCAGAAGAGCGATGGCGGTTTCCTCTACACCACCACCGACATCGCCTGTGCCAAATACCGTTATGAAACCCTGGGCGCCGACCGTGTCATGTACTTCATCGACTCCCGTCAGCACCAGCACCTGATGCAGGCCTGGACCATCACCCGCAAAGCGGGCTATGTGCCGGAATCCGTCCCGCTCGAGCACCACGCCTTCGGCATGATGCTGGGCAAGGATGGCCGTCCCTACAAGACCCGCTCCGGTGGCACCGTCAAGCTGGTTGATCTGCTGAACGAGGCCGAAGAGCGCGCCGCCGCCCTGCTGGAGAGCCGCAACAGCGACCTCTCCGCCGAAGAGAAGGCCAACGTGGTCAACGCCATCGCCATGGGCGCGGTGAAGTATGCGGATCTCTCCAAGAACCGCACCACCGACTACATCTTCGACTGGGACATGATGCTCTCCTTTGAAGGCAACACTGCTCCTTACCTGCAGTATGCCTACACCCGTATCCAGTCCATCTTCCGCAAGGCCAATATCGATGCCGAGACGCTGACCGGCAACGTGACCCTGAACGAAGAGGCCGAAGAGGTGCTGGCCCAGAAGCTGATCCAGTTCTCCGACGCGGTCAATGGCGTGGCTGACAAAGGCATGCCGCACCTGCTCTGTACCTACCTGTACGAGTTGTCCGGCAACTTCATGACCTTCTATGAAGCCTGCCCGATCAACAAGGATGGCGTGGACGAAGCGACCCGTCAGAGCCGTCTGCTGCTGTGCGCCGCCACCGCCAAGGTGCTGAAACTGGGCCTCGGCGTACTGGGCATCCATACCCTGGAGCGCATGTAATAGATGGCAACCCGGGATTATGTCGGCAGCCGCCCGCGACGTCGGGCGGGTGGCCGCAATACCAAGAAAGCGGCCCCTCGCCGCTTTCCTGTTATTCCAGTGCTGCTGGTCGTGGCACTGCTGGCAGGCTTTGGTGGCTTCCTTTACATGATCAATGGCAAGGGCAACGACGCCCCCACCATTGAAGAGCAGGTAAAGGCCAACAAGCCAAAAGCGCAGAATAACGGGCTGCCTCAGGAGAAGTGGAGCTACATCGAACGGCTTGAGAACAAGCAGGTCGATATCATAGAGCCGCCGACCCAGCCGGGCGTACTGCCGCCACCACCGGCAGATACCATGACCCTGCAGCCGGAAAAACTGCCGCAGCCGGTGCCGACCGACATTCCCCAACCGGGAACGCCCATCGGCCAGCCCAAGCCCTATCAGCCCAATCCGGCGACCACCCCCTCCACCTCGGGTGCACCGGTTGCCAATGCGCAAGAGCAGGAGATCGACCGCAAGGCCGATCGGGAGCGGATGGAGCGGGAGATCCGCGCCGAGCTGGAACGGGAGCGCGCCGAAGCGGCCAAGACCAAAGCGGCCACCCCGCCTGCCCAAACCGCAGCCGCTGACAGCGGTCGCTATATGATGCAGTGTGCCGCCCTGCGCTCGCAGGATTCTGCGGAGTCGCTCAAGGCACGTATCGCCTTCACCGCCGGTCTCTCTTCCAGCCTGCAGGTGATCAATGGCGCCAACGGCACCGTCTACAAGGTGATGGTCGGCCCCTTCAACGGCAAGGCGGCCGCCGATGCGGCCAACAGCAAGCTGCAGAGCTCCGGCATCAGCGGCTGCATTCCCAAGAAAGGGTAATCCGCTTACCGATGACACAGGGCCGGGTGGCAACACCCGGCCCTGCTCTTTTGGTGCCACTCGCACCCACCCCGTTTATCCCGACAAAAGGCAGGGTTGAAAAGCCAGTTTGCCATCCCCATCTTTCATGCCATGCACAGTCAGGCCGTCATTCGGCTCAAGCGAGGTAAGTAAAGTGACTACCATAGTTTCAGTTCGCCGCAATGGTCAGGTCGTCATCGGTGGCGATGGCCAGGTCTCTCTTGGCAACACCGTCATGAAGGGCAACGCCCGCAAGGTTCATCGTCTCTATAACGGCAAGGTGCTGGCCGGTTTCGCTGGCGGTACCGCCGACGCCTTCACCCTGCTCGAGCGTTTCGAAGCAAAACTGCAGGCCCATCAGGGTAATCTGGAGCGCGCCGCCGTGGCGCTGGCCAAAGATTGGCGCACCGATCGCGCCCTGCGCCGCCTCGAAGCGCTGCTGGCCGTGGCCGACGAACACAAATCCTTCATCATCACCGGCAACGGTGACGTGGTGCAGCCGGAGCACGATCTCATCGCCATCGGCAGCGGCGGCAACTTCGCCCAGTCCGCCGCCATCGCGCTGCTGGAAAACACCGAGCTGGATGCCAGAACCATTGTCGAGAAGTCCCTCAAGATTGCGGGCGACATCTGCGTCTTCACCAATGGCAACCACACCATTGAAGTGCTGGACTATTCGGCGAAATAAGGCCGCCAAATAAGGCCGCCAGCCAAACCCCATTCTCCAAGGGGCGGGCCCTGCCCGCCCCGGATACAGGAACACCATCATGTCCGAGATGACCCCGAGAGAAATCGTCCACGAGCTGGATCGTCACATCATTGGTCAGGCCGATGCCAAGCGCGCCGTTGCCGTTGCCCTGCGCAACCGCTGGCGCCGGATGCAGCTCAACGAAGAGATGCGCCATGAAGTGACCCCGAAAAACATCCTGATGATCGGCCCGACCGGTGTCGGCAAGACCGAGATCGCCCGTCGTCTGGCCAAGCTGGCCAACGCCCCCTTCATCAAGGTAGAAGCGACCAAGTTCACCGAAGTGGGCTATGTCGGCAAGGAAGTGGACAGCATCATCCGCGATCTGACCGATGCCGCCATCAAGCTGGTGCGCGAAACCGAGATGGAGAAGATGAAATACCGCGCCGAGGAAGCCGCTGAAGAGCGCATCCTCGACGCCCTGCTGCCCAACCCGCGCAACACCTGGGGTGAGGAAGAGAAAGCCGACAACTCCAACACCCGCCAGATCTTCCGCAAGAAACTGCGTGAAGGTCAGCTGGATGACAAAGAGATCGAGCTGGAGCTCTCCGCCTCCCCGATGGGCGTCGAAATCATGACCCCGCCGGGCATGGAAGAGATGGCCAACCAGTTGCAGGGGCTGTTCCAGAACCTGGGCCAGAACCAGAAGAAGAAGCGCAAGATCAAGGTCAAAGAGGCAATGAAGGCGCTGATCGAAGAGGAAGCGGCCCGTCTGGTCAATCCGGAAGAGTTGAAGCAGAAAGCGATCGCCGCAGTCGAGAACAACGGCATCGTCTTCCTCGACGAGATCGACAAGATCTGCAAGCGCGGCGAGAGCTCCGGCCCCGATGTCTCCCGTGAAGGGGTACAGCGCGACCTGCTGCCGCTGGTTGAGGGTTGCACCGTCAACACCAAGCACGGCATGGTCAAGACCGACCACATCCTGTTTGTCGCCTCCGGCGCCTTCCAGATCGCCAAGCCGTCTGACCTCATCCCCGAGCTGCAGGGCCGTCTGCCGATCCGGGTCGAGCTGACCGCCCTGACCACCGATGACTTCGAGCGCATCCTGACCGAACCGAATGCCTCCCTGACCGATCAGTACAAGGCGCTGATGGCCACCGAAGGGGTCAACATCGAGTTCACCAAGGATGGCATCCGCCGTCTGGCCGAAGCGGCCTGGCAGGTCAACGAGCGTACCGAGAATATCGGTGCCCGTCGCCTGCACACCGTGATGGAGCGCCTGATGGAAGATATCTCCTACGACGCCTCCGAGAAGTCCGGCGAGACCTTTGTCATCGACACCGATTACGTCAATGCCCACCTCGGCAAGCTGATTGAAGACGAGGACCTGAGCCGCTTTATTCTGTAAGCGCAGTTCTGTTTGCAAAAAAACGCCTCCAGAAATGGGGGCGTTTTGCATTTGAAGTCCCAGCCCCCTTCTCTCTATTCCCCAATCGCACCAAGCACCAAAACACTCAACTGGTATACCTATTTTTGTATATCTTTGAATTTTATCGAATTACCCCTGACGAGATATATAAATAGACACTTGATTTGCATCAATTGCCCGCCCCTGCCGACTGGGTAGCCTAGCCCCAGAATGATGTTTTATTACTCCAAACTAGAGGCAATCATGAGCAAAGTCAGACTGGTCGTTGTGGGCAACGGCATGGTGGGGCACCGCTTCATCGAAGAGCTGATCGAGCGGGCCGACCCGGGCCGCTACGAGATCACCGTCTTCGGTGCAGAACCCCGTCCCGCCTACGATCGCGTCCATCTCTCCTCCTACTTCTCCCATCACACCAGTGAAGATCTCTCCCTCGTCAAACCCGGCTTCTACGACAAGCACGGCATCCGCCTGCTGCTCGGCGAAGCGGTGAAAACAATCGACAGGGCCAACCGCGAAGTGCACTCCAACAAGGGCACTGTGGTCGGGTATGACAAGCTGGTGCTGGCTACCGGCTCCTACCCCTGGGTGCCCTCCATTGCGGGCAGCCAGCACCACGAGTGCTTCGTCTATCGCACCATCGAGGATCTGAAAGCCATCCGCAGCGCCGCCAAGAGCGGCAAGAGCGGGGTGGTGATTGGTGGCGGTCTGCTTGGCCTCGAAGCCGCCGGTGCCCTCAAGGCGCTGGGTCTCGAGACCCACGTGGTGGAGTTTGCTCCTGTGCTGATGGCCGAGCAGCTCGACGGTCAGGGCGGCCAGCTGCTGCGCCGCAAGATTGAATCCATGGGTGTGCAGGTACACACCAGCAAGAGCACCAGCGAGATCCTGATGCATGGCGGTGAGCAGGCGAAGCACCGCCTCGCCTTTGCCGACGGCAGCCAGCTTGAGGTGGATGTGGTGGTCTTCTCCACCGGTATCCGCCCGCAAGATACCTTGGGCCGCTACGGTGATCTCGCCATCGCCGAACGCGGTGGCATCGTCATCGACGATCACTGCCTCACCTCCGATCCCGACATCTATGCCATCGGCGAGTGCGCCGCCTGGCAGGGCCGCTTCTTCGGGTTGGTGGCGCCGGGCTACAAGATGGCCCAGATCACCGTCGACCATCTGCTCGGCGGCGACAGCCGTTTCGAGGGGGCGGACATGAGCGCCAAGCTCAAGCTGCTCGGCGTCTCCGTCGGCTCCATCGGCGATGCCCACGGCCGCACCCCGGGCAGCCACAGCTATGTGTTCCAGGACGACCAAGCTGGCGTCTACAAGAAGATCGTGGTGAGCGAGGACAACAGCCGCCTGCTCGGCGCCGTGCTGGTGGGTGATGTGGAAGATTACGGCAACCTGCTGCAGATGATGCTCAACGCCCTGCCGCTGCCGAGCCACCCGGACACCCTGATCCTGCCCGCCTACGCCGGTGCCAAGCCGACGCTGGGGGTGGATGCCCTGCCGGAGAGCGCCCAGATCTGCTCCTGCTTCGACGTATCCAAAGGCGACATCGCTCAGGCGGTGGCCGAGGGGCACACCACCCTGGCCGCCATCAAGCAGCACACCAAGGCCGGAACCGGCTGCGGCGGCTGTGTGCCGCTCATCAGTCAGGTGCTCAACGCCGAGCTGGTGAAGCAGGGCATCGAGGTCAACAACCACCTCTGCGCCCACTTCCCCCACTCCCGTCAGGAGCTGTTCCATCTGGTCAAGGTGGAGGGGATCAAGAGCTTCGACGAGCTGCTGGCCAAGCATGGTCAGGGCTATGGCTGCGAGGTGTGCAAACCGACCGTCGGCTCCATCCTCGCCTCCTGCTGGAACGAGCATGTGCTGAGCCCGCGCAATACCCCGCTGCAGGACACCAACGACATCTTCCTCGGCAACATGCAGAAGGACGGCAGCTACTCCGTCATCCCGCGCATGGCCGGTGGCGAAGTGACCCCGGAAGGGCTGCTGGCGGTGGCCGAAGTGGCCCGCGACTACCAGCTCTACACCAAGATCACCGGCGCCCAGCGCATCGGCCTGTTCGGGGCCCAGAAGGATGATCTGCCCGCCATCTGGCGCAAACTGCTGGCGGCCGGATTCGAGACCGGTCAGGCCTACGCCAAGGCGCTGCGCATGGCCAAGACCTGCGTCGGCAGCACCTGGTGCCGTTTCGGCGTGCAGGACAGCGTCGGCCTCGGGGTCTTCCTCGAGAACCGCTACAAGGGGATTCGCACCCCGCACAAGATGAAGTTCGGTGTCTCCGGCTGTACCCGTGAATGCGCAGAAGCCCAGGGCAAGGATGTCGGCATCATCGCCACCGACGCGGGCTGGAACCTCTATGTGGGCGGCAACGGCGGCATGAAGCCGCGCCACGCCGACCTGCTGGCTTCTGACCTCGACCGCGAGACGTTAGTCCGGTTGATAGACCGTTTTATGATGTTCTACGTCACCAGCGCCGACAAACTGCAGCGCACCTCGGTCTGGCTCGGCAATCTGGAAGGGGGCGTCGACTACCTGCGCGAGGTGATCGTCGACGACAAGCTGGGGCTGGCCAAGACGCTGGAGCGCGATATCCAACGCCTTATCGACAGCTACGAGTGCGAATGGTCGCGCACCCTCAATGAAGAGGAAGCGCTCAAGCGCTTCAGCCACTTCATCAACAGCGACAAGCGCGATCCGGACGTTCAGTTCGTCGCCGAGCGCGACCAGCATCGACCGGCCACTCCGGCCGAGCGCATCCCCGTCTACCAGATCGAGGTGGAGACCAAATAATGAAACTTGCCTGCCAACTCAACGACATCCTGCCGGGCACTGGTGTCTGCGCACTCATTGAAGGTCGCCAGATCGCCCTGTTCCGCCCGAGCGCGGCAGCCGAGGTGTTCGCCATCGACAACCGGGATCCCTTCTTCGCCGCCAACGTGCTGTCGCGGGGCCTGATTTGCGAACACGACGGCGAGCTCTGGGTCGCCAGCCCGCTCAAGAAGCAGCGCTTTCGCCTGAGCGACGGCCACTGTTTCGACAACCCTGAGATGTCGTTGCAGAGCTACCCCGTTGAAGTGCGCGACCAGCATGTCTGGGTCGCCGTCTAAAGCCGATTTCACTCTCTTTCGGGCTGCCTGTGGGCAGCCCTTTCAAGGACTCACAAGATGTACACGGAAACCATCAACAAGTGCGCCGCCAACGCGGCCCGCATCAACCGCTTCGAGCGCAGCGACAAGCTCGGCTTCTGGCTCAGCTCCGCCATGGCAGGGGCCTATGTGGGCCTCGGCATCATCCTAATCTTCACCCTGGGCAATCTGGTGGATCCCGCCATCCGGCCGCTGGTGATGGGGGCCACCTTCGGCATCGCCCTGACCCTGGTGATCATCGCTGGCTCCGAGCTGTTTACCGGCCACACCATGTTCCTCACCTTCGGGGTGAAGAGCGGCAAGATCACCATGGCCGACCTGCTGCGCATCCTGCCGCAGACCTGGGCAGGCAACCTGATTGGCTCCGTCGTGGTGGCGCTGATCTACTCCTACGGCGGCAGCCTGCTGCCGGACGCAGGCAGTCTGGCCCACAAGGTGGCGCTGGCCAAAACCCAGGCACCGGCGCTGACCCTGTTTATGAAGGGGATCCTCTGCAACTGGCTGGTCTGCCTCGCCATCTGGATGGCGCTGCGCACCGAAGGGGCCGCCCGCTTCATCGCCATCTGGTGGTGCCTGCTGGCCTTTATCGCCTCCGGCTACGAGCACTCCATCGCCAACATGACCCTGTTCGCGCTCTCCTGGTTTGGTGCCCACTCCGAGGCCTACACCCTGGGCGGCATCGGCCACAACCTGCTGTGGGTGACCCTGGGCAACACCGTCTCCGGCGTCCTCTTTATGGGCCTCGGCTACTGGTATGCCACCCCGAAGGCTGAGCGCCCGGTGGCAGTGACCGACACCACCAGCACCGCCAACCAGACCCAAACCGCCTGATCCGGAGGCCCCATGGACTACTTGCCCATCTTTTGCCGACTCGACAACAAACCCGTGCTGCTGGTCGGCGGCGGCGAGGTAGCGGAGCGCAAGGCGCGCCTGCTG
>NZ_JRGK01000055.1 GCF_000764645.1 Aeromonas finlandensis
CCCCCCTCTGGTGCAACTGCCCTGGCTGAAGACCAGCGTTACTGGCAGCGCCGCCGCCATTGCGGATACTGGCAACAGCCCGACCCGTTCAACCACACGCATCGTGACACCATTGACGGTGGAAGCGGTTCAGGTGATGGTGAATCTGGATCATCAGCGCCTGCCCGACCTGCTGATCGAGCTGGTCTCTCCCTCAGGCACCCGCAGCATCCTGCTCAACCCCTTCAACAGCCTGGTCGGTCAATCCCTTGATCAGCAAAAACTGGGATATGTGCACACCAAAGGGCTGCGTGACATGCGCCTGCTCTCCCACAAGTTCTACGGTGAAGCAGCCGAGGGCGAATGGCGACTGGAGGTGACCGACGTTGCCAACGGTACCCGCCAGGTCTCTCTGCTCCATCGCGAGACCAAGGAGCGCACCACCCTGACCGAGCACAACAATCGCCAACCGGGCAAGCTGATCTCATGGTCCCTGCGGGTCCTGGGTCACGAAGCCAACCGCAGCTAACACGCTAGGAGTATTACCATGAACAAACCTGTTACCTTGCTTCTGGCAACCTTGCTGGCCCCCCTCTCGGGACAGCTCTGCGCCGAAGAGTCCATCACCATGGATGGCAAGCAGTACAGCACCATAGAGGTGAACGGCGAGACCTATCTCATTCCCGACAACGGCAGCAAGAAGCGGGTCGCCCGCAGTCTTGACAGCAAGGTCCCGCAGCAGAGCCTGCGCCGCGGCGACGTGCTGATGCAAGGGGCCGCCAGCCCGGAGCTCACTGTCAGCGGCACCCTGCTGGTGGAAGCTGACGATGCCAGCGCCACCGCACTGGCAAGCCGCCACGGCCTGAGCTTCAAACAGAGCAGTGGCGGTATCGCCCTGCTGGAGGCCAAACCGGGCACCGATCTCAACGCCATCGCCAGCAAGCTCAAGAGCGAAGGGGTGAAGGTACAGATCGAGCTGTCGGGGGCCGAACAGCAGCCGAAATAGGCCGCACCACACAGATAACAAAGGGGGCCATCATGGCCCCCTTTCTGTGCTGTTCATTGTGACAGTGGCTTACTTGCCGCCATGCTGCTCCGCCAGATAGAGCCAGGTGTCGACCACGGTATCGGGGTTCAGCGACACCGAATCGATCCCCTGCTCCACCAGCCAGGCAGCGAAGTCCGGGTGATCGGATGGGCCTTGGCCGCAGATCCCCACATACTTGCCCGCCTTGCGCGCAGCCTGGATCGCCATCGCCAGCAGCGCCTTGACCGCCTCGTTGCGCTCGTCGAACAGGTGGGCAATCAGCCCGGAATCCCGATCCAGCCCAAGAGTGAGCTGGGTCATGTCGTTGGAGCCGATGGAAAAGCCGTCCACGTGCTCGAGGAACTTGTCCGCCAGCAGGGCGTTGCTCGGGATCTCGCACATCATGATCACCTTGAGCCCCCGCTCGCCACGACGCAGACCGTTCTCAGCCAGGATCTCGATCACCTGCTCCGCCTCACCCACGGTGCGCACGAAGGGGATCATCACCTCGACGTTGGTCAGCCCCATCACATCGCGCACCCGCTTGATCGCCTCGCACTCGAGGGCAAAGCAGGGGCGGAAGCTGTCGGCGATGTAGCGTGACGCGCCACGAAAACCGATCATCGGGTTCTCCTCGTGGGGCTCGTAGCCACGACCGCCCACCAGGTTGGCGTACTCGTTGGACTTGAAGTCCGACATCCGCACGATCACCCGCTCCGGCCAGAACGCCGCCCCCAGGGTGGCGATCCCCTCGGTCAGCTTGGCCACGTAGAACTCACGCGGACTGTCGTAACCGGCGATCATCTTGGCGATGGTGGACTGCAGCTCTGGCGTTTGCTGGTCAAACTCCAGCAGCGCCTTGGGGTGCACCCCGATCATCCGGTTGATGATGAACTCGAGGCGTGCCAACCCCACCCCTGCATTGGGCAGTTGGGCAAAGTCGAAGGCCCGGTCCGGGTTGCCGACGTTCATCATGATCTTGATGGGCAACCGTGGCATGTTGCCCACCTCGGTCACCGCCACGTCGAAGTCCAGCTCGCCGTCATAGATAAAACCGGTATCCCCTTCCGCGCAGGAGACGGTGATCCGCTGACCCGGCTCAATATGGTCGGTGGCGTTGCCACAACCCACCACCGCCGGAATGCCCAGCTCGCGGGCGATAATGGCAGCGTGACAGGTGCGGCCGCCCCGGTTGGTCACGATGGCGGAGGCCCGCTTCATGATGGGCTCCCAGTCCGGGTCGGTCATGTCGGTGACCAGCACGTCGCCGGACTGTACCTCGTCCATCTGGCTGATGGAGGAGATGACCCGCGCCGGGCCCGCACCAATCTTGTGGCCGATGGCCCGCCCTTCGATCAGCACCTTGCCCGACTGCTTGAGGGCAAAACGCTCGAGGGTGTTGGCCTCCTGACGGCTGCGCACGGTTTCCGGGCGCGCCTGCACGATGTAGAGCTGGCCATCCTGCCCATCCTTGGCCCACTCGATATCCATCGGGCGACCATAGTGCTGCTCGATGATAAGGGCCTGTTTCGCCAACGCCATTACCTCCTCATCGGTGATGCAGAAGCGGCTGCGCTCGGCCTCATCGGTGTCGACAATCTTCACCTGACGGCCGTGACCGGCATCGTCCGAGTAGGTCATCTTGATAAGCTTGGAGCCGAGGGTCTTGCGCACCACCGCCGGGCGGCCGCCCTTGAGGGTCGGCTTGTGCACATAGAACTCGTCCGGATTGACGGCCCCCTGCACCACCATCTCCCCCAGCCCCTGACTGCCGGTGATAAAGACCACGTCGTTGAAGCCGGACTCGGTATCCAGGGTAAACATCACGCCGGAGGCGGCGAGATCCGAGCGCACCATCCGCTGCACCCCGGCCGAGAGAGCAACCCCCTTGTGGTCATAGCCCTGATGCACCCGATAGGAGATGGCGCGATCGTTGAACAGAGAAGCAAACACATGCTTGACCGCCGTCATGACGGCATCGATGCCACGTACGTTGAGGAAGGTCTCCTGCTGACCGGCAAAGGAGGCGTCCGGCATATCCTCGGCAGTGGCGGAGGAGCGCACCGCAAACGAGGCACTCATGCCATCACCCAAGCCTGCACTCAACTTCTCATAGGCAACCCGGATCGCCTGCTCCAGCTCGGGCTGGAACGGGGCGTCGATCACCCAGTCGCGGATCTGCTGACCGGCCCGGTTGAGGGCAGCGATATCGTCCACGTCCAGATTGTCGAGCAGATGGTGGATCTTGCCGTTGAGGCCGCTTGACTCCAGAAACTCGTTAAACGCAAAGGCGGTGGTGGCAAAGCCCCCCGGCACGGATACACCGGCGCCAGAGAGGTTACTGATCATCTCGCCAAGGGATGCGTTCTTGCCGCCAACTCGTTCTACGTCCTGCATTCCGAGTTGTTCGTACCAGAGCACGTACTGTTGCACTTGGATGTCTCCAGATTGGTGGGCACCGATGCCATCGCACCTCGTGCGCCCGATTTAATCGATGAGGTTATGGGTAAGTCAGGTGCGTTATTGTCTGTTTCTTTGGTTGCCAACGACCATGAAAACGTTTTCTACTGGTTTTCAAAAAAATCCCCGAGCAAGGGTTGAGGATGGTCGAATGACCGGAACATTCTACAATGGCGACACAAAAAGATAACGATTCAGGTTTGCAAGCCACTTCACAACTTGGGCACAGCAGATCGGTTGACAAAACTGGTATGGTTTCGAGGGATACTTCTCACCCTTTACCCCATGCGGCCCTATACGCCGGTATCACAGGAGCCCCACGTGCACACCGTATTTTATGTTTCAGACGGCACCGCCATCACCGCCGAAGTGTTCGGCCACGCGGTACTGAGCCAGTTTCCGCTGGCCTTCGAGCAGATCACTATCCCCTTTGTGGAGACCCAGGAGAAAGCCCGTCAGGTGCGGATGCGGATCGATGAACAGTTCCGCCAGACCGGGGTGCGCCCCATCCTGTTTCACACCATCGTCGACCCGCTGGTACGGGAAGAGGTGCTCAAATCGGAAGCGTGCGGCCATGACTTTCTCAATACCTTCGTCAGCCCGCTGGAGCAGGAGCTGGGGGTAAAAGCCGAGCCCCGCCTCCACCGCACTCACGGCATGGAGAATCGCAAGCTCTATGACGATCGCATCGAGGCGGTCAACTTTGCGCTGGCCAACGACGATGGCATCACCACCAAAGAGTACGATGAGGCGGACATCATCCTGATCGGGGTCTCCCGCTGCGGCAAGACCCCCACCAGCCTCTATCTGGCGCTGCAGTTCGGCATTCGTGCCGCCAACTACCCCTTTATCGAGCAGGACATGGGCATGCTGGAGCTGCCCGCCCCCCTCAAGGCCAACCGTCACAAGCTGTTTGGCCTCACCATAGCGCCGCAGCGGCTGCATGAGATCCGTAACCAGCGCCGTGCCAACAGCCGCTACTCCTCCATCGAACAGTGCGAGCAGGAGCTGGCCTGCGTGGAGCGGCTGTTTCGCCAGGAGGCGATCCGCTTCCTCGATACCAGCTCCCACTCGGTGGAGGAGATCAGCGCCAAGGTCCTCGAGGCGACCGGTCTTCGCCGCCAGCTCTGTTAAGCCAGCTTGACAGCTATCGACATCAACAAAAGATAAAAACCCCAGATCGGCGGTAAAAGTCAGCTGTTGTAAGTTGTGGTTTGCATAGATGACGGTGAAAAGCATGGATGAAAAAGGGATAAGTACCACAAATGCTTATCCCTCTGCGTGCCGACCTTGTCATTGCGCGCTTGTCACCTGCCGCTCTGTTCTGTTCCGCTCTGCTCTACTGTGCTGTGCGCACAGCCAGACATAACTAACGATTGAGCTCAGGGTTGTTCATCAACCGGGCATAGAAGGCCAGCAAGCCGTGGCGCAGGCGAACCCGCTCCGCCAACCAGCCGCCAGCAAGTGCCCCCGTCACTCCACCAACCAGTAGCAGCGACGGCCAGTAGTGGAGCAACCCCTGATCACCGAGCAACAGCCAGCCCAGCAGCATGGTGGCGGCCACCAGTAACAACAGCGGACAGGCGGCAATCCCTAACCAGAGCGCCACCAGCAGGCCCCGGGCAACCCCTTGTTGCAGCACACTTTCACGCTCTTGGGACTCCAACGTCCTGCACTCTTCCCTGCACTCTCGCTTGTTTGGCATCATTTGCATCCATTTATGGCCCAACACAACAAAAACCCACCGCCAAAGCAAAATGTCAACAAAATCGAATTCGATTGCACAAACATCAACCAAAAACTATCTGAAAGCCTCTCCAGATCATAAAAAAGCTGCCTTTGGTACAAAACACGGCCATTCAGCATGGAAAACAGGTGCATTCATGGCGGATTATCACTATTCTGCTTCGGTTGCCAGCCAACAGTAAAAATTGAAAACGGCATGGCGTAACGAAATAAATACAGCTTTCGTCAGGTTTTGGCTACGCACTGCGGCCTGCTCAGGATGAGCCCAATACCGACCAGAGACAACAGAGACGTAAGGACAGATCCATGGATTTGAAACAAGACGGTGAGGAGCTGAAGCGCGGCCTTAAAAACCGCCACATTCAGTTGATTGCTTTGGGCGGCGCCATCGGCACCGGCCTCTTTCTGGGCATTGCCCAAACCATCAAGATGGCAGGCCCCTCGGTCCTGCTGGGCTACGCCATCGGCGGCTTTATCGCCTTCCTGATCATGCGCCAGCTCGGTGAAATGGTGGTGGAAGAGCCGGTAGCCGGCTCCTTCAGCCACTTTGCCTACAAATACTGGGGCGAGTTTGCCGGTTTTGCGTCCGGCTGGAACTACTGGGTGCTCTACGTGCTGGTGAGCATGGCCGAGCTGACCGCGGTGGGCATCTATGTCCAGTACTGGTGGCCAGAGATCCCGACCTGGATGTCGGCAGCCTTCTTCTTCGTGCTGATCAACGCCATCAACCTCTCCAACGTCAAAGCGTTTGGCGAGATGGAGTTCTGGTTCGCCATCATCAAGGTGGTCGCCATCATCGGCATGATTGGCTTCGGTGGCTATCTGCTCATCTCCGGCACCGGCGGCCCCGAGGCGAGCGTCACCAACCTGTGGGCGCAAGGCGGCTTCTTCCCCAATGGCATCAGCGGTCTGGTGA